>JAZURN010000017.1:0-9635 GCA_045606185.1 Ructibacterium sp.
ATTTATTCCGTCGCAAGACGGATTTAGTTGAAAAAAGCACTTCCGAAGAAGTGCTTTTTTCTGGTCGGGGCGACAGGATTCGAACCTGCGGCCCCCTGGTCCCAAACCAGGTGCGCTACCAAGCTGCGCCACGCCCCGAGTTTCTGTTATTGTTGGAAATCCCCGTTCTCCTATGAGAACGGGGATTTTGGCAGGGGTAGAGAGACTCGAACTCCCGGCACGCGGTTTTGGAGACCGTTGCTCTACCAACTGAGCTATACCCCTACATCACAGGGATTTATTATATCACGCACGAACTTTCTTGTCAAGAGTTTTCCAAAATTTATTTTAAAACAGCTTTGTCTTTCCCTGTATTTTGGCTATTTTCCTTTTTCTATAGTTTATGGCACGGCATGACACCGGTTTTCGTATTATACTCTTCTTGCAGAATGCGCCTTCTGCAAAAATTATCAAAGGAGTGATTTTATGTCAATCTGGTATGACAAAAAAGGAAGAAGCTACGCTTCCAACGGCCCAACCTCTTGGGTCAAAAACTATGTAGAGCACCTGTTTGCCTTGGTATCTGCCCAATTAAAAGGTCATGTTTCCGGTACAGAGGAGAAGCATCGGGCAGAGGACATCGTCTATGACGAAAACACCTCTCTCATGGAGGCTCTCTCAAAAAAGCCGGACAAACCGGAAGGGAAAGACTTTTCCGAATGCGACTACACCGCTTTGGAAAAGGAAAAACTGGCAGGAATTGCAGAAAGAGCCACGGCTGTCGGCATTTCTCGTTCTGCTGCAGGTTCGGAGGTCTTTAATGACCCGGAGAATACCACCGATATTCCTTATGCGCATATTGAGGGAAGAAAAAATTCTGCTGTTGTCAAGGTTTTTCTTATGACAGACTGTACCATATCCCCTGATTTTTCTTTCCTTTCCGCAACCCTGGATGGCTCGGAAGGCATTACAATCGGCATGCCTTGGAGTATTTTCTTCCTGCACGGAGGAACGCAATATCGCTACAGCGGCGAAATTCGTTCCGTTTCCGGCAATGCTGTGACAGCAACTATCAAGGATTTTCAATGCTCCGCCGGCGACCTTCCGCCACAGATTTCCTCGATTACACCATCGTTAGAACCGTCGTTTTTCGGCACAATGATGGTAGCCGGCGGGAGCATCGGCACCCACGAAGTTCCAAATGGTTCCGGGGATTTCTCCTGCCACGTGGAAGGCTATGGTAATACAGGAAGTCTTTTTTCCCATGCCGAAGGTATTGGCACCACTGCGCTTGGGTATGCGGCACATGTCGAAGGCAGCAAGGCCTCTGCCATTGGCGATGTCTCTCACGCAGAGGGGCAAGGAACCATCGCAAGCTCCTCGAACCAACATACACAGGGTAGATACAATCTTCCCGACACCGCTGGTCAGTATGCCCACATCGTAGGAAACGGAAATAGCGACACCAACCGTTCCAATGCCTACACCTTAGACTGGGAGGGTAATGGTCGCTTTGCCGGCAAGGTCTATGCGGAAAACAACAAGGAGTTGGCGACCTTGGAAGCAACCCAATATTCCGGCATGGAGGGCAAAACCATTGATGTTATTGTAGGACCAGAAACGGAACAATATGAATTTGAAGTTGTTTATGATGCGGTTATTCCCATCAGCGAAAACGCAAAGTATGACATTTTTTGTGACAGCTCTTTTACCGATATTCAAGTTATGGATGCGGATGGAAATTACTTATCGCCCATACGGGGCGGCACATTGATAGACGGACAGTATTTTTCTGCCGTCGACTTAACCGGATATCCCGAAAAGGTAGCCAGCATTTCCATTTCTTTTAGCGAACTTTATACCGGCACTGTTACGGTCGTAAAACGCATTCTTGCCATTTCCGCCGAAGTAAAGGACGGCAGTATCGAAAAGGAAAAGCTTGCGCCGGCATTACTAGAGGAGTTGACAGAATTGTTTGAAACAACCTGCGACAAGCCCATCGTGGCGGGCAGCGGCATTTCTTCGGCAGTTATCTGGGACGATGCAGGGTATGAGTTTGGCTTGACCATGAAACCCCAAGCCTCCGGAGATGGTTCCTTTGCCGCCAATTTTGAAACCACTGCCTCCGGTCCATCTTCTTCTGCATTTGGTACCAATACCGTCGCCTCCGGCGATTCCAGCTTTTCCTTGGGCAGTAGCACCACTGCCTCTGGCAATGCCAGCTTTTCCTCGGGCACCGGCACCATTGCTCAAGGAACTAATTCCTGTGCTCAAGGTTATTCGGCAGAAGCCCGTGGCACCGGCTCCCATGCCGAGGGGTACTACACGGTTTCCGGCTCCGAATATCAGCATGTTTCGGGTAAGCTGAATATTATCGACAACGAAAATAAGTATGCTTTTATCATTGGTAACGGAGACAGCAGAATTAGCCCAGAAACTGGCTGGACGGAATTTAACCGTTCCAACGCCTACACCTTAGACTGGGAGGGCAACGGCTGGTACGCCGGCAGGATAGAAGCGGACGCCATCATCCTGCGGTCTTCTACCGAGGGAAGCTCCAAAAAGTTCGCCATCACTGTTTCTGATGACGGAACACTGAAAACAGAACTGCTTGCAGAATAAAACCATGTTGTTCCCGCAGAAGATGTTTTTCTGCGGGAACCGAACCAACGCCCACTTCATAAATTACTCAGGAGGGATTGTATGAACACCGAATTATTTGTTGCACTTCTCTCTCTTGCCGGAACTTTGCTGGGTTCTCTTTTTGGAATTCTCACTGCCAACCGCCTGACCAACTATCGCTTGGGGCAGTTGGAGGAAAAGGTAGGCAAGCACAATCACTTAATCGAACGAATGTTTCAGTTGGAGCAGGACGTGGCGGTTCTGGATAACCGCCAAAAGGTTTCCGAGCATCGGCTTCATGATTTGGAACAGGAACAGGAAAGGAGAAATGCATTATGCCAAAAGTGACATCAAAAACCATTGCCAGAACCCTTTGTCTGGCTCTGGCACTCATCAATCAGGTCTTGGCGGTGGTGGGGAAAGAGGTTCTTCCCTTTGCCGAAGAGGACCTTTATCAGCTTGCCAGCTTACTTTGTACGCTGGTTGCCTCCGGGATTGCCTGGTGGAAAAACAACAGCTTTACCAAACCCGCTCTTGCCGCTGATTTGTATCTAAAGCTATTTCAAAAATGCGACAAACGGGAAAGAGAGGAAGCAAAACGATGCGCATCGGAATAAACTGCGGCCACACTACCTCAGGGCCGGGGGCAGGGGCGTCCGGTTTTTTGAACGAGAGTCAGGAAACCCGAGCGGTAGGCTATGCCTTGATGAAAAAACTGCGGGAGCTTGGGAACACCGTGTTTGACTGCACCAACGATATGGCAAGTTCTACCTCCGCCAACCTCTCTCAGATTGTTGCCCTTGCAAACGCCCAGAAATTAGACGCCTTTTACTCCATTCATTTTAATGCCGGCAAAGGCAGAGGGAGCGAGGTTTACACCCGGGGCGGCGAAGATACTCCGGAAGCGGTAAGAATTTTGGAATGCTTGGCAGCACTGGGGTTTACCAATCGGGGTATCAAGGACGGGTCCAATCTTTATGTGATTCGCCGCACCAATGCACCTGCTACTTTAATTGAGGTCTGTTTTGTGGATACCCAAGCTGACGCTGACCTCTATCAAAGCTTGGGTGCCGAAAGGGTTGCAGACGCCATTTGCCAAGGAATTACCGGGAAAACCCCGGAAGAAAAGGAGGCTTTAACCATGACACAGTACGAAGAATTGAAATCCGCCATTGATGCTCTTGCCCAGGAGATTCGGGACTTGAAAAACCCCATGATTTACAACTACATTGACGAAAACATGCCCGATTGGGCAAGACCGTCAGTGCAAAAGGTTGTAACCCTGGGACTTCTGCGAGGGGATGAGAACGGTCTGGGTCTGACCGAAAGTGACCTGCGGCACATTGTCTTAAACGACCGTGCCGGTCTGTATGATTAGGAAAACAAAAAGGACTGGGTATCCAGTCCTTTTTTATTTCTCGGTCATGGGGAGATTGATGGTAACCCGGGTAAACCGCCCGAATTCACTTTCTATCTGGATGGTACCGCCGTGGCTTTCGATAATCTCCTTGGTAATGGAGAGTCCCAGTCCGGTGCCGCCCTTTTCCCGGCTCCGTGCCTTATCCACCCGGTAAAAGCGTTCAAAGACATGCTCCAAATCGTTCTTGGGAATGCCCTTGCCGGTATCCTCCACCTTGATATAGACGTTGTTATATAGATTCCCGGCAAAAATCTGGATTTTGTCCCCGCCGGCACAGTATTTGATGGAGTTGGAGATGATATTCTTAATCGCCCGCTCAATCTGGTCGGGGTCGGCAAAAACATCGGTCATTTCGGTTGTCCGGTTATAGGTCAAGGTCATCCCCTTTTGCTCTGCCTCCAGCTTGAAAACATCCACCAACTGCCGGAGCATATCGTCAATGGAGAAGAACTCCTTCCGGATGTCCACTCTTTGCATATCGAAGCGGTTCAAAATCAGCAGGTTCTGGACCAGCGCCGTCATTTTATCCACTTCGTTCTCCACGGTAGCAAGGAGGCTTGCCGCCGTCTTTTTATCGTCCAGATAGCCGTTGAGCAGGGTTTCGGTATAGGTGCGGATGGTGGTCAAGGGCGTTTTCAGTTCGTGGGAAACCTCTGCCACAAACTTCTGCCGTGCCGCCTCCAGATTGAACTGCTCGGTAACATCCTCAAAAACACAAACCACACCGGCAATTCGCTCTGCATCCATCTTAAAGGGAACCAAGTAGGTTTTAATATGGTTGTTTCCTACCAGCAGTTCCCGCTCCTCGGTTTTAAAGCGGTCCAGATACATAAACTCCGCCATGCAGATTCCGCCGCCTAAGCTTCGGAAAAACCTGTCAAACCGCAGTTCTTCCGGCTTTTCTATCTGGAACATCCGCATTGCTGCCGGATTGATATGTACCACCTTTTGTTCGGTATCAAAGGCAATGATGCCGCTCTTCATATGCTCCAGAATTACCTCAACCTTATGCTTTTCGGTGTTAATCTGGTTTAGGCTGTCGTTCATCACAGTGCCGATTCGATTGAATGACCGAACCATGTCCCCCATCTCTCCGCCAGGAATCTTCTCCAGGCTGGGAGAGAAATCCCCTTGAGCAAACCGCTCCGCACGGCGGCTAAGCTGCCGCAAGGGTGTCATCATGGCACGGGTAATCAAAAACCCGGTGGCTGCAGAAACCAGCAGCCCCGCCAGCACTGCCCAGAGCATCCGGATTCCGGTTTTTACCATGGTCGCCTGAAGTTCTACTTTATTATCCCGCACATAGAAAATAAATCCATCCTCCGTCTTGTTTCCGTTCCGGATAAAGAGGGCATAATCCATCACATCCCCAAAATAACCGACGCTGTCCCCCTTGCCGCCACGCATGGCATCCGAAAGATTGTCGGTAACGCCGATTGCCCCCCCACGGAGTGCCGCCGGAACAATAACCCCCGCATCCCTTGCCGAAAGAACAAAGCAGCTGCGATTTTCATCCAACCCCAGGATTCCTCCGTAGGCATTGATAGCACCCTCCGCCTGGGAAAGCTTGATTGTCTCCTCCTCGTCGGAGGTAAGAATCTGGCTCAAAAGTGCCGAAAGCTCGCTGTTTTCCACCTTTCGGGCAGCGGTACGAAACTCACTTCGCTGGAGGTCCAGAACATGAAAAAACCCAATGGCACCTGTAACGACAACCGCAAGCAGAACCGCAAGCAGAACCCTTGCCGTCAGCCGCCAATAAAGCTGTTTGAACATGAACTGACACCCCCCTTTTGAAAGTGGAAAATGGAAAATGGAAAATGTTATAAGAATCGTGTAGGGAAGGCGTTGATGGCTTCCGCGTATTCTTTCACAACAAATTCTATTTTACCACAAGATTCTACCGAGGTAAAGAAGATTTTGCAAAAAATTCCGTTTCTTCTCTCCGGAGCTGCTCCGAAATCAGCCGAAACCGCAAGAAAACCGCCAAATCCCGCTGGGTTTTTAATTCCGCCAAGCACCCTGATTCTCCCAGAACCTGATAGCTTTTTTTCTTTCTCCGGATTTGATACTCCGCCTCTTTGGACTCTTCCAAAGACACACCCAGACGGCGCAGGCGTTTTGTTAGTCCCGTCCACGTCCCTGCAATCCCAACGGACAGCGACGCCCGATACGCCCGTCTTCGATAAGCGTCAAACTCCATCAGTCTTGGTCTTGATGCGGTAATCTTCAACTCCTCGTCGTGGGCGGTCAGGGAATCCTTATGAAACCGATACTCGTACAACGGCTCCCCTTTCCGGTGGCGGATTTTGAATAAACTATTCATCCGCATGAAGTAGTCGTAATCCTCCAGCAGAAACAGATTGGGGGAATACCCGCCCAGCACGGCATCACACTCGGCTCGGTAGAGGAAAGCCGCTCCAATGGTGTTGTTCGCAACGGTATTTAAGAGGGGTGTTGCCGGCGGAAAGCAGACTGCACCGCTGTTTGGAGGAAACTCAAACCAGCCATGTCCAGTCATTCGCTTTCCCGTTTCATCAATCAAATACTGGTTCCCAAAAACCATATCTGCCTTAGGGTGGTTGTTCAGTTCTCCCACCATAGCATCCAAAAACCCGGGCAAAAACCGGTTGTCACTACTAATCCATGTAAAAAACTCCCCCTGTGCCAGAGAAAACCCGTTATTCAAGGCACGGGGCAGTTTTTGATTCTCTTGATGATACACCCGAATCCGGCTGTCCTCTTTGGCATACTCCTCTGCAATTCTTCGGGACTCGTCGGTGGAGCCGTCGTCCACCACAATCAGCTCCCAGTTTTGATAGGTTTGAAGCAGCACCGACCGAATCGCCTCATGCAGGTAGTCTTCTCCGTTATAAACCGGCAGAATCACCGACACAAGTCCCGGCGCTTTTCCGGTATCAATCTTCCCCGCCGGAAGGCGGGGAATTCTGCTTTTTCTCATCAATCGCTACGCCTCCTCCATCTCCTGTAACAGCTCTAAAAAGGCATCCCGTTCGCATTTTTTATAGTACTGCTCCCACTCGGTGCCGCATTTTTGGAGCCGACTCCATTCCTCCTGCGCGATTTTCAGCCGTTCCCGAACATACCGCAAATCCCAGCCACGGGGTGCATATCCGTCCCGATAGAGCCGATAGGTGGTCAGAATTCCTGCCCGAATGGTCTTTTTGATATGCTCCCGACTGAATCTCCATGGCTCCACATGGTGCTCCACCCAAGCCTTGGGTTGAATCCCGATTTTCCAGCCTTTTTTCAGTGCCATAAAGCAAAGTGCCGTTTCCTCTCCGCCCTCGTAGCCCATTCCCACTCTGCCATACTGGGTGGGGAATCCGCCTAAAGCCACAAGGGCACTATGCCGAACCGCAAAGCAGGCTCCGTAGGGAAAAGCGTACTGCTCTTTGACCGTCTTGTATCTTCCATAGGGAACCCGATAGGCACTCCACAAGCCCTCCTGCCCGGGCAAAACCGCCTCGGGGCGTGGCTTTGGAAGCTTTAAGAAAATCTGTCCGCCTACTATTGCGGTATGGGACCGACCCCGAAAGGCTGTCAGCATTTGTGCAACCAGATTTCTGTTCGCTACCGCATCGTCGTCTATGTAAAGAAGAATCTCCCCTTTGGCATGGTCGGCACCGGTGTTTCGGGCATAGGAAACCCCTTGCCTCGGTTCCCTGACCCACCGCACATTGGCAGGGAATTCCGATACGGGCGGTTCATCCGCCCTGTTCCAGACCACAAGAACCTCATAGTCCTCAACGCTTACCGATTGGTCAAGCACCGACGACACTGCCCTGGAAAGTCCGGAGCATACCCCCGCAGTGCATAGAATTACCGAAAGTTTCTTTTCCCATACCCCCTTGGGGATGGGTTCCTCCGACTGCATCCTGCCACCAGGCCGCCGAAGCTCACAAATCCCCTTTCGCATCGCAAACCAAAGATTACTGCCGTTACTCCGTGCTGCCGCCAACAGGGTAATGTTTGCTTTGGGATTCTTCATCCGTCTTCACCTCCACAGGAATATGAACAATTCCAAAATAGGGCGTTTCTCCCCCTTTGATTTCCAATGCCCCGTCCCAATAATCATAATACCGGATGGGAACACTTCCCGGTATTTCCAGACCCGCCGACAAAACAAAGCTCCCGCCGCAAAGAGGGTTTTGAAAGCAAAACTCCACCCTTTGGAGGGTTCCGCCCCCGATGGTAATTCCCGCCTCCCTTGAGGATAATACCAGCAAGTCCAGTCCCTCCCGGTTTTTAACCGAAACCGAGAGATTGGCTCCTTTTTCCCCCTTGGGCAGAAGAACTTCTACCGTCAGGCGGATTTCCTCGCCGTGCTCCCAGAGTCTTGGTGCGGTTATGGAGCGAATCGCTCCCACACAGGCTCCAAATCTTCGTCCCTGCAGGGTTTCTCCCTGTCCAATGGATGCCGCCATGTAAGCTGCAGTTACAGATTCCACCTCTCCGTCCAGACAGATTTTTCCATCCTCAAGCCAGATGGCACGGCGGCAGAACCGACGCACCGAGTCAATATCATGGGTAACATACAGAATGGTTACCCCGTCTTTCTGTAATTCCTTGAGCTTTTGAAAGCATTTTGCCTGAAAGAGAATATCCCCCACCGAAAGCGCCTCATCCACCAGAAGGATGTCGGGGCGAAAGGCGACGGCGGTGGCAAAGGCAAGCCGGAGAAACATCCCCGAGGAATAGGTCTTGACCTTTTGCTCCGCAAAGCCGCCAATCTGGGCAAAGTCCAGAATTTCGGGGAGCTTTTCCCGAACCTGGTGCTTGGATTTTCCCCGGAGGGTTCCGTTTAAGTATATGTTTTCGATTCCGGTATATTCCGGATGAAATCCGGCACCCAGCTCCAAAAGTGCCGCAACACTCCCCGCTGTCTGCACCGTTCCGGCAGTTGCCGCCGTAATTCCGCTGATGATTTTCAAAAGAGAGGACTTCCCCGAACCATTCTTCCCGATGATACCCACCGCTTCGCCCGGCTCTACCGAAAAGGAGATGCCGGACAGGGCAGTCTTTTTCCCATTTTTTAGCTGGTATTCCTTGGTAAGTCCCGACGCTGTGATGATTGCCATTGGCGATTCTCCTTTCTAAATGGTTCGTTGCGGAACGGATGAATCCGTTCCCTACAAAATGAGGATACCCTTATTCTATCATACCGATTTCTGCCTTGCAAGAAATTTTATTCCCGACACCGGAACCAAAACCCCCCTTCCGCATAGGATAAAGTGAAGACAAAATAGGAGGTGTAACAAACATGTTTGGAAACGGTTGCGGGAACAACTCCTGCCTCTGGATTATCATCCTGATTCTCTTGGTTTCCTGTTGTTGCGGAGGAAACAACAATAGCCGTATCAGCGACTGCTGCTGCGACTAGGAGCGTGACGCTCCACCCAATGCCGGGCGGAATTTGCGGTAAAGATTTGTCACATTCGCCGTGCCGGCTGGAAATGGAAGTGCGCAGAAAGGAGCGTGACGCTCCACCCAATGCCGGGCGGAATTTGCGATAAAGATTTGCCACATTCGCCGTGCCGGCTGGAAATGGAAGTGCGCAGAAAGGAGCGTGACGCTCCACCCAATGCCGGACGGA
>JAZURN010000018.1:0-5690 GCA_045606185.1 Ructibacterium sp.
GCAACCGGAAGAACCGAAACGATACAGGTTACCCTGGCGGAGCAGATTCCGGGCTAAAAAACAGATAAGCCACCCAATCGGGTGGCTTTTTCTATTTGGAGAAAAGAAAAAAGTTGTAGTTTTGTATAGGTTGTCGGTTTACAATTTTACTTTCCTGTGCTATACTGGGTAGGTGTTTTAAAAGGAGTTGAGACAAATGAAGAGGGAAGACTTAAGAAATATTGCAATTATTGCCCATGTAGACCATGGAAAGACAACCTTGGTTGATGAAATGCTCAAGCAGGGCGGTATCTATAGAGAAAATCAGGTGGTAGAAGAGCGGGTCATGGACAACAATGACCTGGAGCGGGAACGGGGTATTACCATTTTGGCGAAGAATACCTCGGTATATTATCAGAATATCAAGATGAATATCATTGATACTCCGGGACATGCTGACTTCAGCGGCGAGGTGGAACGTATTCTAAAGATGGTAAATGGCGTAATCTTGCTGATTGATGCGGCAGAGGGGCCCATGCCCCAGACCCGATTCGTTCTGCAAAAGGCATTGGAGATGCAGCATCGTGTGATTATTGTAGTCAATAAGATTGACCGACCTGATGCCAGACTGGACGAAATTCCCGACGAGATTCTGGATTTGTTGATTGATTTGGAAGCCAGTGACGAGCAGCTGGAAAGTCCTATCATCTTCTGTTCGGGGCGGGCGGGTACTGCATCTCTTTCCCAATATGAGCAGGGAAAGGATTTGACAGTTCTCTTTGAAACCATTAAGAACTATATCCCGGCACCGGAGGGAGAGGAGGCAAAGCCTCTCCAGATGTTGGTTTCATCCATTGACTATAACGAATATGTAGGAAGAATTGCGATTGGCAGGATTGAGCAGGGAGAAATTCGCCAGAACCAAGAGGTTATGGTTTGCGACTACCATGAAAAGCATCAGCCCTATAAGGCCAAGATTGCCAACATCTATCAGATAGATGGTCTGGGACGGACGCCGGTAGAAACTGCAAGAGTGGGGGACATTATCTGCTTTTCCGGCATTACCGATATTACCATCGGGGATACGGTAACTGCGTTAGATTTCCCCGAGGCATTGCCCTTTGTGAAAATCAGTGAACCTACCATTGAAATGACTTTTTCTGTCAATGACAGTCCATTTGCAGGGCGGGAGGGAAAGTTTGTTACCTCCCGGCAACTGCGGGACCGCCTGATGCGGGAACTTTTGAAGGACGTTTCTCTTCGGGTAGAGGAGGGAGAAACCACCGATAGCTTTAAGGTGGCAGGTCGTGGCGAAATGCACCTGTCCATTCTGATTGAAACCATGCGGAGAGAAGGCTACGAGTTCTCGGTTAGTACCCCCAAGGTGCTGCTCAAAGAGGTTGATGGCGCCCTGTGCGAGCCTATAGAACGATTGATGATTGATGTCCCCGAAGAGAGTATGGGCGCTGTCATGGAGAAAATGGGGACGAGAAAGGGCGATTTGCTCCAGATGACTCCCCAGGGAAGTCGGATGCGATTAGAATATTTAATTCCTGCCCGGGGTCTTTTGGGGTACCGGAATGAATTTTTGACCGACACCCGAGGCGAGGGAATTATGAACTCGGTCTTTGACAGTTATCAACCATTTAAGGGCGAAATTAACCGCCGGCATACCGGTTCTCTGGTTGCTTTTGAAACCGGCGAGGCAGTGGGTTATGGTATCTTTAAGGTACAGGACCGTGGTACCATGTTCATTACCCCTGGCACTGCGGTGTACGAGGGGATGATTGTGGGATATTCTCCCAAGAGTGAGGACATCAACGTCAATGTTTGTAAGAAGAAGCAGTTGACCAATACCCGTGCATCGGGCAGCGATGAGGCACTTCGGCTGACGCCACCCCAGCAGATGAGTCTGGAGGCTTGTCTTGAATTTTTGGCAGATGATGAGTTGTTAGAGGTCACTCCGGAACACTTGCGCCTGCGGAAGCGGATTTTGAACAATCAGCTCCGGGCAAAGGCGAACGCAAAAAATAAAGCATAAAAAAAGAGATGTCGTAAGACATCTCTTTTTTTATCATGAAATTGGGAAAACAATCTGTGTGTTCGGTGTTTCTTCGGCATCGTTTTCCCGAATCCGTTCCATAATCTCTTGACGCAATGCCTCATCATTGGCAGTGTCAGCAGGAGAAACGGGAATTTCGGTTTCCGGTTTGGTTGGCGTGGCGGTAGCCGAAACGACCGGCTTTAAATCAGGCGTTTCCCAATCGGGGTGGTAAACAATAATATCCCCTTGTTTTAGTCCGGAAATAATCTGTACCTTGGAGCCGTTTGCCACGCCATAGCGAACGGTAGCCAAACGGCATCCCTTGGGAACTTCAATTTGTGGAAGCTCTGTTTCGCTATTGTTGGAGGCAGTTGTTTGTATCGGAGTGGTTTCGGCAACATCGGTGGGGAGGTCTTCTTTGACCAGAACCATAGCGGTCTGCCCGTCGGGGTTTTGCAGAGCCTTTTCGGGGAGATAAAGAACGTTGTTGGCAGATGCCAATATAATTTTTGCAGAAACATCCATTCCCGCTTTCAATGTGCCGGGATTCTCTACAAGAACCTCCACATCAAACATCAGCTTTCCGTTTTTGTCTCGTACTCCTTCATTTGAAATGCTTTTGACAGTGCCGGAAAACGTTTCGTTGGGAGCAGAATCAGTTGTGACGGTAGCACGAAGCCCCTTTTTGATTTCTTGTAACCGGGATTCCTCAACTTGAAAACGGAACCGCATGGAACTGGTATCGGTAATGACCATCATGGGTTGCGAGGTGGCGGTCATGGCAACGTTGTCGCCAACCTTGGCGTTTTTTTCTGTTACGACACCGTTAATGGGAGATACAATGGTATAGTTTGCCAAATGGTTTTTGGCAGCTTCGACATCGTACTCGTCGCTTTTCTGGTCATAGATGCTGGAACGTTGGTTTTGTTCTGTCTGGTTATCTCGGACGGTGGCAAGGAGAGTCCCGGCTGAAACCGAAACGCCCTCGCTAACATTGACCGAATAAACAGTGCCGGATACGGATGATGTAATGGACGTAACTGATTCATCACTCCGCATAAGAGTGCCGATGACTTGTCCCGCCGAAACAGCATGGCCATTGCGGATGGACAGACTTTGAATCACGCCGGATTCAGAGGCATAAATCCGCAGAGGAGAAGTGGTGTAATTTCCGGTAGCCCGAGATTTTTCCAGCTGATTTTCGGCGCGCTTTAAGGCAAGCTGTGCATCGGTGTCGTCTAGTCTATAAAGTATGGTTCCAACCTCAACTCGATCGCCGACCTCCGGAGAGGACTCAAGAATGGTGCCGGAAACCAATGAGGTAATAGAATAATGAGCATTGGCGGACAGCGTGCCGGATACCTTTAGGGTAGAAATTACATTCCCTTTGGCAACTGTTGTTTGAGCATAACCTCGTAACGGGTCGGTCAGGACAGGAATGACAAGGATCATTGCAACTACCAGTATCAAGGCAATTGCCGAGATACCGATTCGAAGAAAAAGCTTTCTCCTCTTGTTGCAAAAGGAGAAAATTTTTGAAAATTTCCCTTCTTTGGTTTCTTCTATAAGATGGGTAGGAATCTCTAACCGATCTGTGTCGGAAAAGTCCTGCTCTGCAGTTTCCGAAACCGCTGCAGTTTCTTCATTATAAAGAACAAAGTCCTCTATCTGTTCTTTCTCCTGTTTCTTTTTGGTATGTTTCCGTAACCAATCTGCCATTTTTAAAAACCTCCTAAAACCTGCCTCGGGGACAGAAATGCATTGAATAGAAAAGTCATTTTATTATAGCAGAGGAATGTTGCTCAAATGTTAAGGATTTGTTAAGATTGTCAAACTTTTTTCGCGTAAAACACGGATTTCGACGGATATTCCCGAATGATATGATGTTAAGATTTTAGGATGCTCAAGTTTATTATTTCTTATTGCCAAGGATTCTTTTATGAGATATTATATAAAGTAGGAATTTGTTAATTTTTCCACAAAAAAGGCTTTCTTTGAAAATAACAGAAACAGACTCTTGTCATTTTTGGTAAAATAGTGTAAACTAAAGATGGAATTTTTTTGCTTTTTCTGTAAATCGAACTTTGAATGCGTCTATGATTTTTAGGGGTATTTTAGGAAAACAAGGAAAGAATAGTTTTATAGACAAAGAAGCTCGGCGTTTTGCCGAAAGAGGTTCCTAAAAAGGAACAAAGGATACAGAATAGGATAGTTTAGATTTAGGAGGTTTTTTTATGAGTGAGATTAAAAGAATTGGTGTTATGACTGCCGGTGGCGACTGCCCCGGTTTGAATGCGGTTATCCGTGCGGTAACCAAGACGGCGATTCAAAAATATGGCTTGGAGGTTGTGGGAATCAAGCACGGCTATCGTGGTCTGTTTTTGGGCGGCGATAATTTTGTAAAGCTGGGTTTGGAGGATGTTTCCGGCATCATTACCAGAGGCGGTACTATTTTGTATAGCTCCAACAAGGACAATCTGTTTGATTATACCTATACCGATGAAAATGGTGTAGAACATCACGGGGATATGTCCGATGTAGGTGTTGAGAATTTGAAGAAGGCAGGCATCGACGCTATGGTTATCATTGGCGGCGATGGAACTTTGACATCCGGCCGTGACTTCGCAAGAAAGGGCGTTAAGGTTATTGGTGTTCCAAAGACCATTGATAACGATTTGGCATCTACCGATACTACTTTTGGTTTCGATACCGCAGTATCTGCAGCAACCGAAGCAATTGATCGTTTGCGGACTACTGCAGAATCTCACAGCCGTACCATTGTAGTAGAGGTTATGGGACGGTATGCAGGCTTTATTGGTATTGCGGCTGCCATTGCCGGCGGCTGTGATGCAGCGTTGATTCCCGAAATTCCTTACGACATCAATAAGGTAGCAGAAACCATCAAGGCAAATCGGGAACGTGGCAAGAACTTTGCACTGGTGGTTGTAGCTGAAGGTGCAAAGCCTTTAAATGGCGAGGTTGTTGTTTCCAAGGTAGTAGAAGACAGTCCCGACCCCATTCGTCTGGGTGGTATCGGCGAAGTTGTAGCAGACCAGCTTGAGAAGCTGGCAGGTTTGGAGAGCCGTGCTACCATTTTAGGCCATGTACAGAGAGGTGGTACACCTACCGCCAACGACCGGATTCTTTCCACTCGTTACGGCTCTTATGCAGTAGAATTGCTCATGGAGGGTAAGTTTGGTAACATGGTAACCTTAAAGGGTGCAGAATTGAGTTATGATTCTCTGGAAAATGTCATTGGCAAGAATAAGGCAGTAGAGGAGAACAGCTACTGGGTAGAAACCGCTCGAAGAATCGGAATTTGTCTTGGCGACTAATTCTCTTTGGAAAAGTAAAAAGAATTTCAAAAAAAGACTTGCATTTTCTTTTGGGATATGCTATAATGTTTCACGCTTGTAAAACAAGCCTGACTTTTGTAAAGATTTGATTTCATAGATTGAAAGAGGTGAAAATCATGAAACAGGGTATTCATCCCGATTATAAGGAAACCACAATCAAGTGCGCTTGCGGAAACGTAATCGAAACAGGTTCTACAAAAGAGGACATCCGTATAGAAATCTGTTCAGCTTGTCACCCATTCTACACAGGTAAACAGAAGTTGGTTGACACCGGCGGTAGAGTTGATAAGTTCAGAAAGCGTTATGGTATT
>JAZURN010000019.1:0-37195 GCA_045606185.1 Ructibacterium sp.
CTTAACACGAATGATGTCCGGCATTGGGTGGAGCCACTGGCTCCTATTTGCCCAGATAGCTGAAATGCATATGGTCTACGGTTCCGCTGACCCATGCATTACCGCCCCAGAGCCAGCCATACTTGGCAAAGGTCTGGACAACAATGCCATCCTTGGGGAAGGAGTAAATGGAGTTTGCCGGGTCATAGAAGGTACCCACCACGGTGCCGCTGGCGTAGATACAGTAGTTTTCGTTATAGTTCAGGTCAATGGCGGTGCCATAGTTGTGGTCGGAATAGGTGCCGCTGGACATGGCGCTCCGCCATGCGTAGGCGTTCACATCCTTAAGAGGTGCCTTGTAGGGTGCCTTATAAATCTCGTCGAAGATGGCAATGACGTCGTCCTTTAAAATAGTGTTAATTTTAAAGGTCAGGGTGGAGGAATAATACTCTCCTGCGTCGTCAATCTTCCAAACCTTAACGGTAACCTCGCTCATATGGGCATCTGCTTCTTCAGCGGAGGTATATTTGTCGCCGTTCCCAAAAATCCGGTGTTCCTTTTCCTCTGCCTCTCCGGAGGCAATGGTTTCAGAATAGGTTTTCAGGCGATAAAGACCATCCGCACCTTTGACTGCCAGCGGAGTACCGCTGGGTGCTAAACCGTTGTTCCCGGTAGGGGTATAGACAATCGGTGTGTTGTAGTTGCCGGCATTTGCCAGAGCAACAGTAGCACCATTTGTCAGGGTAATATTCTTAATCAAGGTTTGGATGGTGTTTCCCTTTGCGTCTTTTGTCTGCCGCAGGGTGGTCTTAACCTGACCGCTTAGTTCAGGTCCGTAACGAACAAAGCAGCGGTAGGCAATGATAGCGGCTTCCTCCCGGGTAACCGGGTCGGTGGGGCGGAAGGAACCGTCCTCATCCCCTGCCATCAGGTTGTTGTCCAGCATAAATGCCACATGGTTCCGTGCCCATTCTGCAATCTCCCATGCATCCACTACGCCATCAAAGACATTCTCAGAAGGGAAGTAGGGGCCAAGGACTCCGGCAGAATCCAGTAGGCTAGTAAAGATTTTACACATCTCCTGACGAGTCAGGGTGTTTCTGGGGAAGAAGTGACCCTCCCCATCTCCGCTGACAATCCCCGCATAGTATGCCATATTAGGAAAGGGGTCTTTGGTATCGGAAAAGGGGTGTTTGGAGTGGGTGGACACATTCTCTGCAGTAATGGTGGCATAGAGATTCACTGCCACATTGACAAAGTCGTTCCGGGTAATGGGGCTTTGATAGGATTTGGTTCCATATTCTTCGGAAATAATGCTGAGCTTGGTAGCTCCGTCCACGGCGTCTGCCGCCCAGAAACTGGGTTCATAGGCAAACACCGGCAGAATCTGACAGCCAAGAACTGCCAGTGCCGTCATAAGACAAATCAGCATCCGTTTCATGTAAAATCACCTCAAAATGTTGGTTTTTGATGTAACAAAGGACAGTATACCATAAAAAAAGTTTTTTTTCAACTTTTTCGGCGAATTTTTTCTAAAATACCCCCAAAGGAGGGGAAAAGACTTGACAAAGGTTTTTTGGTATTTTAAGATGTAAGAAACTTGAAAATGACGAAAACCTGGAATGGAGAAAGGGGGAATCCTTATGAAGAGCCATGGCTTTGCATCCTTGCATCCTTTGGTAAATTTACTGTATTTTGCTCTTGTCATAGGGTTTTCCTGCCTTTACCTTCATCCTGTCTGCTTGGGGATATCTTTGCTCTGCGGAATTGCTTGGCTGTCACGGTCAAGAGGGGGCAAAGCGGTAGGAAAAACCATGGGGCAATGGTTGCCCTTTATGGTTGTTATGGCGCTGATGAACCCGCTATTCAATCATCAGGGAGTTACTGTTTTAGGGTACCTTCCGGGAGGAAACGCCTTGACTCTGGAGGCGGTGCTGTATGGCGTTCTGGCAAGCGGTATGGTGGCGTCAGTGGTTTGCTGGTGCGGGTGTCTGCAACAAGAAATGTCCGATGACAAAATAACATACCTCTTTGGCAGGGTTGCGCCTTCGCTTGGATTGGTTTTTTCCATGACAGTACGGTTTATACCAAGGTTTATCAAGCGACTTCGAAAGGTGGCCGGGGCAAGACGGGGAATCGGACAGGAGGAAACCGGAACCTTAAGAGGACGGTGGAGGAATGCCCTTTCGGTTCTTTCCGGAGTAACCACATGGGCGTTGGAAAATGCCATGGACACGGCGGACAGTATGAAAGCCAGAGGTTACGGACTTCCGGGCAGAACCGCCTTTTCGATTTTTCGATTTGATAAGAGGTCTATGACTACCCTGGGAATCCTTCTGGTGCTTTCGGGAATTGTTATCATTGGCGGGGTATGGGGAAAGCTGGAATTCCGGTGCTTTCCCTTTATAGACGGAGCGGGGATTACCCGACAAAATATGCCGGTTTTCGCTGCATATTTTCTCTTTTGCAGTTATCCGTTACTTTTGGAATTTTGGGAGGTGAAACGATGGAACTCTATCAAATCGAAGAGGTAAGCTTTACCTATCCGGGAGCGGAGTTCCCGGCATTATCCCAACTTACCCTTAAGGTAAAGCAGGGGGAATTTGTGGTTTTGTGCGGAGAATCGGGATGCGGGAAAACCACCCTGCTTCGGCTGTTAAAGCCGGCGATTGCGCCGGCGGGGACCAAGGCGGGAAGGATTTCCTTTTGCAAAACAGACCTGAATCAGCTTGACCCCCGGACTGCCGCCGGGGAGATTGGCTTTGTGATGCAGAATCCGGAAAATCAGATTGTTACGGATAAGGTTTGGCATGAACTGGCGTTTGGCTTGGAAAATTTAGGTGTTCCCACCGCTGAAATTCGGGCAAGGGTCTCGGAGATGGCAGCATTTTTCGGGATGGATGGATGGTTTCACAAAAGGGTGGAGGAGCTTTCCGGCGGACAGAAGCAGCAACTTCATTTAGCGGCAGTTATGGTTTTGCGCCCCAAAGTGTTGATTCTTGATGAACCTACCGGTCAGCTTGACCCCATTGCTGCCCAGGAATTTCTGCAGATGCTTTCTCGTATCAATCGGGAACTGGGAACCACCGTCATTCTGTCTGAGCATCGGCTGGAGGAGGCGATTCCTCTGGCAGACAGGGTTCTGGTTCTGGATGGCGGCAGACTGATTGCCGATGCCAAGCCTAAAGAGCTTGGAGGCATTCTTAAAAACCATGCCATCTACCATGCGTTGCCCACCCCGATTCGGATTCACGATGCTATCGAGAAGGAAACGGAATGTCCCCTAACCGTTCGAGATGGACGGCTGTGGCTGGAGGAGTATGCGACCCGGAACAGAATCCAGAAAGAGCGGATTCCAAGGCATAACGATGCCGGCACTTTGGGGAAGACGGTTCTGGAGGTCAAGGATGCGTGGTTTCGATATCAAAAGGATGGCGAAGATGTGCTGCGGGGCTTTTCTGTTCAAATAAGACAGGGGGAAATTTATGCCCTGCTGGGAGGGAACGGTGCGGGGAAAACCACGGCACTTTCCCTGATGGCGGGACTGGAGATGCCCCAAAGGGGCAAGGTTCTTGTGGAGGGGAAGCCGCTCTCCCAAGCATCGGATTTGTACCGAGGAATTGCAGGGGTTCTTCCCCAGGACCCGAAAACTCTTTTTGTTCATAAGACGGTATACCTTGATTTTATGGACTTTCCTTGGGGAGGAGAATGTACCGAACAGGAAAAGGAGGAAAGAATCCGCCAAGTGTCGATGCTTTGCCGGATAGAGCATCTTCTCGGTCGGCATCCTTATGATTTATCCGGCGGAGAGCAAGAGCGGATTGCCCTTGCCAAATTGCTTTTGCAAATGCCAAAAATTCTTTTGCTGGATGAACCAACCAAAGGGATGGATGTTGCATTTAAACAGGAATTTGCAGAAATTTTGCAGGATTTGAAGCGTTGTGGAGTTACTATAGTGATGGTATCTCATGACATTGAATTTTGTGCCGAATTTGCAGACCGATGCGGACTGCTCTTTGACGGAGAAATCATAACGGAGGGTGTGCCTAGGCAGTTCTTTGCGGGGAAAACCTTCTATACTACAGCGGCAAGCCGGATGGCAGGAGGGGTACTCCCGGAGGCAATACTGGCAAAGGATGTGATACTTGCCTGCGGCGGAGAGGTCAAGGAGCTTTCAAGGAATGAGAAAAAAAGCTTGCCTCCCCCGCCTAGGAAAGACGGGGAAGAACCTGCGGCGATGCCCCGGAAAAAAAGCGGGATATATCGAGGAATTTTCGGTGTCTTGTGGGGAATTCTTTTTGTGCTAACCTGTGGCAAGTTGGAGCGTCAACCATCGGAAACAGAGGCGATTGTACTTCAAATTATGTCAATATTGGAATTGGGAGCTTGTCTGTTCTGCTTTTTCTATCAGAAGCAAAAGAAAGAGCCGACCCTTTCGGTTCCAAGAGAAAGGCTCTCCGTACGAACCTGCCTTGGTGCACTCTTTATCCTTTTGGCGGTGCCTTTGACAGTGTATATGGGGATGACCTACTTCCAAGACCGGAAATACTACCTGATTAGCATTTTAATCCTGATAGAAACAATGGTTCCTTTCTTGGCCTTATGGGAAAAGCGGAAAAACACCGCACGGGAGCTGGTTATTGTCAGTGTCCTGTGCGCCATCGCTGTTGGGGGACGTATGGCGTTTTCCTTTTTGCCCCAGTTTAAGCCGGTTCTGGCTCTTGTTATTCTTACGGGGGTCTGCCTTGGCGGAGAAACCGGCTTTTTGGTGGGAGCCGTTACCGCTTTTGTCTCTAATTTCTTTCTGGGACAGGGAGCATGGACTCCTTGGCAGATGCTGGCAACAGGCATGGTGGGATTTCTGGCAGGCATCCTGTTTGGAACCGGTTTTCTTCCAAAAAGACGAGGTCTTCTATGCTTGTTTGGGTTTTTGGGGACAATCCTTATCTATGGCGGAATCATGAACCCTGCCTCGGTATTGCTATATCAGGAAAACCCAAACGGCGCAATGTTTGTGACAGCTTACATGATGGGACTGCCCTTTGATTTGATTCACGGAGTTTCAACGGCGTTTTTCCTTTGGATGCTTCAACGCCCCATAGAAGAAAAACTATCCCGAATAAAAATAAAATACGGATTGACGGAAGAAGTATAAACAAAGTAAATGCTATTTAGTCAAGTATGATTTTGTAAATCGTGCTTGACTATTTTGTTTTAGTATGCTATGATTACTTATAAAAAGGAGGGTTTTGCCATGTTTATTGGGAGAGAACGAGAGCTGGAAACCTTAGAGAAAATTTATGATTTTGAGGGCTTTTCCCTTGTGGCACTCTCGGGCAAACGCCGGGTGGGAAAGACGGCGCTTTTGAATCAGTTTATTCAGGAGAAAAACGCCATTTATTTTACTGCAGTGGAGAGCAATCTCAAGCAGAATCTTAAAAACTTCAGTAAGTGTATTATGGAGTATGCAAGTGGTATTGACGCAGATACGACCTTCCCGTCCTTTCAGGTGGCGCTGGAATATGTATTCCGTCTGGGGGAGAAGGAGCGGTTGGTTCTTGTTATCGACGAGTACCCCTATCTTGCCAAGGGAATGAAGAGTCTGGATTCTACCCTCCAGCTTTTGATTGATAAATACCAAGATACCTCCCGGGTTATGCTGGTTCTCTGCGGTGCTTCTCCCTACATGGAAGAGCAGGTGCTAAAGGAGCAAGCACCTTTGTATGGCAGAGCCGGGGCAAGGATAAAGCTTCTCCCCTTTGATTTTGAGGAAGCGAGCATGTTTCTCCCACGCTACAGCGAAGAGGAAAAAGCCATGGTTTATGGAATGGTTGGGGGAATGCCCCAGTATCTTCTCCAAATCAATGACCGATTGAGTGTGAAGGAAAATATTAAAAATACCTTTTTGAATCCAGTTTCCTTTTTCTATGAGGAGCCGTTGAATCTTTTAAAACAAGAGGTCAGAGAGCCTGCTGTTTATACGGCGATGATTGCTGCCATTGCAGGGGGAGCCAGCAGAATGGCAGAGATTTCCGAACGTGTGGGAGAGGACACCAATGTTTGTGCTACCTACCTAAAAACCCTGATGACCCTCGGGATTGTCCAGAAGGAAGCACCCTATGGCGAAAACACCACCCGAAAATTTGTTTATACCGTTTCGGATTTTCTCTTCCGGTTCTGGCATCGGTTTATTCCGGAAAATAACTCCTTGATTGCCCGGGGCGCAGCGGAGCTGGTCTATGACAGAATTCAGCCGGAGCTTGAGGAATATATGCGGGAGGTATTTCTGGAAATTTGCCGTCAATACCTCTGGAAGAAGCGGCTTTCGGGCACCTGCCCTGTTGCATTTGATTCTCTTGGAAGATGGTGGGGGCAAAAAGGGGAGATTGCAATCATGGGACAACAGGGAAAGCGGGCAGCCCTTTTTGCAGAATGTTTTTGGGAAAAGGAGCCTGTGGACCGGGATGCTTTGGAAACATTGCGAAAAAAGAGCAAATGGTTTCCCCATAAGATGGTACATTTTTATCTATTCTCCAAATCTGATTTTACCGATTCCTGTGTGGAACTGGCAGAAGAAATGGAAAATGTAACCTTGATTTCATTATAAAATAGAATTTGTAGTGTAACAAGAAGCTTTCAAACAAATAATGAAAATAAAACTTTATAAAGAGGTGTTAGAATGAAGTATCTTCCTGACAGTAACCGATACGACACCATGCTTTATCAGCACACAGGGAAAAGCGGACTAAAGCTCCCTGCTGTTTCTCTGGGACTGTGGCATAACTTTAGCAAAAAGGACAAATATCAAACCATGGTCGAGATGCTGACTACTGCTTTTGACCTAGGAATTACCCACTTTGATTTGGCAAACAACTACGGAAGACCTGTTGCCGGTTCTGCGGAAAGTAATTTCGGAAAAATCCTGAAGAAACAGCTTGCCGGCTACCGTGATGAGTTAGTTATTTCTACCAAAGCGGGATATACCATGTGGCCTGGTCCCTATGGAGATTTTGGCAGCAGAAAATATTTGATGGCAAGCCTCGATGCCAGTTTAATGCGAATGGGAATTGACTATGTGGATATTTTCTACCATCACAGAATGGACCCCAATACCCCGCTGGAGGAAACCATGACTGCTCTTTGTGATATCGTAAGAAGCGGCAAGGCACTTTATGTAGGAATCTCTAATTATGATGCCGAAACCACCGAAAAAGCCACAAAAATGCTGGAGACTATGGGGGTTCATTGTTTGATTCATCAATTCCGGTATTCCATGATGGACCGGCATGTGGAAACCCAAGGAATTTTAGAGAAGACCAAGGAGGCGGGCGTTGGTTCGATTGCCTTTTCGCCGTTAGAGCAGGGGATTTTGTCTGACAAATATCTAAAAGGGATTCCAAAGGATTCCCGGGCGGCAAAGCCGGACACCTTTTTGAGTCAGGAGCGGATTACCCCGGAACTTCTTTCGAAGATATCTGCCCTTAATGGAATTGCCATGGAGAGAGGGCAAAGCCTTTCCCAGATGGCAATTTCCTGGCTCCTGGGTGTGGGCGGTGTGACCAGTGTTTTAATCGGGGCAAGCTCGGGACAACAAATTCGGGAAAATGTTTCTGCGCTTTCTAACCTGAACTTTGCCGAGGAAGAGCGGAAAAAGATAGAAACTGTTCTAGGAAAATAGGGGAAATGTATATTTAGTCAAGCATAATTTACTAAATTGAAATTGACTAATTTATAAAAAGTAAATCAACTGTCATAATTGCGTGGGTTATGTTGCTTTTTGTATAAATGGAATGCAAAGAAAATCAACGGGAATTTAAGGGGAAAATCAGCCTGATTTTTTGCAAAGGTAATGGTTTTTGAAAAGAAAACGTGACCTGTTTCTGGCATTTCGTTTGTGGAAAATGGCTGGGTGCTGTGGCAATGCCGGCAAGTCGGTTCGGGAGCGGAGGAACCATAGAAAATGAAAGAAAACTGTAATAGTAGTTTCCTTAAAATATGATATAATGTGGGCCGTTGATAAAATAGTCCGGCGAGTTCGGCAGTGTTTTGGAAAGCGTGATGCAAATGAGAAAGACAAAGCGGTATCAGTTAGCAAAGCATGGGTGCTACACCGGCGGGTTTTCCATGGCGGTTGTCTGTACGCTATCATCCTTGCTCTTTATGACTTTTCGGGAAATGTATGGGTTTTCCTATACCCTGTTGGGTCTTTTGGTGGTTATGAATTTTTCCACCCAATTGTTGATTGATTTAATCTTCACTTTTTTTACAAAGTACTTTAATATTCATAAAACCGTACGGGTTACTCCTTTTCTTACCTTTTGCGGACTTTTGATTTATGGAATTCTGCCATCGGTGTTTCCCCGCATGGCATATCTTTGGATTGTCATTGGAACAGTCATCTTTTCAATAGCTGCTGGATTGAACGAGGTTCTGTTGAGCCCTGTCATTGCGGCGATTCCCAGTGACAATCCGGAACGGGAAATGAGCAAGCTCCATTCCATGTATGCATGGGGAGTGGTTGTTGTGGTTGTTGTGAGCACGATTTTCTTAAAGATATTTGGCTCTCACAGCTGGAAGTATCTTGCGATACTCTGGGCGTTGGTTCCTTTGGTCGCCTTTTTTCAGCTTTGGAGGGCGGAATTGCCGGATATGGAGATGAATCCGGAGGCCGGTGGGAACATAAGCATCATGAATAAGGGAATTCTCCTTTGTTTGGGAGGCATCTTTTTCGGCGGTGCGGCAGAATGTACCATGACGCAATGGGTTTCGGGGTTTTTGGAGAGCGCCCTGAGAATCCCCAAGCTTTTGGGAGATATTTTTGGTGTTGCTATGTTTGCGGTACTTTTGGGGTTGGGACGAACCCTCTATTCCAAGCGTGGGAAAAATGTTTTGAATGTCATGCTGTGGGGAATGGTTGGTGCTGCAGTGTGTTATCTTGTGGCAAGCCTTTCCTTAAATCCCATGATTGGCTTGATTGCCTGCGTTATAACGGGAATTTGTGTTGCCATGCTTTGGCCGGGTGCGATTATTTGTGTCGGGGAAAACTTCTCCGGTGCAGGGGTGGCGGTCTATGCACTGATGGCTGCCGGTGGAGATTTGGGGGCATCGGTTGCACCCCAATTGGTTGGAATTATTTCGGATAAAATCAGCATCAGTTCCTTGGGAGTGGAGCTTTCCTATTTGATGCAGATGAGCCCGGAGCAAGCGGGAATCCGGGCAGGGCTTTTGCTTGCGACGGTATTCCCTATGATAGGCGTTTTTTTCCTTTTGGGTTTGAAACGGCACCTGAAATCAGGCAGAAAAGCCAAACCGTAAAACAAGAAAAAATGAAAATTTATAAAAATTTATATTACTAAGGAGAGGATATAAGATGAACCTTACCATGTACATGGATTTATTAGAAGCGTTGACGATTTTCTGTTTTGGACTTTCCTGGCCTCTTTCCATTCGGAAATCATGGGTGTCCCGCACCGCAAAAGGAAAGAGCCTTTTCTTTCAGCTTTTCTTATTGGTTGGATATGCCGTGGGGATCATTAGAAAAGTGATCCAGACAGTCTGGCTGAATGGCTCGGGATTTATCTTCTTTTTGAGCTTTATCTTCTATGTTTTAAACTTTATCATGATTTTTATTGACATTCTTCTTTATTTTCGCAATACAAAGCTTGACAAAGAGCGGGATAGCGAATAGAATAAAATGGAATCAAGCAAGAAGTTTTATTACCTTAATGATAAAGTAGGAGGATTCTACCATGAATGAATTTAACAACCCCATTATGCCGGGACCGGACCCCTTTGTTCTGCTTCATGACGGTGTTTATTATCTTTACCTGACCCAAAACGAAAATGAGGGGTACCATGTCTTAAGCTCTACAGATTTGAGAGAGTGGGAAGACCATGGCCATTGCCTTGTTCCCGAGGATGTACAGGGCGATGATAAATTCTGGGCGCCGGAGGTTACCGAATTAAACGGAAAGTTCTATATGGCATATACTGCCAGCATGCATGTGGGAATTGCAGTCAGCGATTCTCCCTTAGGTCCTTTCCGGCAGGTGGTCAAGCAGTTTTGTAACGACAACGACAAGGAAATCGACGGCGATTTTCTGATTGATGATGACGGACAGGTTTATCTCTATTTTGTCCGGCAGGAGGAAACCTGTGGAAACAGCCTTTGGGGTGCCAAAATGAAAGAGGATATGACCGGCTATGACCCTGCCACGGCAAAGCAGTTATTGGTTGCCAAGGAGGGGACCTGGGAGCGATTGGACCACTTTACCTTAGAGGGTCCCTTTGTGATGAAGCACAAGGGTAAGTATTACCTTTCCTACTCGGCAAACCATACCTGGGAGAACAATTATGCAGTAGGCTATGCAGTGGCTGATTCTCCCTTGGGCGAATTTAAGCGGTATGAGGGGAATCCCATTCTTCAAGGAAATGAGGTTACCAATAGTCCGGGGCATCATTGCTTTACCACCACCAAGGATGGCAAAGACCTGCTTTGCGTTTATCATACACATTATAATAAAGAGCAGGTTAACCCCCGTTTGATGCACATTGACCATGCCCGCTTTGTAGAAAACCCTGGCGGGGACGATGTTTTAGAAATCGACGGTCCCACCCGATAAGAAAACATAAAACCTCCGCAGGATATCCTGCGGAGGTTTTTTCTTGCCTTTTTGGCAGGTGTGTGGTATACTTTTTGGATGAACCAATGATGAAAAAAGGGGGCAGAAGACATTGAGGGAAATCATACACATTTTAGAGCATAGTATCCTTGATACTGTGCAGATTGTTCCTTTTTTATTTTTCAGCTATTGGCTGATGGAATTGATTGAACACAAAGCAAGTGACAGGATGAACCGGGCAATTCGAAAATCGGGGAAAGCAGGGCCGCTGATTGGGGGTCTTTTGGGCATGCTGCCTCAATGCGGATTCTCTGCGTCTATCACCAATCTCTATGCAGGGAGAGTCGTTTCTCTGGGGACTCTGCTTGCGGTGTTTTTATCCACGTCGGATGAAATGCTGCCCATTTTGATTTCAGAATCGGTGGGCACCGGAAAAATCCTGCAGATTCTGGGCATCAAGGTTGGAATTGGTGTGGCAGCCGGATTTCTGGTTGATTTTGTTCTGGGCATCAAGGGAAACCATCAAGAGCATGACCATAAAATTCATTCCCTCTGTCAGCATGAGCACTGCCATTGTGAGGATGGCATTTTCCGTTCAGCGGTAAGACACACCGTCCAGATTACACTCTTTCTTCTTGTTGTGAATTTAGGCTTGAATCTGGCAGTTACCTTTGTGGGCGAAGAAACCCTTGGGAGTCTGCTTTTTAACAAGCCGGTTATTGGCGAGGTTCTGGCAGGATTGGTGGGACTTATCCCCAACTGTGCCTCCAGCGTGGTTATTACCGAATTGTACCTGCAGGGAGTTCTTGGCTTTGGCCCCATGATGAGCGGACTTTTGGTGGGGAGCGGGATTGGAATTCTGGTTCTCTTCCGGGTCAACAAGGACATTCGGGAGAACCTCAATATTCTGGCATTGCTGTATGGAATTGGTGTTTTGAGTGGAATCCTGCTGGGACTCATCTTCCCGTAGAAATCCATTCGGTGTAAAAAGGAGAGAATCCATGAAATCATCCAACCAGAAACTGAAGCTGATGTATTTGGCAAAAATCCTGCTGGAACAAACCGATGAGGAGCATACCCTGACGGTTCCCCAAATGATAGGCGAGCTTTCCAAGCTTGGGATTTCGGCAGAGCGAAAGAGCATCTATGACGATTTGGAATGCCTGCAGATGTACGGTCTGGATATCTGCTCCAACAAGACCAAAACCACCAATTACTATGTTGCAAGCCGGGTCTTTGAACTGCCGGAGCTAAAGCTCTTGGTGGACAGTGTTCAGGCGTCTAAATTCCTGACTCGGAAAAAGAGCATGGAGCTGATTTCCAAAATTGAAAAGCTGACCAGTCGGGAGAATGCCAAAAAGCTTCATCGTCAGGTCTTTGTAACCAACCGGGTCAAGACGGTCAATGAGCAGATTTACTATAACGTGGATAAGATTCACGACGCCATTGCCCAGAATCGGCAGATTCAGTTCCGGTACTTTAGCCTGGATGTGAACAAGAAAAAAGCCTACCGAAAGAACGGAGAACATTACACCGAATCCCCTGTAGCACTAACCTGGGACGACGAAAACTACTATATGATTACCTATAAGGAAAAGTATCAGAAGTTTGTTCATTATCGGGTGGATAAGATGGAGGGGATTTCGATTACCGAGAAGAGTCGGGTTCTGCCGGACACTGATTTTGATTTGTCTGCATATTCCAAAACCATGTTCCAGATGTTCGGCGGAGAGGAAACCGAGGTTTCGATTCAGTTTGATAATTCCCTGGTCGGGGTGGTCTTTGACCGGTTCGGCACCGATATTCCTGTAATAGAAACCGACGAAACTCACTTTGTCTGCCGGGTTAAGGTGGCGGTTAGTCCTCGCTTTCTGGCATGGTTGGTGGGATTTGGGAATCAGGCAAAGATTCTCTCTCCCCGAAAGGTAGTAGACGAGTTCTGCTGCCTAGTGGACAGCGTGAAGAAAAACTATGAATAAAAGATGGCTCATACGCCCCATCTTTTTCGATAAAACTCCAAAAATCACTATCCGTTTTATGGGACACAACTCCTGTTATACTAAAGCCATAAGAGAAAAATAACAAGGAGGAAAATGTTATGTTTTTAATGATTCTTTTGGTGGCAGTTGCCATTTGCATTTACTGGGATTGGGAGGCGCATGCGCCGGAAAAGCAGTATGGGGAGCCGACTCGGACAAAGAGTGTTCCGCTTTCGGCATCGGTTCGGAAGTACGAAGTACGGGAGGAACGTGTGGCGTCGTAAAGGGAGTTGACTGGTCGTTTGAGTACTAGATTTTTTAGTATTGCACAGTTGATGGATGTGGTTGACTTTGGTTTGTCCGTTGCTTCAGGCGATATGAAATACGATGAAATCCTGGAATGGATCAATAAATTCAAAAAGTAATTTTGACTTTGACCTTACATGATTCCGCCTTGAAAAGCGTGGCATTCAAACCTTATATCCCTTATAGAATGAGTTAGAGTATGATAGCTACGGAGGTAATGATGAAACAAGGAGTTTACAAACACTATAAAGGAAAGTTCTACGAGCTTTTATGTACTGCTACCCATTCGGAAACCATGGAAACTATGGTGGTGTACAAGGCTCTTTATGGAGATGGCGAAATTTGGGTTCGCCCTGCAAGGATGTGGGACGAATTGGTGGAAAAGAACGGAGAAAAAGTTCCCAGATTCCAGCTACAAGAGGAAAAAAGATAACAAAAGAATAAAAAGGAGTGTTTTCTATGCCGTACATTGCAGTCAAAGCCTATCCTAAGGATGAGGAAACCAAACAAAAGGTGGTAGAGGAAATCAATCAGGTATTCTTGAAATACTGGGGATGTCCCCAATCGGCAATTTCCATTTCCATGGAAGAATTTGCCCCGGATACCTGGGAGGACAAGGTGGTCAAGCCGGAAATCATGCCCAACGTTCAAAAGATGATGATTCTTTCCGGCGAAAAGAAGTATTAAAAGACGCCCTATGGAAAATGAAACAGCCGATGTATTCCATCGGCTGTTTCGTTTTAATCTAGAATCCGCCCATCGGTAGAGATGGTAACAACCCGCCAGGGGATGAACTTTCCGCTGGCTTTTAAAGCGGTCTTGGCAGCGTTTTCAATCCCGCCGCAACAGGGAACCTCCATCCGCACAATGGTCACACTCTTGATGTCGTTGCTCTGGATGATTGCGGTAAGTTTTTCAGCATAGTCCCCCTCATCCAGCTTGGGACAACCAATTAGAGTTACGTGGTTGCGAATGAACTCCTGATGAAAATTGCCATAGGCATAGGCAGTACAATCGGCAGCAATCAGAAGATTCGCTCCGGCAAAGTAGGGGGCGTTGACGGGCACAAGTTTTATCTGTACCGGCCACTGAGAAAGCTGACTTTGAGCAGGTGTTGCCGGGATGGATGCCTCGGTGGCCTCCCGCCGAATCGCTTTGGCGTTGGTGCCGGGGCAACCGCAGGGCAAAGTGCCCGCTGTTTTGTTTGCCTTGGCGGCAAGAACTGCCGCCTCATCATAGGCAGGGGCCTCCCGTTCCTCAAAGGAGATGGCGTTGGTGGGACACGCCGGCAGGCAGTCGCCCAATCCGTCGCAATAGTCCTCCCGGGTCAGTTTTGCCTTTCCATTGACCATCTCAATCGCACCCTCGTGGCAGGCTGCGGCACATGCACCGCAACCATTACATTTTTCTTCATCAATTTTAATAATCTTTCTTATCATGTAAATTCCTCCTTTTCGAGAAGCTAAATTTCGTTGACTTTACAAGGACATTATAATACAATAGAGAGGATAAGTCTGTTGCATTTGCAACGAAAAGGAGATTTTTATGGAAAAATATCTTCCTGTTTTAGAAAAAACAAAATTATTTACCGGAATTGACCGGGAGGAAATCCAGGCAATGCTCTCCTGCCTTGGGACAAGGGTTCGCACCTACCAGAGGGGAGAACTTGTCTTCCGGCAGGGAGAGAAGCCGGGGTCTCTTGCGGTTTTGGCAGAGGGGAATCTGCTGATACAAAAAGACGATTACTGGGGCAATCGCAGTATTGTCAATTCCATTGTTCCGGGAGAGATGTTCGGGGAGGCGTATGTGGCGCCCGATAGCGGTGGAATCTTAAACGATGTGGTTGCGACCTGCAACAGTACTGTGATTCTCTTTGACGCCGGACGGGTTATTACCACCTGTTCTACTGCCTGTCGGTTCCATGCTATGGTCGTACAGAATTTATTCTTTGCCCTTTCCGAAAAGAACCGGAGTCTGGTTCAAAAGTTGGAGCATCTATCCCGGCGTACCATCCGGGAAAAGCTAATTTCCTATCTTTCAGAGCAAGCAAAAAGCCGGCAAAGTGGGATGTTTGAAATCCCCTTTAACCGGCAGCAGCTGGCAGATTTTCTTTCGATAGACCGAAGCGCCATGTCCAAAGAGCTTTGCAAAATGCGGGATGAGGGTCTTTTGGAATTCCAGAAAAACCGGTTTCGGTTGCGCTAGCTTTCCTTTGGGGAATGGACTTGAATTTCCGGGAAAGATGTAGTAAAATAAAAAATATTTTGTGCCTAGAACAAGAAACCAAAAGATAAAACGGGAAGAAGCGAGGAGACAACCCATGTATTTTGATGATTTTCAGTTAGGAGCAACCTTTGAAATCCCTCCTGCAGTGATAGAAAAAGAAGAAATGATGGCTTTTGCAAAGCGATACGACAACATCCCCATCCATACCGACGAGGAGTATGCCAAAAAGACCCATTTCGGCGGGCTGATTTCCCCGGGGGTCATCTCTTTTATGACAGTATGGGCGAACTATTTAGAGTCGGTGGATTTGGCAGGAGACCAGTTAATTGCCGGAAAGTCCACCAAGATAGAATGGTTAAAACCTGTTTATGCGGGGGATGTCCTGACAGGAAAGGGTCGGGTGACCAAGCTTCAAAAGCGGAGCCAGCGGAACGGACTTGCAGAGATTATCATTGAGGTTTATAACCAAAAGGGCGACCTTGTAATTGTCAATACAACAGAGATGGTGGTCAAGTGCAGAGAATAAAAAAGCCGGTTCGCAAGAACCGGCTTTTTACACGCCCATAAGTCTACTATATCACAAAAACTTTCTGTTTGTAAAGGAAAATCTTTGGGTCTACAAAAATTTCTCCGTTTTATCTAAAGAAAAGGAAAATTCTTTTGATACATTGTCAATTGCAATGGAGAAAAATCTATGGTAATATGAAATCAGAAAAAAGGAAGGCGGTAAAAACCAATGAGAAAGTAACAAAGACTTTTTGACGAAGGAAAACAGAACCTGAATGGAAAAGTTGATATAGATTTGGAATTAAAAAGACCGCTAATTGGTTCGGAAGAAATGCGGTGCCTTCGAAAAAGAGTCAGGACTTCGCCTTTTGCAGGAAAAACGGAATTCATCAAGCAGGTCTCGCTTAGAGAAGAAAAAGAAACCGATGAGACGGATGAAAAATGTAAAAGGTAGATTAAGAAAGCGAGGTTAACCAGATGGACGAGATCAAGCAGGAAGAGAAATGACTCTCGGTTGTGCGTAAAGAAGCAGAACCGAGGGTCATTTCTTTTTTTGTGGGAAGCGGGCGGCTGCCCGTCTTTTTTTATTGATTGGAGCTATGAATTGCCAATAAAAAGTATTCGTTGATTTCCTCCGGGGATTGGGTCAGCTTGTGGTCAATCCACCATGTTACCGTCTCCACAAAGGCTGCGGAAATATGATTGACCCAGAAATCCTCGGGCAGAGAAGCGGGTTTTTGGATTTTCAATTTGGAGAGCTGCCCCTTAACCAAATCCTTCAGGTTCTCCTTAAAGTATCCTAGGAACAGTTCGTTGTTCCAACTGGACAAAAGCTCCAGAATGTGGTTGTCGTTCTTCTTTACATGTTGCAAAAGATGCAGAAAAACCGAGTCCGGTGCCTCGCAATCAAAAATATGGTTGTGGGCGGTTTCCGACCCCGTTTCCGACTCGAAAACGTGGACAAATAGTTCCTCGCAAAACTCTTTCAGAAGGAAATCCTTGGTTTCAAAGTGGGCGTAAAAGGTGGCTCTCCCCACATTGGCAAGGTCAATGATTTCCCCCACGGTAATCTGGTTAAAGCTCTTCCGGGAAAGCAGCGTAATCAATGCCCGAAAGATAGCATCTCTGGTTTTTCGTTGTCGTCTATCCATGGTTCCCTCCATACATTTTCGCAAAATCGTTCGGTATTGAATGATTCGTACCAATCATCTGTTGACTTTCTCTTTGGGGTTTTCTATACTGATATCGAACAGTTTGTTCGGTAACAGACAAAGTATATTGTAAATATGAAAAAATGTCAAGAGGTGGTTTTATGAAAACAGAGAAGAATATCTTGATTGCCTTTCTTTTGAATCTGGGATTCTCAATCTTCGAAGCGATTGGCGGGATGGTTACCGGCAGCATCGCCATTGTGTCCGATGCGGTGCATGATATGGGAGATGCCGCCAGCATCGGGGTTTCCTATTTGCTGGAAAAAAAGAGTAAGAAAGAGCCGGACAATACTTACACCTATGGTTATGGGCGGTATTCGGTCATCGGCGGAATGATTACCACCCTGATTCTTCTCTTTGGTTCGGTCATGGTGGTCTATAACGCCATCTGTCGGCTCATCCATCCGGTGGAAATTCATTACGGCGGAATGATGGTCTTTGCCATCGTTGGTGTTTTGGTAAACTTTTTTGCCGCTTACGTGACCCGGGAGGGGGATTCCCTGAACCAAAAGGCTGTGAACCTGCATATGCTGGAGGATGTTTTAGGCTGGGCGGTGGTTCTGGTTGGTGCTGTCGTTATGTGGTTTACCGACCTTCTTTGGATTGATTCCATCATGTCAATTGGGGTTGCGGCTTATATTCTGATTCACGCAGTGCAGAACTTCAAAGAGGGAATGGAGTTGCTTCTGGAAAAAACCCCGCAGGGTATCAATCTTTCTGAACTGAAAGAGCACCTTACCCGCATGGAAGGGATTCTGGATGTCCATCATATTCATCTTTGGAGCATGGATGGGCAGAACAACGTTGCAACCATGCATGTGGTGGCAGAGGGGGATGCCAGCGAAATCAAGGAAAAGGTTCGGGAAGAACTGAAAGAACACGGCATTGGTCATGCTACCATTGAACTGGAGGCAAAGGGAGAGACTTGTCATACCGAGCATTGTCACATGGAAACAGACACCTCTTGCGGACAACACCATCATCACGGACACCACCATCAATGAGAAAAAAGGCAGGAACGATTGACCTCGTTCCTGCCTTTGGTGTTTTTAGGGGGTCTGTAATGCCTTTTTGTATTCTCGGGGAGAAATTCCCTGCATTGTCTTAAATTTTTTGGAAAAGTAGATATAGTCGGTGTAGCCGCATTGTCGGGCAATCTCTTGGAGAGACAGGGTGTTGGCATAAATATCAATTAAGAACAGGGCGTGCTTGATTCTGATTTCTGTCAAAAAAGAATGGGGAGTCTTTCCGGTTACCTGCTTGAATCTTGCCCGGATATAATCTTCGGCATAGCCGCTCTTTTGCAGAAGCTTGTTTAGACGGAGGTCGTCCTGATAAAACCGATTTGTGATTTCTAGAATAATTTGATTTACCGCCGCCGTGAGGGTATCCTCGATTTTAATGTTTTCCAACAGAAAATGAGCATAGGCGGAGGCAAGCTTAGCAAGGAAGTCACTGCTTTTGTGGCGGTTGTGATAGAGCATGGTTGCAAGCTGTGTTCCCTCGTTTTCCGGATTGTCAAAGAGGGTTATGACGGCTTGAAAATGAAAGAGGTTTTCGAAAAGTCCCGAAACGGAGATGTTGCAAAACCCCTTGGCGGAAACCGAGCCATGTTCCACGCCGGGCGGAACCAAAAGGATGGTTCCGGGAGCAAAGGGATAATCAGCGTCCGGTGTGCGAAGAACGCCGTTTCCTTGCAAGTAAAGCATTACTTCATAATGGTTGTGCTTGTGGAGAGGGTAGGAGAGAACCCCGTCCTGCGTTCGATTGATTTGTAATTCCATAGTATCACCGGAATCATTTTATCACAAATCTATCTTTTGTACAAGTTGTTTTCGGAAAAAGCATAACAATTCCGCAGAGGCAGATGGTAGAATAGGGGCAAAAGGAGGCGTTATCATGAAACAATTAAAAGGGTTTGGACGAGGAATGGGAATTGGTGGATGGTTGACCAATTATAAGCGTTTTAACGTCCTGCCTCGGGAGTGGAGATTGAAGATTACAAAAGGGGATATGGAACACTTCGAGAGCTACATTACGGAAGAGGATGTAGCCTATATTGCATCTCTTGGTATGGATCATATCCGGTTAGGTTTTGACCAAATTGTTCTGGAAGAGAGCCCCTATGTTTATCGGGGAAAGATTCTTGCAATTTTGCGGGAATTTGCTGACTGGTGCAAAAAATACAACCTGCGTCTGGTTTTGAATATGCACAAGGCGGTGGGCAACTACTGCGATATTCCGGAGGAAAGCGGATTGATGCAGACCGAAGAACTCCAGAATCGGTTTGTTGCGGTTTGGGTCAGGCTGGAGGAGGAGTTTGCAGAGGATCATGAGATTGTTTTTGAGCTTTTGAACGAGGTGGTGGGTTCCACGGCGGAAGAGTGGAACTATGTAGCGGAAAAAGCCGTTGCCGCCATTCGGGAGAAAAATCCAAACCGCTTGATTGTCATTGGCGGCATTGATTGGAACAATCCTCCCGGACTTGACCACATTAAGGTATATGACGATGAAAATATCATTTACACCTTTCATTGCTACGCTCCCCATGAATTTACCCATCAGCAGGGGGTATTGCAGGCATCCCCTCTGTATTACAACCGGAAGATGGCGTATCCTTCTGATGATATCGAACGGTATCGGGATTATCATAGACTCTTCGGAAAAGAGACGGCTTATCCGGAGATAGACCGAATGGACATTGGCTTTTTGAGAAAGTACATGGAGCCAGCAAAGCGGTTTATCGAAAACCATCCTGACAAAATTCTATGGTGCGGAGAGTTCGGGACGATTCGCCACTGTAACATCAAATACCGGGAAAACTGGATGCGGGATGTGATTACCATTTTAAAGGAATGGGAGATTCCCTACTGCGTTTGGAATTATTTAAGTACCCCCAACGACGGAAATCGGTTCAGTCTGGTGGATGACGATGACCGTAAAATCTTGAGCGAGGAGATGGGGCGAATCATCCGTGGTGAGATAGAATGAGCGTTGTTTTTTTAATGTTGAGTGTCCTGCTGTCCAGTGCCCGGAATCTTCTTTCCAAAGAGATTTCAAACCTGACCTTTGGGAAAAAGCCGTTTTTTCTCGCCCAAGCCTGCATATTTCTTTGCGGAAGTCTTGCCCTGGTAATGGTAACAGGGCATACCTTGGAACGTCCGGCGGTGCTGACACTGGTTTATGCCGTGATTTACGGGGTTTTGTTGCTGTCTGCCCAATACTGCTATACCGCAGCGCTCAAAACTGGCAATCTGGGGATTTGCTCCACGGTGTATTCCCTGGGATTCATTTTTCCCACCCTGTCTGGCAGCCTCTTCTGGAACGAGAGCCTGACGGTGTTCAATATCCTCGGGATTCTGCTGGTCATTCCTACCGTTGTGCTTTCCGGTTTGCCGGCATTTCCCAAAGGAGAAGGAAAACCCGCCAACCAATACATTTTTCCTCTGGTGGCTGCTATGCTTTCCTCGGGAGGTCTTGGAGTCATGCAAAAGCTGCAGCAAGCCTCCCCTTATCCGGAGCAAAGGAATCTGTTTGTCATGGTTGCCTTTGCTTTGGCGGGCGGGATTTCTTTGGTTTTCTCTTTGTTTGGGAAGAAAGAGCCGAAAACGGCGATTGGCAGAAAGCTCCTTTCTGCCGGAGGAATTGGGGTTGCCTTTGGCCTTTCCAATTTGCTCAATACCATCCTCGCCGGCAGGCTGGATAGTGCCGTATTTTTCCCGGCATTGAATCTTTCTACCATCTTGTTCTCTATGGTGTTTGGCGTTGTTTTCTATCGGGAAAAGCTATCCAAAACCGATGGCATTGTTTTGGCATTGGGAATGGTTTCCATTCTTTTTATTACGGTATTGTAAAAAGGTGCGGGATGACCCGCACCTTTTCGTTTTATCTTCCCCGGTATTCACTTTTTAAGACCTCGTTCATTTCCTCCGGCGTTTCCTTACAGCCAGTGCTTAACCATAGTTTAATTATGGCGTTAATGCCATTGCGGAAAAACTCAATATGATACTCCAGGTGCTTGCCCTGAAAATCCCGTTCCGCACGGGCGGTGTCAAAGAGATAGCTTTGATGTTGTTGGTCGTAGCCCAGTTTAAAATAGGTTTTGTAGAAAATCTGATTTTCGTAAATGTGCCGAAACATAGTCAGGGAGTTGCGGTGGATTTCCTCCTGAAACTGTGCACTAAAATCCCGTTCCAGCTTCTCCCGAATTTTATCTGCCAAGTCATAAATGTCCAGATAATTGGCGTAAAAGGTGCTCCGGTTCAGCCCCGTTTCTTTACAGATATCCGTTACCGAAATCTGGCTGATTTCCTTTGTTTGGAGCATCTCCACAAAGGCTTTTTCTATTTTTTCCATGGAGTCCCGTTTCCGTTTGTTGTTCTTTACGTTCATAGCAGCACCTCGTTGATTATTCCAACACTTGTTGGAAAATTGATGGTTGAAATTGACTTTCCTATGAAGTATACTACAATTGCAATAAAAAAACAAGTGTTGGTTTAATAAGGAGGAACAAATTATGAAGAAAAGTAGTTTTGTGGCAATGATGCTGGGAACGGTGTCGGGAGTTTTGTTTGCACTGGGGATGTGCATGGTATTGCTGCCGGAGTGGAATGCGTTTCGTCCCGGAATTATTCTTGGCACAACGGGCATTGTTCTGGGGGTAATTACCCTTTTGGTATGGCGGAAGATGGAGCACAAAGCACCCATCAAGGTCAGCGGAAGAACGATGGGAATCTGGGCTTTCGGTGTCGTAGGGGCTTTGGTTCTGGGCGTTGGTATCTGCTTTTGTATCGTATGGGAGAACATCGTTCTGGGCGCCCTCATTGGTTTGGTGGGAATTCTATCGCTCCTGGCGTTGATTCCCATAACCAAGGGAATCAAGTAGGGGCGGACGGAGTCGTCCGCCTCTACCGAGAATATAAAATTCGAAAGGAGAGGACAAAAGGGCAAAATCAAAAATAGTTGAGGCAAATGAAAAAGTTGCAGAGGGTGTTACTGCGGGATTCAGGAAAATGGAGGATGCCGTGGTAGGTGGATACAAGAAAATCGAAAAGGGCGTGGTGGATGGCTACACCAAAATCGAGGATAAGTTTGTCGATAGGTACCTGACCCGTGAGGGAGAAACGGTGGAGGATGCCAAGAAGCGGTTGAAAAACCAGTAATTTTTCTCCTTGCTTTTTTCTTAAAAAAATGGTATAATGACAAAAATATCATACAGAAACGACACATGTGGCACAGGAAGTGCGTAAATCTGATTACGGTACAGGTTTACTTATGGCATGTGTTTTTTTTGTTGTCAAAAAAGGAGAGGTATTATGCCAAGAAATCAGTTTCAACGAATGGTCTTTGCCTTTATTACTGTGGTAATTACTGTTCACGCCTACGTATTTTACAGTCTGTATGTGATTCATGGAAGCATGTTCATGAGTCTGACCGGGGAATCCGGTGTTCTTGCCGCCATTGGTAAGATGGGCGGTGTTCCCGTATTCGGAACGCCGGTGCCTATCTGGGCGGTGGTTCTCATTGAGTTTGTCCTTGCGTACTTACTGGAGAATCTTCTGGGGGCACCCTTGTCCTTTCAGCTTGCCTGCAAGAACTTTAACCCAAGAGAAACCCATCCGGTGATGTTTGAAACCGCCATCATTTGTACCACGGTAGGGATTATGTGTCCTGCCATGAGCTTGATTGCTGCCTTTTTGTACTATAACTACCAGGCGGGTTTTAGTATTTGGACCCTGCTTGCTGAGTGGCTCAAGCTGATGTGCTTGAACTTCCCCTTTGCATTTTTTACTCAGTTGTTCTTTATTCAGCCGGCGGTCAGAACGGTGTTTAAGTGGATTTTTGCCAAGGACATCAAGGCAAGAGCCAGAGTAGTTACAGCAGAAGAGAAAGAACCGGTTGCAGTATAACACAAAAGCCACCCGTACGTATGGGTGGCTTTTCTTATCAAAGGACGGTAATGCCAAGCGCAGTAAGCTCTTCGTAAAGCTCGTTTTGCAGGGAGGAATTCGTAATGATATAATTGGCAACGGTAAGATCGGATATTTTGGTAAAAGCTGTTCTCTTAAACTTGGAGGTATCTGCAACCACGATACGGGTTTCTGATTGCTCAATCATGGTTTTGGCAATGCTGGATTCCTTATCATAATAGGTGGTAAAGCCGTTTTTGATATCAATGCCGTCCACCGATAGAATCAGCTTGTCAGCGTGGTAGTTCTTCAAAAGGGAAACCGCATCAAAACCATAGGTAAACTGATATGTGGTATTGACCGAGCCACCCACAAGAATGATGTTAAAATTGGGGATGTTTGCTGCCTCCAACGCAATGGCGATGGAATTGGTTACAATGGTAAGATGATAGTCTGTAGGGAGGGCACGAAAGGTAAGGAGAGAGGTGGTTCCGGAATTGATCATAATGGTATCATTGTTCTGAATCAGTGGTGCAACCTTCTCGGCAATTTCCTTTTTCTTACTCTGGTTTGCCTTCATTCGCTGATTCAGGTTCATGTTATAGTAGGGCTTGTAAGAGCTGACAGCTCCGCCGTGTACCCGGGTCAAAAGCCCTTTGGATTCCAAATCGTCCAGATAGTTTCGCACCGTTACCTCGGAAACTTCGAAGAGCTTGCTGAGTTCAGTCACGGCAACGCTCCCGTTTTCTTCCAATAATTCAAGAATTTTTTCCTTTCGTTCGTTCAGTCCCATTGCAAATTCTCCCTTATCATAAATATCCATTTTCTAGTGTAACATATTCTACCAAAAGAAGCAAATGTTTTTGGGAAAAAATTACAAAACGAAAGCAAACAAAAGAAAAGCGAAAAGAAAACACAAAAAATCCTTGACTTTTTTTAACTTTCCGATATAATAGAGAGTGAAAGGAATAAGAAAAAATAAAAAGGAGAATTGTAATGAGTAAAAATTGGGCAAAAATGGATTTAACCAAGGTTCCTAACATGGTAAGCGCTACCATTCCGGGACCCAAGTCTGTAGAGTATCACGATAGATGCTCCAAGTATATGAAGGGATATTCCAGTCAGGTGCAGTTGTTCCCTGTAACCTTTGAATCCGGTTATGGGTATACTTTAACTGACGTGGATGGCAATACATATTTGGACTTTTCTTCCGGTATTTATGTAACCGGTCTGGGACATTGCCATCCGAAAATCAGTGAGGCGGTTGCAGAGCAAGCAAAGAAGTTGATGAACTGCCACGACTTTACCACCAGAGTAAAGATGGAGCTGGTAGAGAAGATGCACGAGATTACCGGCGGTCGGTTTGGCGGATTCCAGTTCTACGATTCCGGTACCACCGCAGTGGAGGCAGGTCTTCGTTGTGCCCGTGCGGCAACCGGTAAGCAGGAGTTCATCTCCTTCTTCCGTGATTTCCATGGTAAGACCTATGGCGCCAACTCTTTGGCAGTGGTTGGCCCCGATACCCACATGAGAGCACCTGGTTTTATGCTGGTGCCCAGACCCAACCCCTACCGTGACTTCTTCGGCAGAACTCCGGAAGAAGCGTGGAAGGATTCCTCTCCCTATATCAGAATGATTGAGGGTATGCTGGATAATGCGTGTGCTTCCGGCGGCAAGAATGTTGCAGCTATCGTATTAGAACCCATTCAGGGCTGGGGCGGAAGCATTATTCCTCCCGATGACTTTATTCCGGCACTTCGTGAGCTGTGTAATAAGAGAAACATTCTCCTTTTTGCGGATGAGGTTCTCAACTGTATGGCAAGAACCGGTAAGTATCTGGCTATGGACCATTGGAACACCACCGCTGATATTACTACTTTGGGTAAGGGCTTTGGTAACGGCTTCCCGGTAACGGCTCTGGCGGTTTCCAAGGATTTGGCACCGGCGATTGAGAAGATTTCTGCTTCCTCTAGCTACGGCGGTAACCCCATGGCTTGTATTGCAGCTCTGGAATCCATCAAAGTAATCGAAGAAGAAAACCTGAACGAGCGTTCCGAGCATCTGGGCAAGATTATGCTTTTCAAGATGAAAAAGATGATGGAAGAGCATCCCATCATTGGCGACGTTCGTGCTATCGGCTGTCTGCAGGCAATTGAGATTGTTAAGGACAGAGAAACCAAGGAAGCCTTCCCCGAGGCAGGACAGATGATTTACCAGAAGGCATTTGAAAAGGGTCTGGCTTGGGTTCCCTCCGGCCATATTCTCCGGATGTCCCCGCCCATGATTTTAGACGACGAAGCGGCACTTAAGGGTCTTGACATCATCGAAGAGGCAGTTGCAGAGACCGAAAAGCATTTCGGATATTAAACCTGGCATCCCATAAGGGTTATTGCAATCTGCAATAACCCTTATCGTCATATTTTAGGAAGAAAGGAAATGACTATGAAGACAATAAAATTTGGTTTGATTGGCTGTGGCTTGATGGCAAGAGAGTTTGCCTCTGCGGCGGCAAGATGGTGTCATTTAACACCGGACATTCCCAAGCCGGAAATCGTGGGTATCTGTTCGGTGGTGCCACAAGAGATGGAGTGGTTCCAGAAGAACTTCCCTGAAATCAAATATGCAGTATCCGACTATAAGGAGCTTTTGGAGAAGAAGGACATTGATGCGATTTATTGTGCAGTTCCTCATAACCTCCACGAGCAGTTCTATATTGACATCATCAAAAGCGGAAAGGCATTGCTTGGAGAAAAGCCTTTTGGTATTGACAAAAAGGCAAATGACAATATTATGAAAGCAATTAAGGAAAACCCGGACACCTTTGTAAGATGCTGCGGCGAGTTCCCCTATTACCCTGCAATGCAGACCATGATACAGTGGTTCAAGGAAGGAAAGTTTGGAAAAATTCTGGAGATTCACTGCGGATTCAATCACTGCAGCGATATGGATGTCAATAAGCCCATCAACTGGAAGAGAATGGTAAAATTCAACGGAGAATACGGATGCTTGGGCGATTTGGGGATTCATACTCAGCATGTTCCCTTCCGACTCGGCTTCAAACCCAAGACGGTTCGGGCACATTTTAGCAATATCATTAAGGAGCGTCCCGATGGCAAGGGCGGTACTGCTGTCTGCGATACCTTTGATAACTGTACCATTTTCTGTACTACGCTGAATGCTGATGGCGACGAGATTCCCATGACCTTTGAAACCAAGCGGATGTGTCCCGGTTCCACCAACCGGTGGTTCTTTGAGATTTATGGTATGGATTGCAGCGCCCGTTTCTCCAGCGACGATGCCAACGCCTTTTATTACACCTCTTCTTGGGGAAAGGAGCAGTCCTGGAATCGGATTATTATTGGCTATAAACCGATGATTCCCACCATTACCGGACCGATTTTTGAGTTCGGCTTTACCGATGCGATTCAGCAGCAGATTGCGGCATTTATTCTGGAATATATGGGACAGGAGGTTCCCTTCGGTCTCTTTACGCCCGAAGAAACTGTGCTGTCCCACACCATGGCGACTGCTGCACTCAAATCCTTCTATAACAAGACCGTCGAGGTACTTGACTAACAACACGATTGGAGGAAACCATAATGAACAATAAAATTGCTTTTGTATGCTTTGGAGAAATCAACACTCCCATCGAAAGACTAAACATGAAGCATGACGAGGGCTTGGAGGTTATCAATTCTTTGGGGTACGAGGTTTTGGACGGCGGATTGGTCATTGATGACCCCGAATACAAGACTGCCGATGCCGCAATCGAGAAGCTTGCGGACAAGAACTTTGCTGCCCTGGTTGTCTGTGTGGCAGGTTGGGTTCCCACCCATGCCGTAGTGCGGGTAACCGACAAATTTCGTCATATCCCCATGCTCCTTTGGGGACTTTGCGGCTGGAAAGAGAATGGAAGAATCATTACCACCGCCGAACAGGCAGGGACTACCGCAATTCGCCCTGCGTTTGAGGCGCTTGGTTACACCTTTAAGTATGTTTACAATGTGATTGGCAAGGAGTATCCTCTTACAAAAATCAAGGCATTTCTTGCGGCTGCATGTGCGAGAGAGGAACTTCGTCAGGCACGGGTTGGTACCATGGGTTACCGGGATATGCTTCTTTATGGCACCCAGTTTGAGGGCAACAGCATGAGAGGTCAGATTGGTGTTGAGGTAGAACCCTTTGAAATGCTGGAGATGGTACAGAATCTGGAAAAATTGGACGAAAAGGACATCGCTGACGGAGTTGTCTTTGTAAAAAAGAACTGGAAGTTCGAAAAAGAATGCGAGGATTCTGTCATCGAAAGCGGCGTCAAGTACGCACTGGCAATTGCCATGAAGATTAAGGAGCGGGGATGGGAAGCCATTACCCTTTTGGATGTGGACGGCATGAAGAAGTTGTTGGGCTTCCCACCTGCCATGGTCTTTATGCTTCTGGAACACTACTGCAATGTCCTGACTGTCCCTGAAAATGATATTATGGGCGCAGTGACGCAGCTTGTGATGAAGTATCTGTCCGGACAGACAGTCCCTTATCTGGAATATTATGAATTTTTCGAAAACAGCATGTTAATCGGTGTTCCCGACTTTGTGCCCAAGGCGGTAACCGACGGGGATGTGACAGTTCTTCCGGCAGCGTTTGGACTTTTGAATTCCTCGCTGCTGAATGTATCCAAGGTAAAGACAGGATATGTAACCTGTGCAAGATTGTATTATTTAAACGGAAAATACAAGATGCATGTCTATACTGCCGAGGCAAAGACGCCTCCTGCATGGAACGAGTACGGATGGGATGACCCGGCGCCTCAGCTTCCCAGCCTGGAGGTATTTCCGGATAGCTGCACTGTAGAAGAATTTGCCCAGAATGTAGCAGGTCAACATGTGATTGTTGCCTATGGTAACTTTGTAGAAGAAATCAAAGACTTCTGCAAGATGATGGACATTGAATTGGTCATGTAGTTTCGGGGAGAAAACCATGTATATAGGAATTGATTTGGGCAGCACCAACATCAAGGCTGCCCTTTACGACAAGAGTCTTACTCTGATTGGCCGGCGAAGTCTTCCGGTGGAGTATATCCGGGAAAATGGTTTTGTGGAATTTGATGCAATAGGCTACTGCGAAACCCTGATAAGTCTCCTTGGGGAATTACTCAAGGAAAACCATGTTAAGCGTGTTTCCCAGATTGCCTTTACCGGGCAGGCAGAATCCCTTGTGGTACTGGATGAACAGGATGCACTGCTGATGAATGCCATCTCCTGGATGGACGAACGGTCAGTGTTGGAATGCGAAACTTTGGCAAAGCTCTTTACCCAAGAGGAATGCGAGTCCGTGACGGGGCAGCAGGCAGTTCTGCCCACCTGGCCGGCGACCAAGATTCTCTGGTTGAAGAATCACAAGCCGGAGCTTTACCAAAAAGCCAAAACCTATCTGCTGCTGAAGGATTTTGTGGTATTTTATCTGACCGGAAAAAAGCTTTCTGATATGTCCATTGCCACCTTCTCCTTTTACTTTGATATTTATCAAAAATGCTACTGGAAGAAGATGCTGGATGCCATTGGGGTCAAGGAATCCCAGCTTCCGCCCTTAGCAGAGCCGTGCACCGTGGCGGGTAACCTGAAAAAGGAGCTTGCTGATGGACTTGGACTTACCAATCTGCCTGATGTCAATATTGGTACGTTGGACCATTTTGCAGGGATGATTGGCACCGGAAACATCGGGGCGGGGAAAATTACCCTCTCTACCGGTACGGTAATGGCAATGGCGACTCTTGCCAAGGAACCGGCAGAGGCGGTAAGAGGAATCGCTATGCATTACGGCTATCTTCCGGATACCCATATCATGCTTCCGGTTGCAGAAAGCGGCGGTGTCAGTCTGGAATGGTTCAAGCGGAGCTGTATGCCAACCTGTAGTTTTGCGGAGATAGATTCGGTTCTGGAAAATCGGGAGCGGAACGAACTTTTATTCCTGCCCTATTTGGTAGGGACCAATTCCCCCGAATTTGATTCCCGTGCAACGGGAGTCTTCTGGGGGCTTCGTCAGGAGCATGATGCTTACGATATGGCGTACGCCGTCATGGAGGGGGTTGGTTTTCTGCTAAAGAAGAACTGCCAATCCATCGAAAAAGCCGGAACCCCTGTGGAGGCAATTATTGCCACGGGTGGCGGCTCCAAAAGTGATATCTGGTGTCAGCTTCAGGCGGATATTACCGGACTTCCCATTCTGATTCCCAGGGAGAAAGAGGCTGCGTGTCTTGGTGCTGCAATGATTGGTGCGGTGTCGAGCGGCGGGCTTGAGAGCTTTATAAAAGCTGCTGAAATGATTGGATTTGAGAAATCTTTCATACCAAAGCCATGTGAGAGACTTGACAGAAAGTACGAACAGTTTTGTTCTTTATATGAATTTTCATGCAATTTGAAAGAAGGAGAGAAAGACAATGAGTAAAATCAAAATTGGGTGGAGCGAAAAAAGACTGGTGCCGGAGGGTGCTAAGGTTAGTCTTGCCGGACAGTTTTATGAAAGAGTGACCGAGGTGGAGGAATCTCCCCTGACCGTCACAGCGGTTGTCTTTGATAACGGGGAGGATTCTGCAATATTCTGTTCCTGTGATTTGGTAGGGACAGGCACCCTCTTGTTACATCGGGTAAGAGAGGAGATTGCCAAAATCAGCGACCTTCCCACAGATAAGGTCATGATTAGTGCGATTCATACCCATACAGCACCTGATTTTGAGGGACGAGATAATTCCTCCGGAGACGGCTTGAAGGTTCTGAAAAAGTATATGCCATCCCACGTGCAGTATGAGGAACTGGCAGAAGTGGGAGCGGGAGATGTTTTCTGCGGAACGGAAGCCGGCATCTATATTGCCAGAGCGATTGCGGATGCTGCTGTTGAAGCATGGAACACCCGGGCAGAGGGCATGTACGCCAATGGATTTGGAAGAGCGGCAATCGGTATGTGCCGGAGAGTCTGTTATGACGATGGCAGTGCCAAAATGTGGGGCGATACCAACATGGCGAACTTTACCGAATTAGAGGGCGGTAACGACAGCGGTATCGAGATGATTTTTACCTACGATGAGAAGAAGATGCTGACCGGTGTCATTGCCAATGTGGCGTGTCCGGCTCAGGTATTGGAGCATCGGGAATTTATGTCCTCTGATTATTGGGGTAAGGTTAAGGAAAACCTGCGAAAGGAATACGGAGAAGACCTTTTTGTATTGGGGTTGATTTCTGCAGCAGGGGACCAGTGTCCCCGGGATATGATTCGCTGGGTAGAACCGGAAACGCCCATCAATGACCCCAACATCGAGCGAAGCAATGTAACCCAGCGGATTGCTGACCCCTCAATGTTTGACCTGAAAGGTTGTAAACTGGTTGCCCGGAGAATCTCTGATGAAATCAAGTATGCATTGGAGGAGGTGGAAACCTATCAGGATGAAGCGGTGTTGATTCATAAAAATATCAAGATGGATGTTCCCATCCGTCGGGTAACCATTGCGGAAAAGGAACAAGCACTGCAGAAGGTTAACGACTTCTTTGAAGAGGTAGAAGGTAGCTTTAACTTCCGGGATAGCGCAAGATTGCATATTCACGCAGGGACTCTTGCAAGATATGAGCTGCAACAGATTCAGGATGTAGACGAGATTGAGGTTCACATTGTCCGTCTGGGCGATGTGGCATTTGCCACCAATCCTTATGAATTATTCCTGGATTTCGGCAATCAGATGCGGGCAAGAAGCAAGGCGAAGCAGACCTTCTTGATTCAGCTTTCTTGCGGATGTAAGGGATACCTCCCCACCGAAAAGGCAGAAAAAGGAAGCCATTATTCTGCGTATGTTTCCAGCGGCATAACCGGTCATGTGGGCGGCGAGATGCTGGTTCGCAAGACTGTATCCGAGATTAACGAAATGTTCTAAAGATGATGGAAAAGGCACTTGCTTTTCTTCATGAGATGTGAGAGATATCATAAATGACTGCAAAGGATGTTTATAATAGCGAGGATGATATTATGAAAGAGCAAAAAAAAACCGAAAAAGCAAGTCTGATTCTTTTTGTAGCGTGCTGGATGGTTTATGCCGTTTTATGTATGACGAAAAATGCTTTTGGTTCCGCCATTGCTTCCATTGTACAGGATGGGTTTATGACCAAATCCCAGGCGGGAGTTATCAATGGTGCATATTATGTCTTCTATGGAGGGGCACAGCTCCTTCTGGCAAAGCTGGCGGATAGGGTCTCTCCGGTTAAGATGTTGCATATTGCGCTGTTTGGAGCACTGCTTGCCATGGCAGGACTTATGGTGGCAAAGAGTTATGCCGTCATGTTGGTTTTGTGGGGACTGAGCGGACTCTTGCAATTTGCCAGTTGGCCGGCAACCATCCGGATTATTTCTCAATATCTAATTCCTGCCCTGCGGGGCAAGGCGATGACCTTGGTGGCGTTTGCTTACTGTGTGGGAAGTCTGGTAAATTCACTGATTGCTTCTGTTGTTCTAAAGTTTTCCGGGTGGAGAACCATTTTTGGATTGTCTGTTGTAATGGTTCTTCTTGCATGGACGGCATTTACGGTGTTGAGTAAAAAAACAATGCCGGTTTTGGCAAGGGCGGTTGAGTCTGCTCCTACGCCTGTTCGGGTGGAGAAAAAGGAACGAAACACCGATACCTGGAGGGTTATGCTGGCAAGTGGAGTTCTTATCATGCTGATTCCCGCCTTTGTGAGAGCGATGCTGGACACCGGACTCAAATCTTGGGTGCCGACTTTGATTGTTGAAAATTATGATGTGTCCACAAGCTTTGCAAGCTTTCTTAACACAGGGTTGATGCTGATAAACCTTTCCGGAGTCTTTCTTGTAAATCTTATTTACCCCAGAGTCTTAAAGAACGAGGTAACCTGCTTGGCACTGTGTTTTGTGCTTTCGCTACCCTGTCTGGGAATGCTGACATTGATTGGAAAAATCTCTGTGTTTACGGCAGTACTGCTCCTGACAGTTGTAACTACCTTTATGTATGCGGGGAATCAACTCATCAATATCTTGATGCCGGCAAAGTTCGCTGCCATGAATTTGACCGGAGGAATGGCAGCTATCCTTAATGCTTTTGCCTGCTTTGGGATTGTGGTTGCAAACTTTGGATTTGGTTATCTTGCCGACCGAGTTGGTTGGGGTATTACCATCCTTGTATGGATTGGTATGGCGGCAATCAGCGGAACGCTTTGCTTTTTTGTGGTTCGAAGATGGAAGAATTTCTTAGGTAAAACGAGAACTCTTTAACGGCAGGGGGGACTGAGAAGTGAAGTTTAAGCTGCATATCGGTGTCTTTTCTGCAATGGTTGTTAACGTGTTTGCCAAAGAGAGGAAAAAACGGAAAAGGTAGTGTAAACCAAAAGAGTCGCAGGTCAGTAGTGCGGCTCTTTTTTTGTTGCAGACCGGGATAAAAAATGTTATACTGAAAACAATAACACCACCAAAGAAAGAGAGGTATCGTGATGGAAAAAGCTTATCTCTGTATTGATTTAAAATCCTTCTATGCCTCTGTGGAATGTATTGAACGGGAACTGGACCCTTTAACCACCAATCTGGTTGTGGCGGACAGCACCCGAACAGAAAAGACCATCTGCCTGGCGGTTACCCCAAGTTTGAAAGCCTACGGCATCCCCGGCCGGGCAAGGCTTTTTGAGGTTGTTCAAAAAGTGAATGAGGTAAATCAGCAAAGAAAACAGAGGGCGCCGGGCAAAAGGTTCACTGGGGAATCCTTTGATGCGGTGGAGCTGGAGCGGGATGCGGGGAGGAAACTTTCCTATATCATAGCACCGCCCCGGATGGCACATTATATGGAAACTAGTACCCGGATTTACGATGTTTATTTAAAGTATATTGCCCCGGAGGATATTCTGGTCTACTCTATTGATGAGGTCTTTATGGATATTACCCAATATCTAAAAACCTATGGAATGACCGCCCGCGAACTTGCTATGACTATCATTCGGGATGTGCTTACGACCACGGGGATAACCGCCACTGCCGGAATTGGAACCAATCTGTATCTTGCCAAAATTGCCATGGACATCACTGCAAAGAAGATGCCCCCGGACAAGGATGGTGTGAGAATTGCCCAGCTGGATGAAATGACCTATCGTCGGGAGCTTTGGAATCACAGACCCTTAACTGATTTCTGGCGGGTGGGGAGAGGCTATGCAAAAAAATTGGAAGAGCATCGACTCTGCACCATGGGAGATGTTGCGCGGGCGTCCCTAAACCCCTATGGCAGAGGCCTTTTGAAGAAGCTTTTTGGCATCAATTCCAAAATGCTGGTGGATCATGCCTGGGGGTACGAGCCTTGCACCATGGAGGAGGCGAAAGCCTACACTCCGGAGAATAAGAGCGTCAGCACCGGACAGGTTTTGCAGTGTCCCTATTCCTTTCAAAAGGCAAGGGTGGTGGTTTGGGAGATGCTAGAACTTCTCTCCCTTGATTTGGTGGAAAAGAGAATTGCCACTGACCAGATTGTCCTGACCATCGGTTATGACATCGAGAACCTGACTGACCCTGATATCAGTCAGGGGTATCAAGGGGAGGTCAAAACCGACTATTATGGAAGAAAGGTGCCGAAACATGCACACGGCACCGCAAACCTTGGCAGATACACGAACTCAGCACGACTGATTGCAGAGGGAGTATTAAAGCTCTATGACGAAATCGTGAATCCAAAACTCCTGATTAGGCGGATTACCATTGCTGCCAACCATCTACTGCCCGAGAGCAGTGTTAAGGAGAAAATTAGCTATGAGCAGATGGATTTGTTTACGGATTATCGAAAGCTGACGAAAGAACAGGAGCGAGAAAAAATTGAACTTCAAAAGGAACGGAGTCTTCAGGAAACGATGATTGAAATTAAATCCCGATACGGCAAGAACGCCGTATTAAAGGGTGCAAGTCTTCAGGAGGGGGCCACTGCCCGGGAGAGAAACAAGCAAATCGGTGGTCATAAAGCATAGAAAAGGAGTGGCAGTATGGAGAAGTTTCCATATGAGGATTTGTTGCATTTTCCCTATCCCAATCCGGAGATTGAGAGGGACTTTCCGGATAAGGTTCTGCGAGCGGCACAGTTTGCGCCCTTTGCAGCGCTAACGGGATATGACGATGCTGTGGCAGAAACAGCTCGATTGACCGAGCAGAAAGTAGAGCTTGATGAAGATATCAAAGCACATCTGGATGCCAAGCTACAAAGATTAAAAGAGATGTTGGGGGTGGCATCGGTATCGGTTACCTATTTTGTTCCCGACCCTAAAAAGGCGGGAGGAAAGTATCTTGTACACCAGGGTGTGATAGCGGCTGTCAAGGAGTTCGAGCGGGAATTGGTTTTCCAGGACGGGACAGGGATTCTTTTGGATAATATCATTGCCCTTGAGGGGGAAATGTTTGATGAGGTTTCGTGCAGGGAAAGGAGCGGGAAGGATGAAAACGTGTAAGATTACCGTTATGCGGATGGCAAAATATGAAGATTTGATGGAGAGGTACGAAAATCCAATTGAGCATGCTTGCAATATGACGGTAGGGAAGACTTTTTTGTCTTATGACGGAAAAAAGCCGGAGGGATTCTGCGACAGTGCATGGGATACGATGGAGTATTTTGTCCGGGAATTGGCACAGGGCGGCGGAAATTTCTATGACGGATGGATGAAAAACGAAAAATCCGCTATGATTTCCTGTAACGATGGATTTCGCCCGGTCAGTTTTTACATAGAAGTATTGGAGAAAATGGGATAAGTAAGCCTGAAAAATAAAACACGGCAAGCCCTAAGGCTTACCGTGATGTGGCGGAGATTCAGAGATTTGAACTCTGGCGCCGGTGTTGCCGACCTACCGCATTTCGAGCTCCTAGACACTCTTTTTAGATAGAGAAAATAAGCGGAAGTTAAAGGAAGTTAAAAATCGATAAAAACCGCATAAAATCAAGGCTTTGAAGGCTTAAAAACCTTCAAAGCCTTTGCTGTTCTCGCTAATTTCGTATTGCCACTTTTTGATGCATTTTTTGGGTTTTCGCTAGAAAAGTGCTAGAAAAATGTTAGAAAAAAAGTAAAGAATAAATATTTTCAAAACATATCGGCAGAAAGTGCGGTACATGGGATGCAAATTTTTGCAATCTTAAAAAATAACTTATCAAACTTGACAAATTAAGCGTAATATGATAATATAAATATGCAAATATGATAAGTTGAGAAATTGGGTGATTTTATGAAAATAACTGGAAATGAAAGCGAACAGGTTATTTTGAAGGAACTTGGTATGCGAATAAAGCAGTATCGCATATCGCTGAATATTACACAAATGGACCTTGCACACAAATGCGGAACATCCATTAGCACGGTGGTTCGAATGGAAAACGGAGTAGATTCAAAACTTTCGAATTATTTGAAAGTTTTGAATGCATTAAATCTAATGCAAAATATTGATTTACTAATTCCGGAATTACAACCGGATTTTAAAGCACTATATGAACAGAAACCACCCAGACAAAGGGTTAAACAGAAGAATGTCAAACCGAAATCAGGTTGGGTATGGGGAGAAGATAAGTAAGAGGTGTAAATCATGGATATAAGAACAGTAAAAGTTAAAATGTGGGGAACGACAATCGGTTACATTCACAGGCAAGATAATGGGTTGATAGGATTTCAATATGATGATAATTTTATCCCAAGCGGAATAGAAGTCGCTCCAGTAAAAATGCCACTATCTGAATTGACTTACTCCTTTCCTGCATTGCCGGAGATAACCTTTAGCGGACTTCCGGGAATGCTTGCAGATTCTCTTCCGGACAAATTCGGTAACATTGTTATAAAACGTTATCTGGAAAGTCAAGGTAGAACAGAAGACAGTCTTACTGTGCTTGAGAAACTTTGTTATACAGGGCAAAGAGGTATGGGAGCATTAGAGTATGAACCATCAACCAACATAGTTGATGTTAACGAGGAAGTGAATATTGATGCCCTTACCAAATTAGCCTCGGATATTTTGTCGGAGAGAGAAAATCTTAATATTAAGTATGATGATAATATGATTGCACAGTTGATGCAAGGAAGCTCCTCTGTCGGCGGTGCGAGAGCAAAAACACTTATTGCATTGAATCCTGAAACAAATGAAGTGCGTTCGGGGCAAATAAATGCCGGTAAAGGTTTTGAATATTGGTTATTAAAATTTGATGATATTGCAAACAACAAGGATAAGGATAAAGAACCTGACGGCAAAGAATATACTAAAATCGAGTATGCATATTACCTTATGGCTAAAGCGGCCGGCATTAAAATGAGTGAATGCCGCTTGTATAAAGAAAACGGTAGAGCACATTTTATGACGAAACGATTCGACCGAAAAGGTATTAAAGGCGAAAAGTTGCATATGCAGAGTTTATGTGCAATAGCGCATATGGACTTTAATTCCCCAAGAATGTATTCATACGAAGATGCTTTTAATATTATGAGACAATTAAAACTTCCGCATACTGATTTTGTACAGCTTTATAAAAGAATGCTATTTAACGAATATGCGAAAAATTATGATGACCATACAAAAAATGTGACATTCCTCATGGATAAAAAAGGTGTATGGCGTTTGTCCCCTGCATATGATATGACATTCTCATATAGTAAAAGCAGTACCTGGGTTAATGCACATCAAATGCTTATAAACGGCAAAGCTGATGAAATTACAAAGGACGATTTTATGAAGGTTGCAGAATTTGCCGGAATAAAAAAAGCTGAAGCAGAAAAATGTATCAATCAGGTAAAAGATGCAGTTTCTAAATGGGAAGCTTTTGCTGAAGAAGCCGGACTTTCCAAAACAAATACTGAAAGAATAAGTAAATTCTTTAATTTGGATATATAGTATAATTGATATAGAGGTGATGTTATGAACAGACCGCACATAATCTGTCACATGGTGACATCAATAGACGGAAAAGTTACGGGAGAATTTTTGTCCCGACAGGAATGTGAAAAGGCTACGGATATTTATTATGAGTTAAATCGTGAGTATAACAAAAACGGTGCAAATGGATTTATTTGCGGTCGTGTGACGATGGAAAGTAGTTTCACAGGCGGTTGGTATCCTGATTTGACAATGTACGAGCCTGTCGAGAACAAAGATGATTTTATTCCTGATAATTTATCGGGATTCTATGCAGTAAGCTTTGATCCAAAAGGTAAACTCGGTTGGAAAAGCAATAAAATTATTGATGAAGATCCCGGCTATGGCGATGCACAGATAATAGAAGTTTTAACCGAGCAAGTAGACGGGCATTATCTTGCCTATCTGCAGAGTATGGAGATTCCATATATCTTTGCAGGCGAAAAAGAAATTGATGTCAAAATTGCTCTTGAAAAGCTTAAAGCCTTTATGGGTATAAACTCTATTCTTTTAGAGGGCGGTAGCATTGTACACGGTTATTTTCAGCGAGCAGGTGTAAT
>JAZURN010000020.1:0-56187 GCA_045606185.1 Ructibacterium sp.
CGACACAAGAAAGATAATTAACAAAATAATGGGCAGAACATAGGACAGATAGGGTCTTAACCATTGAGCTAGCTTGAATCCCTTACCGGTGTTTACTTCCCCAAAATACTTATCCCATCCCCAGCCGTAACGGGTAGTACAGAACAATACATAGAAAAGACTACCAAGGGGCAGCAGAATATTAGATACCGCAAAATCCTCCATATCCATGATTCCCTTACCGGCGATCTGAATGTCAGACCAGACATTGAACCCTAAAATACAAGGGAGAGAAAGGAGAAATACTAGGACAACGTTAAGGATGGCAATTTTACGTCTGCTCAATTTTGTCAATTCCAGCCAGAATGACATAATGTTCTCAAACACAGCAATGACCGTTGAGAGTGCCGCAAAAATCATAAATACAAAGAAAAGTGCACCAACAAGTCTTCCTCCCGGCATGGCATTGAAGATACTGGAAAGTGTTGTAAACAAAAAGCTAGCGCCTACAGTTGATGCATCTGCTGTAACACCATTATTATAAGTAAAGCACGCCGGGAAAATAATCAATCCCGACATCAAGGCAACCATGGTATCCAGAGACATAATCGTAAGCGCCTCTCCGGTCAAACTTCTCTCTTTACTGATATAGCTGCCAAAAATCGCAATGGAACCGATGCCGATACTCAAAGTAAAGAAAGACTGACCCATAGCAGCAGAAATAACCGTCCAAAGACCATGTTCTCGCACTCCCTCCAGATTGGGAATGAGGTAAAACCTTAGTCCCTCTGCTGCCTTAGGCAGCGTGCAGGCATAAATCGCAAGACCAAGCATCAGTGCAAGCAGAGCAAGCATCATGTATTTTGTAATTTTCTCAACACCCTTTTGCAGACCCAGAGAACAAATTCCGAAACATAAAGCAATGACAAATGCAGTTGTCCCTATCATTACTCCGGTATTGCTTACCACGCCGCCAAAGACATTGCCCAGTTCCTCTGCTGTAGTGTACTGAAGAATCGACCCCCCTGCATACTTTAAGAAATAAATTACCATCCATGCTGAAATGGTTGTATAGAACATCATCAGAAGGTAATTTCCGGCAATTCCCATGTACTTCAGCCAATGCCATTTTTGACCAGGCTTTTCCAGCGCATCAAAAGATGATGCAATACTTCTCTGGCTTGCTCGACCTACCGAAAGTTCCATAGTCATGATGGGAAGACCCATCAGCAACAGAAAACCAATGTAAATCAAAACAAACAACGCCCCGCCATACGAACCGGTCAAAATAGGGAACCGATATACATTCCCAAGACCAATGGCACATCCTGCAGAAATCAGGATAAATCCCAAACGGGATGAAAACTTTTCTCTTTGCATCCTTTTTCTCCTTTTGTTCAAAAAAATTAACATGATCAGTATATCACTTTATTTGAAATCTGACAAGAAAAAAATAAAACCCCACCAAATATGATGGGGTTTTGATGTAAGCATTTACGCTTCAACAGACACAACCTCTTTGCCTTTATAGAAGCCGCAAGCCTTGCAGACTCTATGAGGCATTATCAATTCGCCGCAGTTGGGGCAAGCAACCATACCGGGCGCACTGAGCTTCCAGTTTGCTCTTCTCTTATCGCGTCTAGCCTTTGAAGTTTTTCTCTTTGGAACTGCCATGTCCTATTACACCTCTTTCATTGGTTACTGAAATATGTGGAAGAAATCTTCCAAACAAAGAAAATCTTTGCATATTCTACATCTTATAAAAGCTGATCTAAAATATCGAATCTTGGATCCGTAGGCCTGTCATCACAGGTACACTCCTTAAGATTCCGGTTTTGTCCACAGATGGGACATAACCCCTTACATTCCATACTGCACAATGCCTTGCTTGGCAAATTCAAATACAAACTGCTATAAGCGAGTTCTGCCAAGTCAATACTACTACCATCAATCAAAAGCAGGTCCGGATCTTCCTGTTCGACCTCCAACGCATCTACCTTTTTCATCCGTTCTTTCATCGGAAACACAAGTTCGGTAGTAAATCGTTCTGCACAACGATCGCAGGTTCGTTCCAGCTTTGCCCAACCTTGAGCAGTAAGTTCCAAGGAACCGCCCACATTGACAATCTCGCCTTTGAGGGTTACATCATCCAGAATCAAAAAGTCATCCCCGACTCCCGCCTCAAGTTTAAGCGAAACATCAATGGGCATCCGTTTCCCGTCGTAATTCAAAATGGGCAACAGATTCCATTCCATTTGTTTCTTCCTCTCTCTACAAAACAAACAGACGGCAATTATTATACCCAATTACCATCTATTTGTCAAGTGTTTTTTTAATTTTGTTAAAAAATTCAAAAACTCTTTTTACTTGGATTCAAGATAAGCGTTAATCTTCTCGATTAGCTCGTCCGCATCCACTCCGTGAACCTGACAAGCCTGCTCAACGCTTTCTCCGCTGGCAGAGGGACATCCAAGACAATGCATCCCTATTCCTAAAAAAAACTCTGCCGTTCCCGGATCCAGCTTCAATACATCCATGATAATCATATCTTTGGTAACTTTTTGCATAATAAAAACCCCTCTTTATTTCATCGTATATTCGTAGTATACCTCATTTTTCTAAAAAAATCAAGAGGTTCTGTGAATTTTCTTAGTCACATTAAAAGGGTAAATCAATGTATTCCGAGAGTAAAATATACAAAAGCAGATACACCAAAATGGAGTCTTCGTTATTTTCGCTGTCCAAGAGAAGAAAAATCAAGGCGGCAAGCAGTAAATCCTCGGCAGAAAAAAGTCCGAGAATCTTTTTGGTTTCCGAATTATAGACAGAAGCTGGCAACATTCCTAAAATCGGATTGTTCTTTCCCGGCTTAATTCCCGGATGTTTTGATTCTTTTTGTGGAGTTTGATTTCCTCGCCCCGTTCCCGGCATTTTCGATGTTTTTTCTTTTTGTCTTGGCAGGTTTTGTCTTGATAAATTTTGTCTTAAACACCCCATTTCCCCACTGGTGGGTTTCCCTTGTTTCGGCGGTTGCGTTCCCGGTTTGGGGGTATAGCGCTGATACATCCTATCACTCCTCTTGCACTTCCCGCATCATTTCCAGCAATCCGGTAAACTTTAGTAATTTCATTGCACTGTCCACTTTTTCTTTTCTCTCTGGTTTCAAAAACGGGCGTAGTGCAGCAAGGAGCTTCGTCTGGTCATTGTCTTTTTTTCGATTCATCAATTCCATGGCTCGCTGAACCTTCATCATCATATCTAGGTTTTCCGGATTGATTCCCCCTGTTGCAATCCCCGGAGTCTTGGTTTCCGTCTCTCCCCCTTGGAACATTTCAAGTATATTCTGGATTTGCTGCTGTCCCTCTTCTCCGGACAGCATATTTTTCAGCATATCTACTGCCCCTGACAAATCTATGGATTCCTCCGCCACAGAGCACACCTCCTTGCCAGTTTAAACTTTTTTATTTACTTCCAAAGATTTGATTGATTTTCTGCATAACCTCCGGATTGTTTGCCAGTTCCTTTGCCAAAGCAGGATTTTTTTGTAACTCCTGTTTTAAATCCTCCGGACTAAGATGATTTAATTTTTGATTTAACGTTCCCTTGTCAGTGCCCGCAATTGCCTGCTGAACCTGTCTAAGCTGTTCTGGAGACAAAAATTTTCCCATCTGCGAAATGGCTCCCGAAAGCATTTGGGGATTCATATTTTTCAGCATCTCTTCCAAATTCATAAAATTCCTCCTCCCAAAATTATCTACTCCATATACTTTATGCATTCCCAGAAATTTTCGTGACAAATAATTCTATTTGTGGTAAAATACAAGAAAATTTAGAAAGGACGAATGCAATGAAAGCAGTTGTCATGAGTGATTCTCATAAAAACTTTAACAGTATTCTTCGAATCATGGAAAAAGAGCCGGATGCCACCCAGATTATTCATGCAGGAGATGTTCAGCAAGATGTGGATGATATCGAAAGCGTCTGGCCTACCCTTCCCATTGCTTGTGTTGCGGGAAATAACGAATATTTTGTTCCCAACATTCCTTACGACCGGATTTTTACTTTGGGCGGGAAGAAAATATTTCTAACGCATGGGCATCTTTATCAGGTAAAACACACCCTATCCATTCTTTCTAAAAAAGCAAGAGAGGTTCAGGCAGATATCTGCATCTTTGGACATACTCATACACCTTTTCTCGAAAATCAGGATGGCATCTGGTTCTTAAATCCGGGAAGTACCCAGGATCGTTATGCTACCATCACAATTGACCGTGGGGAAATCAAAATTCTTTTAAAAGAGAACTAAAAAATTAACCCTTCCCGCCTATACCTAAAAAAATCAATTTGTCAAGAAGAAAAATCCAGAATTATGTAAACTATTTTGTAACACAAGTGTAACATTTCTTTTAAATTCTAATTTTGTCTGCTAAAGTTTTCCACCTTAGAAAAGCTTGATTTTACAAGTTATTCACAGAGTTATACACATTTTCCACAGGTTTTCTTGCCGAAAAAGCCTCAAAAACAGAGTTATCCACAGGCAACGTTTTTATTGGGAAAGCAAGACTTGTTTTGGATTAAATTTGGTTTACAATAATATTTCAAAAATATTATTTTTTCTTTCTTGCATATTCCCATGAACTGTGCTATACTAATTTTTGACTAGATAGAAACGATTTTTTCAAAAAAATACCACACCAAAAGGGAGTGAAAACAATGAAACGGTTTCTGGCTTTGCTTCTTGTAACCGGATTATTTCTTTGTTCTTCGACTTCCTTTGTTTTTGCCAATTATGCAATATCCGACGACACTTTTGTAAGAGGAAACACCGAATATGTTAGCCGGGAAGAAGCCGTTACCTCCTTTGTTCGTTCCATCGGCATGGACATCACTCGTGCCGACACGAGAATCCTTGCTCGGTTTTATGATTATGAAAAAATTTCCTCTGCGTATACCCGCGAAATTGCAACAGCAGTTACGTCCGGTGTGATTACCGGATACGAAGACGGTTCCTTTCGTCCACAGGAAAACATTACCCGAGTAGAAGCTTTGATGATTCTAAATCGAATTCTTACCAACCGTACCCTACCGGAAACCTATGAGCTTTTCTTTTTTGATACCCCACTGTGGGCACAGGATGAAATTTCTCGCTTAACCAAGGCAGGCATCGTAAAAGGATACGGAAATGGTTACATGGGTGCCGGCGATTTTTTGACCAGAGAGCAAACCACACAATTGGCAAACCGTGCTGCACGAATCCTTGGACCTACGGGAGATTTTTATGAATACGCCAACGAGGATTGGCTGTTATCCACTACGATTCCTTCCGGTTATGCAGCATGGTCGGACACATATCAAATCAACCAAAGCATTATGAAAGAAATCGGCAATATCATTTACACCATCAATCGAAAACGGAACAGGGATGGAGTGGTGTTTCCCCAAGGTAGTTGTGAACAAAAAATTGCCGATGTTTTTTCAGCCGGCGGAAACACGGTATACCGGGACAATTTGGGCATCGCACCTGCCCAAGCCTACCTTGCAAAAATTGATTATGTCAAGGATTTAAAATCCCTCTTGCAAGTTATGGCCGAGTTAGAGAAACATGGTTTTCATGGATTGCTTCCCCTCTCCGTTAGAATCAACGCCCTTGATTCTTCTAGGTATATTCTTACCTTTTCTGAATGTTACACCGGAATGAATGTTGATTTGGTACAGAAAAACACCCCAGAGGTTACCTCCGCTTACCAAACCTACTTATCTGACCTCTTCTCCCTTTTTGGTTTTGAGAATGCCAAAAGCCGTGCAGAGCAGGTAACCAATCTCTGCATTCAGCTCGCTAACAAAGCCATGCCTTTGGAGAAGCAAAACCATATTGAGAAAAACTATTTGATTTTGGACACAAATTCTATGAAAAGTGTCTTTTCCAATCTTAATTTTTCTCTCTTTGCAAAAGAACTAGGGTTTCAAAATACCAACGCTCTTGCAGTTTATGACCTACCGTTGGTTCGGGAAATCAATGAAGTGTTCCAAAAAGAAAATCTAGAGCTTATTAAGGATTATCTCCGTGCCAGCGTCATGGACGGTTCTTCTTTATACTTGAATTCTGACGCCTTTGCCATCTGGCAGAAATATCAAAACACCCTAAATGGCACCCAGGCTCAGGCATCCCCGGCTGACTATGCGATACAATTTGTGGAGGAACTTCTTCCGTGGGATCTGGCTAAGCTATATATTGAAAAATACGCATCCAAAGATGTCAAAGCAAAAGTAGAAGCCATGACGAAAGAGATTTTGCAAGCATACCAAAATCGAGTTCGAATCAACACTTGGATGAGTCCAGAAAGCAAAGCCTGTGCCCTTAAAAAATTGGAAAATCTGCAGATTCGGGTGGGATACCCGGAAGATATTACTTCCTATCCGGATACCGGTTATCAGATTCGAAGCACAAGCGAAGGCGGAAATCTTCTTGAATACCGGGCCGCTTATTGCAAACGGCATTTTGAAACCGGTGCAAAGCTCCTTACCAAACAAAACCCTGATAAAACCATCTGGACCATGGTTCCCCAAACTGTGAATGCCATGTATGAACCTGCCAGCAACAGCATTACCATTCCTGCCGGAATTCTTCGTTCTCCTTTCTACAATCCGAATGTAAGCCGAGAACGAAATCTAGGTGGCATTGGCTCTGTGATTGCTCACGAAATTAGTCACGCTCTGGACGATGTTGGTTCGCACTTTGACGAAAACGGAAACTTAAACCCTTGGTGGCAGCCGGAAGACGAACTTGCGTTTTCCAGAATCTGCAAAGACGTAGAATCCGCCTATTCCAAGATTGAGGTTCTACCGGGATATCAAATCAACGGCAAACTGACATTAAACGAAAACATTGCCGACTTGGCAGGGATGTCCTGTCTTCTGGATGTACTAGGAAGCGGAAACCCTCGCCTAGAGGATTTCTTTCTCGGCTATGCAACCATCTGGCGCACCAAGACTACTGACAGTTTTACCCGTTTGATGCTTCAAACGGATACCCACTCCCCGGACAAAACTCGAGTTAATCGAGTGCTTTCCAACTTCGACGTTTTTCAGGATTTCTACGACATCCGTATTGGAGATGGAATGTATCTTCCTAAAGAGAAACAGATTCAAATTTGGAACCGATAAAAAGGAGATTCCCCATGAATGTATATGATTTTGACAAAACCATCTATGACGGAGACAGTACAACTGATTTTATACTTTGGTGTTTTCGGAAAAAACCTCGGCTTGTTTTCCCATTTTTTTCGGGAATTGCTGCTTTCGGGGGATACCTCATCAAGCTTTGTTCCAAAACTTATTTTAAAGAGAAGTTTTATCGTTTTCTGTCCCATATCTCCAATGTGGAAGAATGGGTGGATGAATTTTGGGAAGAACACCTTGATAACATTCAGGAATGGTATCTTCTTCGTCAACGAAATGATGATGTCATCATTTCTGCCTCCCCGGAATTTCTGTTAAAACCTGCATGCAAAAAATTAAAAATTCAGCATCTATTGGCGTCCAGAGTAGACAAGGATACCGGAATGTATCAAGGCATCAATTGCCACGGCATCGAAAAAGTACGCCGATTTTATAACGCTTTTCCCGGAGGGGAAATCGAGGAGTTCTATTCCGACTCGCTTTCTGATGCTCCCCTTGCCAACCTTGCCAAACGGGCCTTTCTTGTAAAAGGCGAAGATTTGTTTCCGTGGTAAAAAAGAACCTTGCCATATGGCAAGGTTCTTTTTAATCCATTCTCTTCTTTTCCTGCATCATCACATAAACAAGCAATGCAATCCAGCCCATGCAGGTTACATATCTGCTCATACGTTCACCGGGGAATGAATAATGAAACTCAATTTTGTTTACCCCGGCATCAAGTCGGAAAGCAATCAACCCGGTGTTCCCTTTGATGAAATCCAGTTTTTCGCCATTGCATTCTGCAATCCACCCCTTATCCTCATAGGGAGCGGACACAAGCATCATTGTTGGTTCTTGCAAATCAACCTCTGCTGAAAAACCATCAGAACTCATATGAAACTCATCAAAAAGAACTCTTTCCTGACAAAGATGTCCCTCCTGATAGGGTTTTAAAGTATCCTTCACAAATGCAACATCCTCATCCTCTACCACCAGGGTATTTAGCAGAATCTCAGCGCAATTTTCCTTGTTTTCAGCAATCTTATTCAATTCCGTTCGGGTAAGATAGGTATCGTAAGAAAATCCCATCCCCATAAATCTATCGTTTTGATAGATATCCACATTACAATCTGTTCGTAGGTAAGAGAACCCCTTGGGCACCGGAATTCCATCCTCCGGATAAATGTCGTAATAATACTTCACACCAAGCAAAGTTCGGGTTTCGTTATCATTGTCCTGAGGAAATACACAAACACCGCCATCATGGTAATTTAAATATTCACATAGCTCATCTGAATACCTGCTCCGCACGCTTTCAAAAACAGAAATGGACGGTTTTTTTACAGTATAAGCATAATTACGCAGTTGCTTTGAAGAATCAATGCGAAAGTTACTTCCATCCTCCATTTTTGGTTTATCAACGAAATACCGCTCTACTTGCGTTTTTACATCAATGGACGACTCCGGATAATAATCCAAAAGGAAATCACTCCGTAGATTCATCATGGTATAAGAGCAGCCATAAAGGAGAATTACGACAACGATAATGGGAAGTACATGTTTTCGAACTCCCTTACAATATACAAATCCAAACAAACAAAGATACATAGCTGCCGCAGCAATCAAAACATAAACTCGAAACGCCTGCTCTACACTCTCCTCCCCTTTTCTGCTATGCAATGCATGGAACAGTACCGGATATCTTCCAACGAGGCTATTGGCAAGATAATAAATAGCTAGCAAAAACAACAGTCCACGGACGACAAACCACAAGCTTTTCTTCGCTATCTTTTCGTCATAGTTTTCCAAATACCATACAGTGGCAAGAACAAAAAACAGAATGGTACCATAGCCATGCCTTGTATAGTCTGTAGACGAAAACATATTAAAAAGAAAGCAAACCAAAGGAATCAGAACGCAGACAGCACCGGATACAGACAGAATTTTCAGCCATTTTGGCATACCTTTTTTGAGAAAACCTGCAACGACCAGGGCTATACCAAATACGGGCAGATACGTCGCTCTGGAGGTCCAATTGGAGACACCAAAACTACTGAAACGATTGCTTGCTCCGGGAAGGAAAAACGAAAAAACTCTGGAAACAACATTCCTATCCACAAAATATTCTATCCAAAACTTTTCTGTGTTTCCAATTTTATCGGCAGAGCCAGACGAATGAAAGAGTTGATAAAGAAACGGTGCAAAAATCAAAAAGGCACAGAAAAAGCCAATGAGATATTCAATCACTGCCAAGCCAAAATACTTTGCATTTCTTTTCGGTTTCCATTCCTCTGCCAGAAAAAATCTGGATAAAAAATAAACACCAAACAAAAGACTGGAAAACACAAAAAAGTAAAAGCTGATTGCGCAGGATAGAAAAACCATCAATATCAACTGATACCGATACTTCTCATCCCGAAACATCATTTCCACCGATAGAAGTAACAAAGGAAACGTCCAGAGCGCCTCCAGAAACTGCATAAACTCCAGATTGACAAAGGTATACGACGAAAAGGTATAAAGAAGTGCCCCCAAAAAAGCATTCTTTTCTTCTTTGACCATATATCGCAAATAGGCATAGGCTGCCATGGAAATCAGAGCTATCCGAACCAAATGCATATAGGTTGCAGCATAAGGAATCAGCCTGCTTGGAAATAACAGACAAACCACATTGGTAGAAAACAAAATGTTGACTTTATGAAATGATGAACCCAAAAAGTTAAACCAATCCCAACTAGCTCCCCCACTGGTTAGAATTTCTCTGGCGCGAATCAGACGAGGGAGGTATTGGTCAATATAATCCCCTCGAATTACGTAAATTCCATGATTCTGCAACATAGAGGGAAGCATAATAACCAGCATCATCAAAGCGGAAAGGACTCCGATTTTCAGGAGTCCGTATTGTTTTTTTTGCATTGTTATATCCCCATTGCTTCTTCAAACTTTTTATATTCTCCACTCAAAATATCCTGCCACCAACTGCGGTTTTCCAGATACCAGTTGATGGTTTTTAATATACCATCATCAAACTTGGTTTCGGGAAGCCAGCCAAGTTCCTGATGAATCTTAGTAGGGTCAATGGCATAGCGCAGGTCATGCCCTTTTCGGTCGGTTACATAGGTAATCAAGGAATGTGGTTTTCCCAAAGCATCCAAGATCGTTCTGACGATAGAAATATTGGTCTTTTCGTTATGACCGCCTACATTATAGACCTCGCCAACTCTTCCATTATGAATAATCAAATCAATGGCACGACAATGGTCCTCCACATAGAGCCAGTCCCGTACATTGATGCCCTCGCCGTAAACCGGCAGAGGCTCATCCGCCAATGCCTTGACAATCATCAAGGGAATCAGCTTTTCCGGAAAATGGTAGGGACCATAATTGTTTGAGCATCGGGAAATGGAAACCGGTAATCCAAAGGTTCGATGATAAGCAAGAACCAAAAGGTCTGCACCAGCCTTAGAGGAACTATACGGACTGGAGGTGTGAATGGGCGTTTCTTCCGTGAAGAATAAATCGGGTCTGTCAAGAGGTAAATCTCCGTACACCTCATCGGTGGATACTTGATGGTACCGAGTAACCCCATAGATGCGGGAGGCATCCATCAGCACCTGCGTTCCTAGAATATTGGTCTGCAGGAAAATTTCCGGTGCTTCGATAGAACGATCCACATGGGACTCCGCCGCAAAATTTACCACAATCTCGGGTTTTTCCGTTTCAAAAATCTGATAAATCGTCTTTCGGTCAGCAATGTCCGCCTTATAAAAACGAATCTTGTTCCATACCGGTTTCAGGGTCGCAAGATTCCCGGCATAGGTCAGGTTATCCACAACAATAATTTCATAGTTCGGATATTTCTTTACCATATGATGGACAAAGTTTCCCCCAATGAATCCCGCTCCGCCTGTAATTAAAACCTTCATACGATTCCTCCTATGTTTCATTGAAAAATCTTAATCAAGTAACGAGAGTATGTATTTCCCGTATTCCGTCATCTTTAACTCTTCGCCTAATTTCTTAAGCTGGGCATCGTCGATAAAGCCTTTTCTCCAGGCAATTTCTTCTAAACAAGAAATATAAAACCCCTGCATATCTTGCACGGTCTGAATAAAAGAGCTTGCCTGAAGCATCCCCTGAGGCGTTCCGGTATCCAGCCATGCCATACCACGTCCCATCAAGGTTACCTTTAGTTTATCCCGTCGTAAGTATTCATTGTTGACAGCAGTAATTTCCAGTTCTCCCCTCGCCGAGGGTTTCACATTTTTTGCAATTTCTATCACATCATTGCTATAGAAATATAGCCCCGGTACCGCATAATTGGATTTGGGATGCGCCGGTTTCTCCTCCAGAGAGAGAACTCTACCGGTTGTATCAAACTCTACCACCCCAAAAGCAGTAGCATCCTTGACCGGATAGCCGAAAATCACGGCACCATCCCCAAGGCTGTCCATGGCACGCTTTAAGAACATAGAAAATGCCTGACCATAGAAAATATTATCGCCGAGAATAAGGCATACGCTATCATCGCCGATAAACTCTTCCCCCAGCAGGAAAGCCTGGGCAAGACCTTTGGGTTCCGGCTGAATCTTATATTCCAAGCGGATGCCCAAATCGCTGCCATCGCCCAGAAGTTCTTGATACATTCCTATATCGTCAGGAGTGGAAATAATCAATATTTCCCGAATTCCCGCAAGAAGCAATGCCGATAAAGGATAATAAATCATGGGTTTATCATAAATGGGTAAAAGCTGTTTGGAAACTACTTTGGTCATGGGATATAATCTAGTTCCCCTTCCCCCGGCTAAAATAATACCTTTCATCAACGCATCCTCCCTCTAATCAATCAGGATATAATACCCCCATCGGGTTGAGCTATCCATCACTGCATCGCTTTTTTCGATTTCACTGATAAAATAGATTCTTTCGGAGTTTTCTTTTTTGATTCTCTCTAGTTCTACCAAATCTTCTTCGCCAAAGAGAAAGCGGATTTCCGCCCGATATTTTTTTTCTTCCTTGGTAAAATCAGGTGCCTTTCCGCAGGCAACATCAATGACCATCTTCACAAAGTCATACCCGGTGGATAGATGAACCAAATCCGAACCGATACAATCGCCACCCATTCTGGCACCAATCTCAATAATACGAACATTCCCCTTTGCATCAATGCGAAACTCCGCATGGCTGGCTCCATTCTGTATCCCAAGGGCATCCAATGCAGAAAAAATCATTTTTTTAACTTCTTCCGCCTTTTCCGGTATTAGGTCTGCCGGCTGAACATGACCTGTTTCAATGAAATTAGGTTCTCCTGTGGTATACTTCTTGGTTATGGTCAGGAAATAATGTTCTCCCTGATAAGAAATACTTTCCATGCTATACTCATTGCCTTCGATGTATTCCTCCACCATCGCCATCTTCTCAAAGGAATCGGCAACCGCTCTTTCAATGGCAGGTTTCAGTCCTTTTTCTTCATACACCTTGGTAATACTCCGGCTGCCGGAGCGGTCGGTGGGCTTTACAATCAGAGGAAACTCCATTTCTCTTGCAGCGGCATTCACACAATCAGTCTTGATAAACCTTGGCGATGGAATCCCTGCATTTGCCAAGCACTTTCGCATGGCATATTTATTGGTGCACTGTTCTATAATTTCCGGTGGATTGCAAGTAAGTCCCAGTTTCTCTGCCACATAATTCACGGTAATCGCCGCTAAATCAGAGGCAATGGTACAAACCCCCTCCGGCTGAATCTTCCGGCATATTTCCAGAATTTCTTCCTTTTCTACAATACTGACAGGATAAAAAACGTCTGCGCTCTTCTCTCCCACATCCCCGCATTCCCAAGCAAAAACATGGGTTTCATATCCCAACGCCTTGGCTTTTAAAATCAGCTTATTTTGAAAACTGTTGGCACCAATAATAACTAGCTTTTTCATTACAAAACATCCTTTATGGTTTCAATTATCATTGCAACCTCACTTTGCGTCAATTCGGCATGCATCGGCAGACGTAGCAACCTGTCTGCATATTCCTCTGTTACCGGAAGGCTTCTTCCGTCACACCCAAACTCTTTTCCCATGGGAGATGTATGCAGAGGGATGTAATGAAACACTGATTGAATCCCCCGCTCACGTAGGGTAGTAATCATGCTATCCCGTATCTCCTTGGTTGGCAGAATGATATAAAACATGTGCGCATTATGGGTGGAATATTCCGGAATATACGGACGAATCAGCTTGCCCGCTTTTTCCAAATCAGCAAAACCCTCATAGTACGCATTCCATACCTGCATTCTGGCATCCATGATTTCATCAAAACGTTCCATTTGCCCATAAAGAATGGAGGCAAGAACATCGGATGGCAAGAAGGACGATCCTACCATCTTCCAGGTATACTTATCGACCTCGCCACGAATAAACTGGCTCCGGTCGGTACCCTTTTCCCGAATAATTTCCGCTTTTCTGAACAATTCCTTATCTTTGACAACAAGGGCACCGCCTTCGCCCATGACATAATTTTTGGTCTCATGGAAGCTGAAACATCCCATATCCCCAATGGTACCAGCAGGTCTGGTACCCTTATAAAACGAGCCAACCGCTTGAGCTGCGTCCTCAATAACCAAAAGATGATATTTCTTTGCTATGGCAATGATTTTGTCCATATCGCAAAGAACACCTGCATAATGTACCGGATAGATTGCTTTGGTTTTGGACGTAATCAATTCCTCAATTTTGTTGGCATCAAGGTTCATGGTTTCCTTTTCAACATCACAGAACACCGGCTTTGCCCCCCGAAGAGCAAAAGCGTTGATGGTAGATACAAAAGTATAGGACGGAGCAATCACTTCATCCCCCGCCTGAAAGCCTGCCAAGATTGCTGTCATGTCTAGAGCGTGAGAACAAGAGGTCGTCAAAAGCATATTGGAAACACCAAGTTTTTCCTCAAAAACCTCATATATTTTTTTTGTGTAAGCACCGTCGCCACAAAGCTTTAAATTAGCCAGTGCTTTTGCAATATGTTCTTTTTCTCTTTCCGTGATGCTTGGTTTATTAAAAGGTATCATGGTGTATCCCCTCAATTTTCATGAATTTCAAAACACAAAATGTTTCTATATTATCCTCGTAATTATACAACAGGATTATAGAATAAGCAATAGATAATATTGACAAAAAAGGACAAATCCCTTTTGTAGGTGTTTTTTGCAAAAACCTGTCCAATTGACTTTGTATAAAAAACGTGGTAAAATATGCCCATCACATTCCATCAAAGCAAGGGGACCATTATGCTAAACAAAAAATCACTTAAAGTTGCAGGAGATTTGTTCTATACCATCATGGCAACCGTGGTTATGAACGTCATCTTACAAATCGTCATTTATCCTCTCATCACTCATTTCTACGGGGATGCAGTAACCGGAGAAATTCTCTATTTTATCGGGTTTATCTATATCATTCCGCAAGCACTCGGAACCTCCTTGAGTAATGCACGTTTGGTTGTTCGAAAAAGCCATGATGCAGCCAATGGAGATTTTTCACGGGTTATTATTTTTTCCTCTATTCTTTCGGCACTTGCCTGCGGCACCATTGCCGTATGGGAAAGTTCCTCTGTCATTTTCCCTGTTTTTTATGCTTTGTTCTCCGTTCTTTACCTGCTTCGTTCCTATGCACAGGTGGAATTCCGCCTGACCCTCAAGTTTAAGGAATACTTCCTCTATTACTGCATCATCAGCCTTGGGTATCTTTTGGGTCTTGGACTTTATGTCATAACAGAAATCTGGCTTCTTATTTTCATCGTCGGCGAAGCCTTTGCCCTCGTTTATACCTTACTGCGTGGGTCGATTTTCAAAAACGAGGTTCAAAAGCTAACACCTTCCTTGATTAACAAGACTCTGACAATGATTGCACTTTCCACACTGGTTCGGGACTGCGTGATTCATTTTGATAAGGTTATTTTAAAGCAAACCATTAACGCAAGCGTTGTTACCCATTATCATGTGGTTTCCCTGATTGCCAAAACCATGCAGATGTTAATCCAACCCATTAACACCTTGATTATGTCCTATTTAACCGTCAAAGACGCTGTATTATCCCGGAAGGTCCTTTTCAAATTTGTCGGCATTGCCTTTCTGCTTGGAAGTATATTCTATGGCGTGTGCATCGTAGGAACACCCATTTATATCCGACTTTTTTATCCCTCTATTTATGATGAAATTATCTCGTACAATTACATCGTGAATCTTGGCTTGATTCTTGGTTTTCTTGCGTCCCTTTTTATGGCAGTTATGCTTTCCCAAGGGAAGACACGGCTTCACACCGCGATCGAATGTATCTGGGGTGCTTGCTATATTGCTGCAGCATACTTCTTCTCCTCGCTGCATGGAATCTGGGGGCTTTCTTATGTTACTTTGGTCATGAATATCATCAAAAACCTCGTGGTTCTGGTCTGCCTGTACATTTCCATGAAGCCTGGTTGTAAAACCAATTGAATTTCATCAATAGCAAAGCCTCCGGAAAAAATACCGGAGGCTTCGTTTTGTTTATTTCTCGTTTTCCTTCTCTTTGTTGTCCAGTTCCTTGACCGAAAAACCTTCTTTTTTATTCACATACATTGCAACCACACCAATTAAAATAGCAATAGATGCGATAGCAATCACAACAGGATAATACTGTTTTGCAAGGAATACTGCAATTGCTTCCCCGGTGGAACCGCCAATGCAGATTGCAAGGATAAAGGGAATCACCGGCAAAACCCCGGCAAAGAATCCGACAAACATCACGATTCCGTATAATTTATTTAGAAAAATATAAATCTTTTCTCTCATGATTCTCTCTCCCTTCCCTTACATTCCAAAGATAGGCAGCCAACCTGCCAGAACAATAACCGAAAGAGCATAATGCAGAAGAATCCATACCATACAATTCTTTAAGGTAGGTTTCAGCTCTGCTTGTGCGATTCCCATTGCTACGTAAACGCAAGCACAATATGGCGGTGTCACACCGTGCATTGCGCCACAGATACAAGGAAGCATTGCTGCCGCAAGTAACGGATTACCGCCTGCAGCTGCCAAAACACTAATAATAATACCACCGAAAATTTTAACCTGTGTAGAACCCGGGAGCAACATACCAAGAAGTGCAGTAAACAAAGGAAGAATCAAAATCAATGCAAAATACGGCATATTAAGACTGCTCAAAAATTCTCCAATGGCAACCTCCACCTGAATTTCTGCCAAAGCATTACTTAAGAAATATGCAAACATAACCAGTGCCGAGGTGGGGATAACACCCATCATACCCTTGCAGATGGAATCATAGGCAAATTTCGGGGTAAACTTTTTGACAACATCCTTTCCGGATAGCAAAACACCACATACTACTATTAAGGAAGGGATAAACAAAAGGATACTATCGGAAAATCCCTTTGCCCCTGCACCAAGTCTGCTTTCAAAGAAAGCCCCAAAGCTATTGGTCAGCAAGAACGGCAAAAATACAATAATCGGCAAGAAAATTGCCTTCCAACCCCGTTTTAAGGAATCCCGGAAACTGGGGATTTCTTCCTTTTTCATAGGCTCTACCTTATAATACCGACACATAAGGTACAGTGTTACGATTCTCTGCAAAATAAACCAAGCAGAAATTCCCCAAAGTACCATCCAAAATTGAGACATATTGTAAGCATTGGGATAAAGACCATCAAGGATAGCAAACGCAATGGCAATCATTCCCGCAGGAGGAATCATATTGCCCATGGTGCTGGCATGCGCCTCAACGTTCGCTGCCAGATGCCCTGGGAAACCGGTTTTCTTCATTGCAGGAATGGTAAATACACCGGTGGTTGCCACATTCCCTGGGCCGCTTCCGGACAGAGACCCCATATAGGTACTTCCAATGATTGCAACAAAGCCTGCTCCACCCCGCAAACGTCCAAAGATGGAAAGAATAATCGCAATACAATCATCAATAACACTTGTTTTTGATAACAACATAGCGGATACCACAAAGACAATAATGACATATAAGCTGGACTCCGTCATAGCGTCCCAGATATATTGCCATACATTACCCCAGGTTCCGGTAAGTGCAACAATCACAACAAATGCCGCCAACATACATTCGTGCAACGGTCTTTTCAGCAAGGTAAAGCCAACAATCGCCACAACAAAGACCACTGCGAGATAGAGAAACTCTATCGGCATAACCACACAACCTTTCTTCTTTCGCTTTTTTTATAATTTAAAATTTCATTATTTTTCGTTAAACTGTTTTAAACATTTCGATCAAGTCTTGCATGGGTTTCGATAAATATTTTCCTTTTTGATAAGCAATAACCAAAACCCGTGTAGGAAGTTTCTGCAAAAAAGAGAAAAACCGAATATCTCTTTGGGTCCGTGCGGACTTTTGAATCCCCATAGGAACCAAAGCACTTCCGACTCCCACTGCTACCATTTCAAGTTGTGTTGCCAAGCTTTTGACGATAGCAGCCTTTTTTAATTCCAAATGGTTCTGAAAACAGAGAGAATTCAGTTCCTTCTGCATAGAGAGATGTTCCGGAAGCATCACAAAACCTTCTCCGTTCAAAAGGGAAACATCAATAACATTGTCCTCAGTAGCTTTCTTCGATAATCGAAGGTCCAGTTCAGAGCCTCTCTTTACTGCTAAACCAATTTCTTCTTCCAGCACCAACTCATACTGAAATTTTCGTTCATCAATCGGTAAGGTTGTCAGACACAAATCAAATTCATTGCGTTCTGCCGCCTCCAAAAGCTCCTTGGTTGCCATCTCTTGAATCATCAACTGCATAAAGGGATACTTTTCCTGAAATTTTCTGGTAATCTCCGGCATGATGGTAATACTCCGAAAAGGGGAAGCACCAATCACGATAGTTCCCTCTTTGTGTTCAGCAACATCCTTGAGGCGATTCGCCATATCTTTTTCTAATTCAAGCATCTTCTGACCGGTTTCCAGATAAACTTTTCCAGCATCCGTAATACGCACTCTTCCATTTGTCCGCTCAAATAGCTCGGCTCCCAATTCCTTTTCTATTTTCTTAATATATTGACTCAAAGACGGTTGGGAAATTTGCAAAAGCTCTGCTGCACCAGAAAAAGACCCAATGTTTGCGAGAGTTACCACATATTTCATTTGCTTTAAGTTCATTATAGTCATCCCCTTATAGGAATCATAACGAAATAATTATATAACGCTTATCCTGGTTTGTCAACCCTTTTTCAAAAAAAAGTCGGCAAAGCCGACTTTTATTTTATCCGTTCCAAATCCAAATGCAAGGTGTTCATCACATTACCGTTTTCATCTTTAATTACCAACTCATTGGTAATTCTTCTCACTGCATCCAAGATGGTTTCTTCCTCATCTGCAACCAGGGTAAAGCGTCCGAAGTGCTGTCCTAAAGTACCAATGTGTTTGGGGAGCAAGGTATCTCCCACATGATAATACTGAATAAAATCCTGTAAACAGGGGATTTTTTTCAGCTCCTCAAGCCCCTCAATTGATGTAATCTTCCCCTCCCAAAGAGGAACCATCAGCTGAACACCAATTTTTTGACTAGAGGAAACATCCAGGCTTTGAAGCTCTGCATCGGTGCACATTTCCTCTCCCAGAGCATAGCGAATCATCATTTTCATATCATTGACACCCACCATGGGGTCGGTCAATTTAAATAGCATACCTCCGCTCAGGCGATATCCCATTTCGTGGAAATAAATCTTTCCGTTATAGGGAAGTGCTTGAAAAAATGCGGTGCCGTTTTTTAATCCCATATTCTTCAGCATTTGTCTTACCTGTTTGTCCATGTGCTTCATATAATAATCAGAATATTTCGACGGAGCATAGGTAAGATGGCTGATTAAGCTTCTTTTCTCCACAGGGTCCGCCACATAAGTATCCATCAAAAGATAAGGATATGCTTCTCCATCTTTCAAAAGATACCGGACGCCAAAAAGCTCTCCGCCGTTGTCGATGTACTTCTCTACCACAATCCGCTTGCATGTGGAATTTTCCATCGCAAAACGACACGCCTCCCGAAGGGCTGTTTTATCAATGGCAACAGAAATTCCATTGGAGCTATGGCCGTCCACCGGTTTAACAATGACCGGATAATCGACCGCATCCAACTCTTCGTCGGTAGAATTTTCGTCCACATCAAATCTTTGCGGGCAATCAACCCCGTTGTCAATGCAGTATTGCTTAAATTCGTCCTTGTTGGCACACCTGTTCCATACCTCCATGTTGGTATAACAGGGCAGACCGGTTCTTTCACAAAAACAGATTAAATTTCGAATATTAAATTCACTGGGACCACAAAAAACTCCATCCACTTTTTTTTGGATAGCAAGCTCTTCCAATCCCTCCAAATCGGTGGTGCTGACCGTTGCCGTTTCGTCAGCTATTTCTTTGGCAACACCGCCATCCAAATAATCGGTAACAATGGTATAAACGCCCATTTCTTTTGCGTTTTTAACCAAATCCAAGGTGGCAGAGGTTCCGCCCAAAACCAATAATCTTTTCCCTTCTACTCCCATTTCTAATTCTCCTTCGTCTTGATAGTTGAATTATAGCATCCAATCAGCCGAAAATCAAGATGTAAATAAGTTGTAATCAAGAACTTATTGATTTCGATTTCCAATTATAGTATAATGTTGATTGAGAAAAAAAGGAGATGTTGAATATGCTGATTTCCGTTGCAATTCCATGTTATAAATCCGAAAAAACTCTGGGAAGGGTGGTCGACGAGATTCGACAGGTCATTAACAACACCCCCGGATATGAATATCAAATTATTCTGGTTAACGATTATCCCTTTGATAACACCTTCTCGTTAATCAAAAAAATCTGCGATGAGGACCCCAACATTATGGGTGTAAATCTTTCCCGGAATTTTGGACAGGCCTCTGCAAAGATGGCTGCAATCCCCCATGCAAAAGGGGATGTTTTGGTCTTCATGGACGATGACGGGCAACACCCGGCAGAGGGAATCATTCCTTTGGTAGAAAAAATTCAGGAAGGCTACGACGTTGTCTATGCCTACTTTAAAGCCAAGCAGCACAGCCTGTTTAAACGGGTAACCAGTAGAATTACTGCTAAAATTTCAGAATTCAATGGCACCCGCATCAAGGGAGTGCATGTATCCAGTTTTTACGCCATCAGTCGATTTGCGATAGATTGTTATCAACATTACGACAGTCCCTTCCCCTCTATGATGGGATATCTAAACACTGTGGTTGGAAAGGTTACCGACATCGAAATGCCCCATCGTGCAAGATTGGAGGGGACGTCCAATTATTCCCTTAAAAAGCTCCTTGCACTCTGGCTTACTGGCTTTACTAATTTTTCCATTAGGCCTTTGCGGGTTATTTTATCCTCAGGTGCATTCATTGCCTTCTGCGGATTTTTACTGGGTCTTTCCATGGTCATTCGAAAACTGATGCACCCCACCATTGCTGCAGGATATACCTCGACTATGGCAGTTCTCTTACTCCTTGGTGGACTGATTTTGGTTGCACTTGGCTTTATTGGCGAATACGTAGGTCGCATCTATATGACCATCAGTCATCTGCAACAGTACCGGGTCAGAGAAATCTATTGCAAAAAAGATGATAAACCAGAACAACTAGATACTAGCCATCATTTAGATATCGTATAATGACTGCGTGAGAAGAAACAAACCAATCCATGGTTTGTTTCTTTTTTCGTCATAGAACGTCATCCCTATGCATATATTGAACCATAACAAATGTTCGCAAGAACAAATTGTATGGGAGGCAATATATGTGAGGTGTTATATCGAAGAAAGAACCGTAGAGCTTGCCAATTATATTATTGAGCACAAATGCACCGTGCGGGAAGCCGCCAGAAAGTTTGGAATTTCCAAATCCACCGTACATAAAGATGTAACGGAACGATTGATAAAAATCAACCGAACTCTAGCAGAGCAGACTCGGGAAATACTAATGGAAAACAAGCAAGAACGACATATTCGAGGCGGAATTGCCACCCGGGAAAAATACCTAAAAGAGCAGTTATCTGCAAAAAAAGTTTCTGGACTTGATTTGTAAAAAAATGTCTGGCTATGATAATAGCCAGACATTTTTTATACCCGGATAACAAGCTTATCCGCTTCCGCTTCTACCGTTGCGGATGCACCGGAAGAAAGTTCTCCGGCAATCAGTTTTTGCGCCAAACCGTCCTCGATGTACCGCTCAATATATCTGCGAAGCGGACGGGCACCATATGCTTTTTGGTATGCCTTCTTTAAAATCAATTTCTTTGCGTCCTCTGTGACATCAAGAGAAATCTCCTTTTCTGCAAGACCGCTCTTTAAATCAACCAGCATTAGGTCGATAATCTTGAGTAGTTCATCCTCTTTTAAGCTACGGAAATGAACCACTTCGTCCACACGATTGAGAAACTCCGGCCGAAACAACTCCTTCAATGCACGCTCAACCTTGATATCTTTTGCTTCCTCCTCTTCGCCAAAGCCAACTACGTTGGATTTCTGGTCACTTCCAGCATTGGAGGTCATAATGATAATGGTATTCTCAAAAGAAACCGTCTTGCCGTGGCTGTCGGTAATTCTTCCGTCATCCAGAATTTGGAGCAGAATGTTAAAGACATCCTCGTGCGCCTTTTCAATCTCGTCCAGCAAGATAACCGAATAGGGTCTTCTCCTTACCTTTTCAGTCAACTGCCCTGCGTCGTCATATCCCACGTAGCCAGGAGGGGAACCAATCAACTTGGCGACGGAATGCTTCTCCATATACTCAGACATATCCAGCCGAATCAAGGCTTCCTCTCCGTCAAAAACCTCTCTTGCAATCTGCTTGACCAACTCGGTTTTACCAACGCCGGTAGGCCCTACAAAGATAAAGGAAACAGGTCTTCGCTTTAGACTGATTCCGGCACGTTTTCTGCGAATGGCACGACTAACTGCCTCCACCGCCTCGTCCTGACCAATCAATCGCTGGTGGAGCCGCTCCTCCAGATTGATGAGCCGGCTGGTTTCATATTCACTGATATGCTTTACCGGAATCTTAGTCCAGAGTTCAATGACAGCAGCAATGTCCTCCACTGTCAATTCCCGCAAAGGCTTTTGTTCAAGCTCTGCAATTTCCTCTTCCAGCTTGCATTTTTTACTCTTCAAATCTGCTGCACGCTGAAATTCTTCGATGGATTCTGATACCGTAGCGTTTTCCTGCTCCAGTTCTTCCTCCACCGCCTTAGCCTCCGCTTTTAACCTTGCAATGGTTACAAGGTCAGCATTATCCAGATTTGCCTTGGAGGCCGCCTCATCAATGACATCAATGGCTTTATCAGGTAAAAATCTGTCATTGATATATCGTTCTGCCAATACGGTTGCGGTACGAATCAATTCATCAGAGATGCGAACCTTGTGATAATCCTCATAGTACTCCTTAATCCCTTTCAGAATTTCCACCGTTTCTTCGACAGAAGGCTCCTCCACCATAATGGTCTGGAATCGGCGTTCTAATGCTGCATCTTTTTCAATATGCTTCCGGTATTCTTCTACCGTGGTAGCCCCGATAACCTGAATCTCACCACGGGAAAGTGCGGGTTTTAGAATGTTTCCGGCATTCATACCTCCCTCAGCATCTCCCGCAGATGCAATGGTATGAATCTCGTCAATCACAAGAATGACATTCCCCAACTGCTTAACTTCCTCGATAATGTTTCGAAGACGGGATTCAAACTGCCCACGGAACTGGGTTCCTGCCACCACAGCGGTCATATCCAAAAGGTAGATTTCATACTGCAAAAGCTTTGCCGGAACCTCGCCTTTCACAATACGCAAGGCAAGCCCCTCTGCAATGGCTGTTTTTCCCACGCCGGGTTCTCCAATCAAGCAAGGATTATTTTTGGTTCTTCGGTTTAGAATTTGTGCTGTTCTCTCTAACTCCACATCCCGACCAACCACTCTGTCAATCAAGCCGTTTCTTGCCTTTTCTGTCAAATTAACGGCATATAAATCCAGATTCTTCTTCTTTTTCTTCTCTTTTTTGGTTTTTCCGGCAGTTTTTTTCTCATCCTTCTTTTCGGCATCCGTCTCCCCCGAATCAGCTGGCTTTCCACCGCCAAAAATACGGTTCATCATTTCAAAAGGGTTTTTCTGCATACTTCGGCTCATCTGCTCGCCGTCATCCTCTTCGTCATCCTCCGTTTCGCCGCCGAGCATTCCCGAGAGACCTACTCCGTCAGGAAACTGGTCGCCCATTTCTTCCATCATGGCAGACATTTCTTTGTTCAGACCATCCATTTCTTCAGGATTGATTCCCATTTTTTCCATCATCTCGTTGACAGGACCAATATTCAGTTCTTTTGCACAGGTCAGGCAGTAGCCTTCGTTGACCGTCTTTCCTGCCTCGTCCATCCGACTAATGTAAACCACAGCCAGATTTTTTTTACATTTACAGCACAGCATCTGTCGCACCTCCTGACAAAACTTCCATTAAAAAATTCCCAAATGTTCCAATAAGATTTTTAGTCCAATAAAAATCAATACAATTCCGCCAAAAACTTCTGCTTTTGTCTTATATTTGCATCCAAAAACATTCCCTATCATCAATCCCAGCACCGAAACCACAAAGGTAACTGCTCCAATAAAGCAAATCGCCGGTAAAATCTGAACCTTTAAAAAAGCAAACGTAACACCCACCGCCAAAGCATCAATGCTAGTTGCAACAGCTAGAGGGAGCATTGCTCCTACAGTGAAAGAGGAATCTATTTTTTCTTCCTCTCCCATTGCTTCCCGAACCATATTGATTCCAATCAAAGCAAGAAGAACAAAGGCAATCCAGTGGTCAACATTCTCGATAAGGGATTGGAACTGAACGCCAAGCAAATACCCAATCAAAGGCATGAGCGCCTGAAAACCACCAAAGTAGAAACCCACCTTTAACTGATGGCTTGGTTTAATATTATCCACCGAAAGACCCTTGCAAATCGAAACCGCTCCGGCATCCATCGCAAGGCCCAGTGCAATTAGAAAAAGTTCCCAAAGTTTCATTCCCTTTTCCTCCTTGGTTCACAGAAAAAGAAAGACTCCATCTGTGTATTCACAGACAAGCCCCTCCCGTATTGTACGCTTTTTACCATATCATAAAATCCCCCATATGTCAAGTAATTTCGGCTACCTTAAATGGTTTTTCCCAAAGAAATGCTTGCTTTCCTTTTTTGCTTATGGTATACTAAATCCATCTAGAAAGTACGGAGGAAATCTCTATGAAAAAAACTATTTTGCTCACTATCTTAATTTGTTCCTTTTTACTCCCTTGTATCAGTGTAAACGCAACTGCACAATTTATCACATTAGACGGCACGACACTAGAAATTCCCGAGAATATGGGGTGCATTCAGGAAAAAGATAACCGCACCTTTGTTCCGGTTCGGTTTATTTGTGAATATTTCGGTTGCGATGTTAGCTTTAACGAAATCCAGCAAAGTGCCACCATTACCGATGCGAACAACACCTCATATCTGGTCATGAACGGCTCAAATCAGCTTTATGTTCTCCCTGATTTTGCAGTTCCCGCTCTGTATAACATGGATACCCAAACATTCGTTGACGAAAATGATGAGCGGATGTATGTTCCCCTTCGTTTTCTTGCAGAAGCAATGAATTTTACTGTCAATTGGGACGAAGCTACCGAAACGGTGTCCATCATTTCGGCGGCAGAGTAATTTAGGGAGGTTTTTGGCATGAGTTTCGCAAAACATTTACTGTCACTTTTGCTGGTAATTCTTATTTCCGTTTCTGGTATGACCGCCTTTGCAGCAGCAGAAACCATCATCATCAACGGGACTTCTGCTGAAATTCCGCCGGAAATGGGAACCATTCAGGAAAAAGATGATCGGACTTTTGTTCCTGTCCGGTTTGTCATGGAATACTTGGGATGTAAAGTCGACTATATTGACGGTACCCAAACCGCTGTCATTTCATCAGATTCCAGCACCTATTTGATTCAGGAAGGAAACGCTACCCTCTTTATTCTTCCCAATCAGTATACTGAAACAACAGAAAAACAAATGGATACCTCTGCATTTATCGAAACTACGATTCTTGATGGTGTGGAATATGGAAGAATGTATGTCCCCATACGGTTTTTGGCAGAAGCCATCGGCTATACTGTAGGTTGGGACGAAGCAACACAGACTGTGACATTGACTATGGCAAACTAAAAACATAAAAAGAAGCTCTCATAGGGCGAGTGTTCTTAAGAACAGTCAAAGGGCAGAAACACAAGTGTTTCTGCCCTTTTCATATACAATAAAGATTTCTCTTTTTTGCCTTGCCCAATTGCGCTCGCCATGGCTTATGAAGAAACGCTCTGCGTTTCCTAAAAGCCGGTGCTGTCGCCCCTCATATTCCGTTACAAATATGCCACTGGCATATTTGCTTAACACGAGAACCCGAGCGCTTCCTCATCCCCTTCGGGGATATCGGCATAAGGGGCGTCGCCCCTTTTGAAACCCCATGGTTGTGACAAAATCTAGCGTTTACATTGTAGGGGTCGGCGTCCTCGACGACCCGTATCAAAATGTCCTTTAGAACATACCCCTTACGAGAGCTTCTTTTTTTGTATCAACTTTTCTACAAAGGTAAATACCAAGGGATATAAAAATAAAATAAAAACAAATGCCAAGAAAAGAAATGCAAAGTTTCCCCAATATACATCCAAACTGATCAGTGGATTCTCTGCAAGAAAGACATACGCAAGCAAGAGAATGGAACCGATAACACCACGAAACGCTTTCGATTTCCCCGAAACATCGGTAGTGAAATTCAAAAAGCGGCGTTCTAGAATCCAGCCCAGGAAAAAACCAAAGACACATCCTGCAGCACTGTAACAATCGGTAATCATTTCCTTGGGAGAAACCAGCAGGCTTCCATCCGGCAAGTAGTCCATAGGATAACTCTTGAAAGTCGTGTAAGCCAAAGCTAATCCAGACAACATCATAAATAAAACAACTACAATTAAATCCCGATTTTTCCCGTTATCAATCCACTCCAGAAGTTTTGGGGTTACCACAACCACAAAGCAAGCAATCAAAAAGCTTGCTATCACATCGAAAACAGTATGTACACCAAGATAGTTTCGGGTAAACATAACTAAAAAAGTAAGAACAAAGCAGAATGCAACCAGCCATTTCCGTTTCTTCTGCCATACCGCAATACTCAAAAACTCGGTAGCAGCAAGCTGTGTGTGTCCACTGGGAAAGGAATACCCCGTCGCTGTCGCCTTCGCCGCCTCCACCGGTTGCAACTTCGGATTCTGAATCCAAGGTCTGTAAATGCAGAAGATATTTTTCAATGTCTGGTTAATCATACTGCCCACGCTCAAATTCATAGCAAGGGTAATGGCAGCATTCTTTGCAAAACACCAATACAGCACCGCTACAAAGAGATACATAGCAGGACTGGTCACAATTTCTGTGACATACATCAGGACAACATTCCAAAAATCAGTACGAATCCCTTGTAACCACAACAAATATTCCATATTATTATACCTCCTGTATTACCTGAATCAAACAAAATGCCGGCTCTGCCGTATCGTTAGATTCCTATAGGCAGTTTCTGGCTGCATTGCTTCTTCCAAAGTACAAGTTCGACGCAGTATCGGGAAATAAGCGTCAATACCAAATTCCTTGCACACGCCGGAATCCGGTGTTACCAAGCCGGCAAAGGCAAGAACCGAAACACCATCCGGAATTGTCGTTACCGAAATATTTTCTTTCCCATAGGGAAACCTTAAAAATCTCCGTTTACTTCAATCGCATTTTATTCAATACCCCCATAATTGCGGGAATCAAAATCAGTTGTAGGATAATGCCGGGAAGGGCATCCAGTAACCCGCCGGCAAGAAACGCCTGAAAGGTAAATAATTTGCCACCAAGCCCCAGAATAATCGTCTTGACAATTCCCCATACAACTCGTCCGGAAATCATGGCGGTTATCAGACAGAAATACAGATAACCAACTCCGTTGTTCTTTCTGCGTCTGTACAAAAGTCCAATTACAAAGCCATAGGTTGCCAGTTCAAACGCCATCCATACTCCGTTGGGATAAAGGACCGGCATAGAAAATACAGCTCCACGAAGCAGGGGCAAAATGAATCCCACCGCAAGACCGCATTGGGCTCCGCAAACAAGTCCGCAAAGCATAACCGGAATGTGCATTGGTAGCAGGGTGTTCCCGACTTCTTTCACTTGAGCAGTGAAAAAAGGAAAAACCATTCCCATTGCCAAAAACACTGCTGACAAGGTCGCAGTATCCAACTTTTTTTTGTCCAAAAAATCACGCCCATTTTTGAATTCACTGTTGCAGAAAATTATACCATATTACAACCACAAAATCAATAGGCATTCCTCACTTTAGCTTGCCGAAATAGCAATTGACTTTTAAATATGTTTGAGGTATAATAATTTTATATGAACGCAATTGGGGTGAAGCTATGCTTGATTTCGACTCGATTTCGGTCTGTGGCGAAAAGCAAGGGAATTATGATTTTATTGGAATTTTGGAAGAATCCTATTGTTCTTGCTTTATGGTTGCCGATGGGAAAACCACTCCCGTAATTGCCGAACTTGCTGTCCAATCTATTCTAAATGACTTTCAGGAGCAATCCGAAATTTCGACCTCTACCCTCCCGCGCTTCTTTAACCATGCCCAGAAAAGGTTGACTGCCTTTCAAACAGAAGATCTTTCTCCGGGCGGTGTTGCGACAGCCGTCCTTTTAACAGACGGGGAACTTGCTCTTTGGGCACATATTGGGGATTGTCGAATTTACCATCTTCAGGATCGACTTCTTTACGAAATCACTCCTGACCATAGCGACTCCTATTCTCGGTTTGAAGCAGGAGAAATTCGGTATCCAAAAATCCGTTCCGACCGCTTGCGGCAAAAGGTAACTCGTCTTATGGGAATGGACCAAAATTTTGTTCCCGCTTTTTCGAAACCAATGAAGGTTCGCAAAAACGACAGTTTCTTGATTTGTACCGATGGTTTCTGGGAAAACATTCATGAACGGCAAATCGAACGCTGTCTAAAGCATTCCCGAACCGCTAACGACTGGCTAAAAAAAATGCAGAAAATTGTTGAAAAAAACCGTTCCCGGAACAAATATACCAAAGTTCTGGACGATTACAGTGCGATTGTGGTTCGTATTTAACCCTTTCGCATACGTCTTCGCCTACGGACAATCCATGATAGTAGGCAGAAAGGTTTTATACTTATGAGAAAATTTCTTTTATCCTTCGCCGGAATTCTTCCTATCCTGGAAGTTTCTGCCTATGCGGCACCGGTTTCCATGAGTTTATTCAGTGGCGGTCTTTCCATTCTGGATTCTCTGCTTTACATTGGCATTGGCATCGCATTGATTGGCGTTTTATTTCTCTGCATTGCTTTTTTGAAACCCTCCTCCAAAAAAGAGGAGTCCATCGAAAGTCCCTTTGATATCTATCTGGAAGAAACAACTGCTACCGATACAAAACCTGCAGATGTAGCTGATGAGGAAATTTTGACTTCCCCGGAGGAAACTAAGGTTTCTACCGAGGAGATTCCAGAAACTACTATAGAAGAAGACATGGTTGTACCGGAAATCGACCTTGCACTCTCCGAAGAACCGATAGAAGCTGTTACCGAAGAACCGGATGAAGAACCCGAAACTATCCCGGAATCCATAGAAGAATCATTGCCCGCCGAGGAACCCGTGTCTGAAGAGGAACACGAGCCTGAAGAAGAAAAAATCTATCCCAAGCTCATCCTAACCAATGAAAAAAATCATGATTTCGTGATTCTTCCCCTTTATGAGGAAACAACCATAGGACGGAAAACCGACAACGATTTGGTTCTCAACGATATTACTATTTCCGGTCTTCATTGTAAGATTTTATACCAAGACGACATCGTTTTCATTCAAGACGAAAACTCCACCAATGGCACCCTTGTCAATGGAGAGAGAATTTACGAAAAAACCGAACTTCACAAAGGGGACAAGATTCTCCTTGGCAAGCAGGAATTTAACGTTAGCATTAACGAATAACATGAAAAAGCACCCTGTAGGGTGCTTTTTATTTGCTATCTATCCTGATTGTGATTCCATAGTTTTCTTGGAAGTATTCGATATTACACCGTCGGTGTCCCACCACCTTGGAAACCTCGGAAGATGATACCGAAACGACAAATTTATCAGGCTTGGGGTTCTGGTTCAGGAGTTCTTTCTCAATCCTATCCCTCCAGATACGATTTTCCACCAGTTCTCCAAATGCCGGATGAAAGGGTCCGGCAACAATGTTTCCTTCTTCCTGCAATTCCTCTCCGGCATGAAGTCCTAACCGAATCACGGGAACTTCCTGATTCCGGAAAATCAATAAAACCTCCTTAGCGGTTTCTATGGCTTCCTCAATGGATTGGGGGATATACAACCCTTTCCTGTATTGCTGTTCCAATGCGGTTCCGTGCAGGACAAGGGTAGGATAGACTCGGACGCAATCCGGCTTTAAAGCCGCCAAATGCTCTGCTGTTTTCATGTCCCATCTCCTGCAAGAGCCTGGAAGACCTGTCATCATCTGAAGTCCCAGACCAATACCACAACTACGAATCAGGGTGGATGCCTGCTTGGTATCTTGAAAGGTATGTCCACGCAAGTTTTCTATTAACACCTCATCAAAAGCACTCTGGGCACCCAATTCTATTGTGGTAACACCCCATTTTCGGGCAAGGTCAAGCACTGTAGCATCAATATAATCCGGTCGGGTTGAAAGACGGATTCCGTCAATTTCTCCACGAAATTCTTGGACAATCTGGTAAAAAATTTCCTGTTCCTGCAAAGGAAGTCCGGTAAAACTGCCACCAAAAAATGCGACCTCAATATGTCTCTCACAGTTTGGCAGGAATTGTAAATGACTTTGAATAATTTCACGAACATCATTGGGTTTTACCGTGGTAGTGATACCGGTAATTTTTCGTTGATTGCAGAAACTACAATCATGAGGGCAGCCTTCATGAGGAATAAAAACGGGAATATTATAATGCCTCATAATGCCAAAAACGCCCGCTTAGCCGCCTGTTGTTCCGCCTCTTTCCGGTTTCCGCCGACGCCCCTACCGATGGTCTTACCCCGATAGACCGCCTCTACCTCAAAGGTAGGCTGATGGTCAGGGCCACCACGCTTGATAAGACGGTAGGAAACTACATCTGTTCCCTTATCCCGTTTCTGAAAATAAGTTTGAAGCTCTGATTTATAATTAGTAAAGTCCATATCGGCAGACGCATGAATGGTTTCTTTCAAGTGATTCAGTGCCCAAGTCTTACAGACCTCGAACCCACCATCCAAATACATAGCCCCCAGCACCGCCTCAAAGGTGTCGCACAAAATAGAGTCCTTGTCTTTACCGCCGCAGACTGCTTCAGATTTTCCGAACTTGATGGCATTTCCCATATTCAGTTTCCGTGCCGCAGCCGCCAAGGACTTTTCACAAACGGCTGCTGCTCGAATCTCGGTCAGGCGTCCCTCATCCATCTCTTTAAATTCTCGATAGATATATCCGGTTACTACCAGCGAAAGAACGCTATCCCCTAAAAACTCCAGACGTTGATTGCTCTCAATGCCCCTTTCATTGGCAAGTGAAATATGGGTCAACGCCATTTCTAGTAATTTAGGATTCTTGAATTCGTAATCTAATTTCATAAGTATTCCTCATAAAAAGTGCCCTTTTCCAGAGGAAAAGCGGCACTTTCTCATTTCTTCTAGTATTTCTTCAAGACAATAGAAGCATTATGTCCGCCAAAGCCCAAGGAATTAGAGAGAGCATAGGTAAGCTCTGCTTTTCTTCCCTGATTGGGAACATAGTCAAGGTCGCATTCCGGGTCAGGATTCCGGTAATTGATGGTTGCAGGAAGATATCCTTCTTCCAATGCCATTGCCGTAATAATACCCTCAATACCACCTGCAGCACCCAGCATATGCCCTGTCATAGACTTGGTGGAGCTAACCGCAAGTTTATAAGCATGCTCGCCAAACACTGTCTTGATTGCCGCAGTTTCATATTTATCATTATAGGGCGTAGAAGTCCCGTGGGCATTGATGTAATCCACCTCTTCCGGCTTAATTCCTGCATTCTTGACAGCCAGCGCCATACAACGAGCGCCGCCCTCGCCATCCGGTGCCGGAGCAGTCATATGATACGCATCGTTACTGGAGCCATATCCCACAATCTCTGCAATGATATGGGCACCTCTTGCCTTGGCGTGCTCCAGTTCCTCCAGAACCATAATACCGGAGCCCTCGCCCATGATAAAACCGTCCCGTTCTGCATCAAAGGGACAACAAGCATGCTGGGGATCGTCATTTCGGGTACTCAAGGCTTTCATGGAAGAAAACCCTGCAAGAGAAATCGGGGTAACTGTCGCTTCTGCACCACCGGTAATCATCACATCAGCATCATCACGCTGAATTGCCAAAAACGCCTGACCGATGGCGTCGGTACCGGAGGCACAAGCAGAAACCGTGGTCAGATTGACACCCTTACAACAAAACATAATAGAAACCTGACCCACCGCCATATTAGAAATCATCATAGGAATCATAAAGGGACTAACCTTGCCGGGGCCTTTTTCCAGAAGTCGTGCGTGCTGCTCGCAGGTGGTTTCAATGCCGCCGATACCGCTACCCAAAACACAGCCAACCCGTTCCGGGTTCTCGTTTTCCATGGAAAGCCCGGCATCTTCTACCGCCATTTTGGCACCTGCAACGGCATACTGGACAAACAAATCCATCCGCTTTGCTTCTTTTTTATCAATGTATTGGGTAGCATCAAAGTCCTTGACCTCTGCCGCAATCTGACAAGCATACTCCGACGCATCAAATCTGGTTACAGGTCCCACACCACAGACACCTGCCTTGATGTTCTTCCACATTTCCTCTTTCCCGATACCTACCGGGGTTACAGCACCTACACCGGTGATGACAACTCTTCTCATAATTCTTCCTCCTGTTTTCTTATTCTATAGAAATCTCTAGCCGAAATCCGGTTACAAATTTCTATAGAATGATTCCGCTGTGTGGATTCCCACACAGCGGAACTGTTGTTCTTACTGTCTTTCCTTAATGTATGCGACTGCGTCAGCAACTACGCTGATTTTTTCCGCATCCTCATCCGGAATTTCAATGTCGAACTCCTCTTCCAAAGCCATCATCAATTCAACAATGTCCAAGGAATCTGCTTCCAGGTCGTTGATAAAAGAAGCTTCCATGGTAACTGCTTCCTCGTCTACACCCAGCTGCTCTACGGTAATTTCCTTTACCTTTTCAAAAATATCCATTTTTAAAATCCTCCTTTATGTATTTTGATATAATAATGGATTCTTTTTTTACAAAGTCATCGAAACTCCCTAATCGGGAATTCCACGCAAGAGTATATCACATAACAAGTCCGCCGTCAACATTGATTACCTGACCTGTGATATATTTTGCCTTGTCGCTCGCCAGAAAGACTGCCAAATTAGCAATATCCTCCACTTGACCAAACCGTTTGAGGGGAATCGCAGAAAGATATGCTTCCCGTACTTCCTCCTTTAATTTGTCAGTCATCGCGGTCTGGATAAATCCAGGTGCAATGGCATTGCAACGGATATTCCAATGCGCCATCTCCTTGGCAGTAGACTTGGTAAGACCAATGAGTCCTGCCTTGGAGGCAGAATAGTTCGCCTGACCAGCATTACCCATAACACCGGAAACCGATGCCATATTGATAATCACACCGCTTTTCTGCTTCATCAGCATTTTATATGCCGCCTTAATAACCAAAAAAGCTCCCTTTAGGTTTACAGACAGAACGCTATCCCACTCTGCTTCGCTCATTCTGGCAATCAAGTTGTCCCGGGTAATGCCTGCGTTATTCACGATAACATCAATCCCGCCGAACTTCTCTTTCCCAAGAGAAATCAGCTTTTCAGCATCCTCTGCCTTGGAAATATCACAGAGAAGATATTCCGCCTGACCGCCCATCTTCCGGATTTCGTCGCAGGCACTCTCTGCCAGTTCCTTTTGCATGGGAATGTCAATGCCGTTGACAATCACATTGGCACCCAGTGAACCGAATTTTAAAGCAATTTCCCGTCCGATTCCCTGGGTACTGCCGGTAACCAAAACTGTCTTATTCTTAAATTCCATCATTCTCTCTCCTTTATGCTAGTGCCTCTTTGAGTTCTTCCAAGGACTTCATATCCTCCACATGGTAAAGAGCAACTTCTTTATCAATCTTCTTTACAAAGCCGGACAGTGCTTTGCCGGGACCGATTTCAACAAAGGTATCCACTCCGTCTGCCAACATCTGCTTTAAACTCTCCTCAAAGAGCACCGAGGAGGAAACTTGACGAACTAGCAAATCCTTAATTTCGTTCTTGTCTGTCACATAATCTGCTGTTACATTGGTAATCAGGGGAATTTGCAAATCAGAAACCGTAACGTTCTCCAATTCTGCTTTCAGCTTTTCGCCGGCACCTTTTAACATACTACAATGGAAAGGTGCGCTGACAGGAAGCAGCATTGCACGTTTGGCACCTTTCTCTTTTGCAATCTCACAGGCGTATTCCACTGCTGCAACCTCTCCGGCAACGGTAATCTGTCCCGGACAATTAAAGTTAGCAGGTTCCACAATCCCCTTTTCCGACGCTAACGCACACACCTCTTTCACGGTATCGGCATCCAAAGCAATGATTGCCGCCATAGCTCCAACCCCTACCGGAACTTCCTCCTGCATATACTTCCCACGTTTCTTTACCAGACGAACTGCATCAGAAAACTCCATGCTTCCTGCCGCCACATGGGCGCTATATTCGCCAAGGCTGAGTCCTGCCACAACATCCGGCTTAATACCCAGGCTCTTTACTACTTCCAATGCCGCAACCGACATGGTCAAAATCGCCGGCTGGGTATTTTCGGTAATCATCAGAGTTTCATTGTCGCCCTCAAAAATCATTTTTTCAACATCAAACCCCAATGCCTCGGTTGCAGTTTCAAATACCGCTTTTGCCGCCGGGAAATTCTCACACAGTTCCTTTCCCATACCGATTGCCTGGGAGCCTTGCCCTGCAAACAAAAATGCTATTTTCATTCCTTTGTCCTCCTTAAAACGTGATTCCGTCAAACATGGCTTTCACGATTTCACTACAGGGCTTAATATCATGAACCAAACCTGCACTCTGTCCCGCCATAACACTGCCCATCTGGGTATCGCCATCCACAACTGCCGCTTTTAATGCCCCGGCACCAATTCTCTCAAAGGCTTCCAAATCGCCCTCTTTTTCAATCTTATCCATGGTTTTAGTTAGTTTATTTTTTAAAGTTCTGACCGGATGACCGGTAAACCGACCGGTAACCACTGCGTCCCTGTCCTTGGCAGCAACTACTGCCTCTTTATAGTTTTGATGTACAGTACATTCCTCAGAGCAAAGGAACCGAGTTCCTACCTGAACGCCCTCTGCACCCAAAGCAAAGGCTGCGGCAACACCACGGCTATCTGCAATACCGCCTGCCGCAATGACGGGGATATTCACGCCGTCCACCACCATAGGAATCAACGCCATGGTGGTCAGTTCGCCAATGTGTCCTCCAGCTTCGCACCCTTCCGCTACCACCGCATCTGCTCCGGCTTTTTCCATTCTCTGTGCCAGAGCCACGCTGGGAATGACTGGAATCACAACGGTTCCAGCTTCTTTCAATGCAGGAATATACTGTCCGGGGTTGCCAGCGCCGGTGGTTACCACCGCTACCCGCTCCTCCACCAGCATTGCCATAATCTCCGCCGCATAGGGAGACATCATCATCACATTCACACCAAAAGGCTTATCCGTCAAGGTTCTTGCCTTATGAATCTGTTCTCTCACATAATCAACCGGAGCATTACCTGCTGCAATTAAGCCAATACCGCCGGCATTGGATACTGCTGCCGCCAATTCCGCAGTGGCAACCCATGCCATACCTCCCTGAATAATAGGATATTCCACTCCCAAAAGTTCACAAACACGATTTTTTGTCATTTTCTTTTCCTTTCTCCTATAGTTCAAGTAGGATTGCACCCCATGTCAAGCCACCGCCCATGCTGGAGAGTACAACCAAATCGCCTTTTTCAGCACGCTTTTCCTCTACTGCTTCACACAGGGCAATGGGAACACAAGCCGCCGACATATTGCCATACTTATCCACATTGACAAATACCTGTTCCTCCGAAAATCCAAGACGTTTTCTTGCACCCTCAATAATTCGCATATTCGCCTGATGGGGAACCAGAAGTTTTACATCCTCCAGAGTCTTTCCCGCATCCTCCACTACCTTTCGGGAAGCTTGCTCCATAACACGGATCGCAAACTTAAAGACAACGCTACCGTCCATCCAGATGGTACGGTCATTGCCAAAGGGACGCCGTTCCTTATCCTCAGGATTTACACGGATTCCGGGGAGAGTAAGACAATCGCCGTTTCCACCGTCGCTTGCCAGGGTATAGGTTAAGATACCGGTTTCTTCCTCTGTCGCAGAAAGAATTGCCGCACCTGCTCCATCCCCGAAGAGAACACAGGTCTTTCTATCCTGATACTCGGTTACCTTGGAGAGTGTATCACTACCGATAACCAAAACATTACGATAAACACCGTTTTCGATAAACTGTGCCGCCGTTACCATCGCAAAAATAAATCCGGAACAAGCCGCATTGATATCAAATGCCGCCGCATTGGTAGCACCAATTCCCTTTTGCACCAGGCAAGATGCTGACGGAGTATACATATCCGGCGAAACGCTGGAAAAAATAATCAAATCCAGTTCCTCTGCCTGCATTCCGGCATTCTTCAATGCATTTTCTGCCGCCTTGATTGCCAAATCGGAGGCGAATGTATTCTCGTCACTGATGCGGCGTTCCTTGATGCCAACCCGCTTTAAAATCCATTCATCACTGGTTTCCACCATAGTTTCCAGCTGGGTATTGTTCAAAATCTTTTCCGGAAGATATTTTCCTACACCAACCAATTTCGCATGCAACTTACTCATCCTGTCCGCCTTTCCGGGTATCCAACCCATACTGTTCGATATTCTCTGCAATGGCATCTACCAACCGTTCTTCCGTCAGCTTTTTTGCCTGACGGATGGCGTGGAAAAACGCCTTACCATTCGAGCTTCCGTGTGCCTTAATAACTGGACGGGTAACGCCCAAAACCGGAGCACCGCCATACTCGGTATAGTCCATACTCTTTTTAAATTCCTTAAGACCGCCCTTTACCATCATAGCGGCTGTCTTACTGAAGATATTCTTTAGAAAGATTTTCTTAATCATTCCAGTTAAGCCAAGACCCATACCCTCCATCAACTTTAAAATGATATTGCCGGTAAATCCGTCGCAAACTACCACATCTGCCTCTCCAAAGGGAATGTCCCGTCCCTCAATATAACCTTCATACCGGATAGGAAGTTCCTTTAAAAGAGTATTGGTTTCCACCATCAATGCAGGTCCTTTGTTCTCCTCAACACCAATATTGACAAGCTTAACCCGAGGGTCTTTGACCCCCATAATCGACTTCATATAAATTGAACCCATAATAGCGAACTGTTTTAAAAATGCGGGAGTGCAATCGGAGTTTGCTCCGGCATCTACCAAAAGAAAACATCCACCCTTTGTGGTGGGCATCACAGGAGTTAAGGCCGCACGACGTACCCCTTTGATTCTCTTTAGATAAAGGGTTGCACCGGCAATCAACGCACCGGTATTTCCGGCACTGACTACGGCATCCCCTTCTCCATCCTTTAGCAAAGAGAGCGCCACATACATGGAAGTATCTTTTCGTTTGATAGCAGTTACCGGGTCTTCGTCGCCACCAATCATGTCCTCGGCATGGAACACTGTAATGGCATCCCCGTGGTAGTCAAGTGTGTCAAGTTCCTTACGAACTTCATTTTCCTGACCAACCAGAGTAATGGAAATGCCCAGCTCTTTTACCGCCTGAACGCTTCCCTCTACAATGGCCTTGGGTGCATGATCCCCACCCATGGCATCTACAATCAATCTCATTTGCTTCATTCCTTTTACTTAAACTGAATCAGCTTCCGGTTCTTCCAGATATAGTCCATTCCGGAATAGATGGTAAGCACCACTGCAACCACCGTCAACACCAGTGTTATCCCGTCAAGAGCCGTAGCAAGAATAGGCAAATGCCATTTTGCAATCTCAAAGACCATAACACCAATTACCAAAACAAACTGAGACACCGTCTTTGCCTTGCCCCACATGCTGGCGGCAATCACTTGGTTCTCTCCCAACGCAATCAATCGGATTCCCGTAACAATCAATTCCCGCGCAAGGATGACCATAACCACTCCAGCGGTAATATAGGGCATTCCCTTTTCCACAAAAGCAATCAAAGCAGACATCATCAAAATCTTATCCGCCAACGGATCCATCAGCTTTCCAAAGGTAGTAACCTGATGATTCTTCCGCGCTAAATATCCATCCAGTTGGTCGGTCAAAGAGGCAAGAATAAAGACCACCAATGCCCCATAAACCCCTGCTTGACCACAGGAGAGATACAAAATCATATAGACCGGAATCAATATCACACGTAAAAGTGTTAATTTATTGGGTGTATTCATATTCTTCCCCCCGTATTTTTATGCCATAGTCCCAAACAGGTCATATTCTAACGCCTGCTCGATTATAACATCTACAAAACTACCTTCTTCTAATTTTTCAGCCGCCTTAAAGAAAACCTTTCCGTCAATCTCGATGGAATCGCCGTAGGTTCTGCCAAAGTAGCTTTTGATAATCTCGTCCCGTCCCTCTACCAGGACACGAATTGTCTTACCAATCTGTTCGTCATTCCGCTTCTGGGAGATGCCGGATTGAATCAGCATCAAATTCTCCTGACGGCGAAGTTTTTCCTCTTCCTCAATCTGGTTGTCCAACCGATACGCCGGCGTATCCTCTTCCCGGGAATAAGCAAAAACGCCCAATCGTTCAAACTTCATTTCCTCAATAAAGTCCCGAAGCTCCAAAAACTCCTCTTCCGTTTCTCCGGGAAATCCCACAATCAACGAAGTGCGAATTACCGCATCGGGCATCGCCTTGCGAATTTTATCAAGAAGATTGGTAATCTGTTCTTTGTTTGTTCGCCGCCCCATTCGTTTTAAAATTCGGTCATTACAATGCTGAATGGGAATATCAAAATACTTGCAAAGTTTTTCTTCCTCTTCAAACACCTGAATCAGCTCATCGGTAACCAGTTCCGGGTAACAATAATGAACTCTTACCCATTCTATGCCGGATATTCCACACAATGACCTTAAAAGCTCCGGTAAGCGATATTCTCCATACAAATCCATTCCGTACCTGGTAGTATCCTGAGCAATGACCACCAATTCCTTGACGCCGTCTTTTGCCAAAGCCTCTGCCTCGCTTAGAATCTCCTCCATGGTACGGCTACGATACTTTCCACGGATGGAGGGAATCACACAGTAGGTACAATGGTTGTCACAGCCCTCGGCAATCTTCAAATACGCTGTGTAAGGCGGTGTGGTTCGGAGCCTGGGTAGATTCTCACAAAGTCCCACCTCTTCACTACAGAAAAGGCGTTCTGCGTCCTCTCGCTCCAGTTGCTTTAGAACGGATACAATCTCCTGATACTCGTTGGTGCCAATGACCGCATCCACCTCTGGAATCTCCCGAAGCACCTGCTCCTGATACCGTTGTGCCAAACATCCGGTTACCACAAGATGCTGACACTGCCCAGACTCTTTGTACTGGGCAAGTTCCAGGATGCATTCAATAGACTCCATCTTTGCACTTTCAATGAAGGTACAGGTATTGACCACAATAATCTCTGCATCCTCTTCATTTTCTACAATTTCATATCCCGCCTGTTCCAAAAGCCCCAGCATTTGCTCACTGTCAATTAGATTTTTGGAACAGCCAAGGGAAGTCAATGCTATTTTCTTCAATGTAGTTCTCCTAATCCAGCGGTTCTTCCTCTTCTTTAAGTTCAAAATCAATCTTTTCCAGACAATCCCGAATTTCAAAGAGGGAATACCCTCTACGTACCAATCTCGCTTTTAATTTCTCCAAATCCTTTCGGCTATGCACCCCTTGGAGTAGTTGCCGTTCCTCAATATACCGGAGCAATGCCTCTTTCGTATCGAATTCAGCAGTTTCCAGCACCTCATCAATCAAGGTTCCCGAAACTCCCTTTTGCAAAAGCTCCTGTTTGATGCGATAAATCCCCTTCGCATTCAGGTTTACACCATCGGCAAGATACAGCTCTATATAGCGGCGGTCGTCCAAATATCCCACAGAGAGAAACTGTTCTACCACCGTTTCGGCAACATCCTTGTCATAGCCTTTTCGGCAGAGGCGGTCGCAGAGTTCCCGACAGGTAAGCATTCTTCTGCCCAACATTCCCATGGCAGCATTTTGTGCCCGCACTAGAACATCCATTCCCATTGCCTCCACCATATTTTATCTTATTTCTTACCCTTAACCGGCTTAGCAACCGGGGTAAAGGGAGTTGCTTCAGCATCTTCGCCGGAGGCAACGGCAGGAAGCTCGCCGGCTTCTCTTACCTTTGCTTCAATCTCCGCACAGAGTTCGGGGTTTTGTTTCAGAATCTCTTTAACACCCTCTCTGCCCTGACCCAAACGTTCCTCGTTATAAGAGAACCAGGAGCCGGTCTTCTTCACAATATCCATCTCTACCGCCATATCCAGAATATTTCCCTCTTTGGAAATACCCTCGCCGTAGATAATATCAAATTCCGCTTCTTTAAAGGGCGGAGCTACTTTATTCTTTACAACCTTAACCTTGGTACGGTTACCAATCATGCCGCCATCTGCTTTAATCGTTTCTATTCTCCGAACATCCAGACGCACCGAGGAATAGAACTTGAGTGCTCGACCGCCGGTGGTGGTTTCGGGATTCCCGAACATAATCCCCACCTTTTCCCTGAGCTGATTGATGAAGATAGCCGTGGTGTTAGATTTACTAATAACCGAAGTCAGTTTCCGCAGAGCCTGGGACATGAGCCTTGCCTGAAGACCTACGTGGGCATCTCCCATCAGCCCCTCTATTTCCTGCTTGGGAACCAGTGCCGCAACCGAATCCACAACAATAACATCAATGGCACCGGAGCGAACCAATTGCTCGGTAATTTCCAGTGCCTGTTCTCCGGTATCCGGCTGGGAAACAATCAAATCATCAATTCGAACACCCAACTTTTCGGCATAAACAGGGTCCAGCGCATGTTCTGCGTCAATGAATGCCGCCTCGCCACCCATCTTTTGTGCTTCCGCCACAATATGCAGTGCAACGGTGGTTTTACCAGAGGATTCCGGCCCGTAAATTTCTACAATTCTACCTCGGGGAACACCGCCGATACCCAACGCCATATCAAGAGAAAGAGAACCGGTAGGGATTGCCTCCACATTCACAACCGGTTTTTCGCCCAATCGCATCACAGCACCAGAGCCATACTGCTTTTCGATATTTCCAAAAACGCTTTCCAGCGCCTTCTTCTTTTGCTCGTCCATATCCATTTCTCCTTACCTTATAAGATATCTTTTTTACCTTATAAAATATTATAAATTACCATATGTATAGTGTCAAGAACTTTTTTCAACCACAAGATGTTCTTTTTTTCTACTTGTTAATGCCATAAAAACGTAGTGCGTTTTCGGTGGTAATCCGCTCCAGTTCCTCCCGAGAAACACCTTTGATTTCCGCCATTTTTTCTGCAACATATCCTACATAACCACTGAAGTTTCGTTCTCCCCGATGAGGTTCGGGCGCCATATAGGGACAATCGGTTTCAATCATCAATCGTTCCAGCGGTACAACACTGCATGCCTCAATGGCACGGCGAGCATTCTTGAAGGTTAAAACCCCGGTAAAGGAAACCATAAACCCCATCTTGACCAATTCCTTTGCGGTTTCGGCACTCCCCGAAAAACAGTGCATTACGCCATTGGTAACTCCCTCTTCTTTAAGAATTGCAATGGCATTCCCTTTGGAGTCCCTGTCGTGCACCACAATGGGCATATCCAATTCTTTTGCCAAGGCAATTTGTTTGCGGAAGCAATTTTCTTGCACTTTTGCGTCATATCCCTCATAATGGTAGTCAAGACCAATCTCTCCAATGGCACGAACCTTGGGATTATTCAAAGCCAGCAACCGCAGCTGTTCTAACACATGGTCGTTCATGGTCTCGGCAACCCCCGGATGAACCCCTACCGTTGCGTAGATAAAATCATAAGTATTGGCAATTTCCACCGATGCCACGGAATCCTCCAAACTGGCCCCGATGTTCATTACATAGCCCACGCCAAGGCTTTTCAAGCTTTTTATTACAGCATCTCTGTCCCCATCAAACTGGGGGTCATCAAAATGTGCATGACTGTCAAATAACATAGTATTTTTACTCCTTTTTGCGATTTCGCCTTGATTATATCACAGAACTATGGTACAATCAATGCAAACATTTTCTCATGTAAAGAAGGTTTTCTTATGAATACAATTCTGAATGAATTAACCCAGAAAGGGAAGCTTGCCAAGACTGCTTCTTATGCCCTTGCCATTTTATCCACCGAGGAAAAGAATCATGCTTTATCTTGCATGGCGACTGCTCTTCGGAAAAACTATGACTTTCTCCTATCGGAGAACACCAAGGATTTAGCACTCGCCAAAGAAAGTGGCATGGCAAAAGGCTTGATTGACCGCCTTACCTTGACCCAAGAGCGAATCGACGCTATGGCAGAGGGAATTGAGCAAATCGTCTCCCTTCCCGACCCGGTAGGAGAAACGGTTTTGAATACCACCCGTCCCAACGGCTTAAACATCAAGCAGGTTCGTGTTCCCCTCGGTGTCATCGGTATCATCTACGAGGCACGCCCCAATGTTACCGCCGATGCTGCAGGCCTCTGCATCAAAGCAGGCAATGCTGTGATGCTCCGTGGCGGCAAAGAGGCAGCTTACTCCAACCGTGCCATCGTCAAGGTTATGCAGGATGCAGGAAATTCTGCAGGATTGCCGGAGGGTAGTATCAATTTGGTGGAGAACACCTCAAGGGAGAGTGCCACCGCTCTCATGAAGCTAAACGACTATCTGGATGTCATCATCCCCCGTGGAGGTGCCGGCTTAATTCGTGCCGTGGTGGAGAACGCTACTGTTCCCGCCATCGAAACCGGAACCGGTAACTGCCACATCTACATCGACAAGGATGCCGACCTTTCCATGGCAAAGGAAATTGTTATAAATGCCAAAACCCAGCGAACCTCCGTATGCAATGCCGCCGAGAAACTATTGGTACATCAAAGCATCGCTCCCGTATTTCTTCCAAAAATGCTGGATGCTCTTTGCGAAAAAGATGTGGAAATCATTGGAGATGCCAGAACATGTGTTTTGTACCCCAACGCAACCCTTGCCACCGAAGAGGACTGGGGCACAGAATACCTCGATTTGAAAATCGGCGTAAAAATCGTGGATTCTCTGGAAGATGCGATTTCTCACATCAATCGGTACAACAGCGGACACAGCGAAGCAATCGTAACCAGCAACTCCTCCAGTGCCTCTCGCTTTCTAAAAGAAATAGACGCTGCCGCAGTGTATCATAATGCTTCCACCCGATTTACCGACGGGTTTGAGTTCGGGTTCGGCGCGGAAATCGGCATCAGCACACAAAAGATTCATGCCCGTGGTCCTATGGGTCTTACCGCACTCACAAGCACCAAATACCAAATTCTCGGAAGTGGTCAAATCCGCGGCTAGCCTTTCTTATAATCCTTTATCACTGATTTCTCTTAGGTTAGCAGCAATGATTTCCAAGGCTGTATAGAAGCTCTCTCTCTGCTCCTCGGTCAAACCTGTACCACCCTTTTCCACCGCAAGCTTAATACGTTCCCGGAGGGTATAGGTCATCATTCTCCCTTTTTCTGTTAGCGTAATTCTCGCCCGGTAACCGGTTGTGGTGGTATTCTCCCGGCAAACCAGCCCTTGTTCTTCCAATGCATGGATAGCACGGGAAACCTCCGCCTTATCCTTGGCACACATCTCGCAGAGATTTGCCGAAGTCAATCCGGTTTCCGTTTTATAAAGGGCAATCAAATAAACAATATAGGTACCCTTTAACCCATAAGGCGCCAATTCCTCAGATGCAATTTTGTTCCAGTACGAAGACAATCTGGAGAGAGCAAGGGTAAAGGTTTCAAATCTCCCTATCATGGAATTTCACCTCATATCATCAGTTGTTGATTTTTCAACATTTATACTCTACCAAACAGTTGTTGATTTGTCAACAAGTTTTTCCATTTTTTAAATACTTTTTAAAACACGAAAAACCACTGAAATATCAGTGGTTTTTTCGTATTTTGAATCAATGCGCTAAGCGGGAACCTATATTACAACAAATTTACTTAGAATAACTTCACACAAAACCCGTATTCTACATCGAAAAGTTTGACTACACTTTTGACTGACATTTTCACAAAAACGCATCTAATTTCAGCCAATTCTGTCCAATCAAGCACCCTATCAAAACATAAAGAAAACCCGTGAAAATCGGCGGTTTAAGCCAACTTCCACGGGTTCATTTTTGGTGCGAGTGTTCATAACATGTCAAAAATAAAACTCACAAAAAGTTGGTAGCGACAGCGAATCGTTGTGAAGGCGTTTACAACTGAACAGATGAGCCGAGCGTGACTTTTTGTGAAAAAGGAGAAGCAAGGAAGCGGGCGAATGACTTTTTTATAAAAAAAGTGGAAGCAAAGCGAACTTTGCTTCGACGTGGTCGAGGTGACAGGATTTGAACCTGCGTCCCCTACGTCCCGAACGCGCTCTAAAGCCTGATATATAGCGTTTTTTGCTTTTTTTAGCCCTTTCCGCTACATTCAACATACTCCTTAGACATTTTATCTCCACTGTTTCCATATACTCCAGAGCTAACTGTGGGATAACATGTGGTCAAAATAATTATTTCTCATCATAAAAATTTACCGCAAAATGTTGCAATATTGGCTTAATATAATCTAATTTATCATTAATGTGTGGGTTTTGATAAATAGACAAGTTGTCAAATATCGCATCAAAATTCATAGCTTCACTATTTGGTGAAGTTGCCTCAATTATCTTACCAATAACCAAATTGAAATTTTCTATATCATTTTTGCGTAAATACAAAAGCACCTCGAGTTGCCTGATTGTCATAACAAAGCAATGAGTGTCGTTTTGAAATATCTCAGGCACAGCTTGTTCAATAATAGCTGTATTTGAAAATTCGTCGTACAAAAGTATAACTTTGATTGTTGGAGTTTTAACCTTTTCTTTGTATATCTCATAGCTAGCATTTAACTGCTCATACGACTTTTTTATTGTATTTTCAAAGAATTTGATAGTAGATTCTAAATTTGGAATTTGCTGTCTTGCATCTAAATCTAGTAATGATGATTTTGATTCCACAATGATTTGTAATGAATCAAATATAAATATATAGTCAGCACCTTTTTTCTTGCCTTTCGGTATAATCTGCCATTCGCTATTATTACAGTATGTTGTAGCCAACTCTTTTATATAATCTTCAAACAGATTCCCAAATGTGTTAGGAAACTTTTGACCATCATCTTTATAATATTCTCTGCACAACCAATACAATCCATTTCCTAATAAAAAACCTACCATATATACACTTGATGCTAAATATGAATTCGTTCGTTTTGTGTGTATAAATGGTCTAGAATATAATAATTGTCTTTTTAAAGCTGAATTTCTTAGTTCTTCATAAGTGCATGAATAATAATGCACAAATTTTGTTATGTTTTCTTTCGTGAATACAGTTGATTCTTTTCTTCTGTATATTTTTTCTGGAGCATCCAGCGGATCTGGATGTATAGTGCATAACCAGAACACCATAAGCATAACTACAAGATAATCCTCTGCTGAAAAATTAAAGACGCTTTTGAAAACTGTATCAATATCTAATTCGCCCCGATGTTCGTAGTTTTTTGAAGCAATAAGAATGTGATATGTACGATTTAATTTTTCAAACATTAAATATAGATTCTGATATTGAAATTGTTCAGCCGTCATCCCTATCATTATCTTAAAAATATCGTTCTCACCATTATCTTTAATTTGATTTGATGAGAGAGAATCTTCGTATCCTCTATATAAATTTATAATTTCAGGTAATGAATTCACAGAATCTCCATCTCTGTGATCAGAACTATTTAATACCGAATAATACTCAATACTTGGTATATCCCATGCAGGTAATAAAATATCTACTTTTCTATAAATTCCATATTGCCTCACCCACAATGGCAAAGTTGTTGTACATGACATATTGTTTTTATGCATTTTTATAGAAATATCAGATAGAGCATATATAAGTTCATCTGTTCTAATGCGTTTAATTCTTGTTATAAAATTACTCATTTTTCCTCGTAAAATTTTATTTTGTTATATTTTCAATTCGTGCAAGAAAAGATTCTGTCTTTTTTACGCATGTATCTGCATCGGCTTTTTGAAAAACAAATAAAGAATAATCGCATTTCCAACGTTTATCTTTTACAAATTCAAATTCTGATTTATCTGTATTATTCAAAACGCCTTCAGACACCATTTCATCTAAGTCTTTTTCTAAAGAATCATGACTTTCACGCCCTTTTAATTCGCCAGGTTTCCATTCTGGAAGCTTTCCTTGGTGTTCTAATAAAGATTTTAAAGCATTCATCATAGCATAATAACATCTGTTGGCGCAGTCGTTATATTGACCGTTGTCATATAGTAATTTTGCTGATTCTAAAGTTTCTTTTGCTTTTTCTCGTAAAAGTACATATCCAATGGATGGTTTTAAAAGTGTTTCTTCTAATGCATCGTTTTGTGGTTTGTTTGAATGAAATTCTCCAATACCTTCGATTAATCTGTTTCTTAATATTTGCCTTTCATCAATAGCAATATCCTTATTATCTAAAATGGCACACATAATTCTTGTCAGGTCGTCTTTTTGAAACCCATCGAGATTGTAAAAACTTTCATAAAGAGGGATGTATTCGATATCGTCTTCGCTCTGTCTTGCAGACCATATACCATAAACTAAAGATACTCTTTTATAAAATTCTAATTCGAAATAATCCTGAAAAGAATTGTATTGCTCTTTTAAATCGCCATACTTATAACTTACTAAAGTAAACATAAATGCCGAACGCAATGCATTGCTCAACTTCTGTTCAGCAACATCGGCACTGAATTTCCAAGCATTTAAGGAAAATCTAAGTTTTTCATCCTCAGAGTCAAGTCTTTGCTCTCGAGTGAAATGTTTGTTGAAGTCAAAGCAGCTTACAACCTCAAAAGCTGATTTTTTCAACATATCAATAATAATACATTCCCAAGCTTCAACTTGAATAGTAGGAATAGCATCTTCAATTAATTCTAATTTACGATTATTATCTTCGTCCTTCACTATGCATAAGCCAAATGGACTCAATACGTCATTTGTAGAAATAGTCTGGGTCCAAGAACGATTAATAGGTTTTAGTATAAGATCTAACAGGTTTGAATAATCTTCATCAGTAAATGTTTGTCCATAAGCATATTGTTTTAACAAACGTAATTCTAAGTCATTATGCTCAGCGGCAATTTTTTGTAAATATACAAGATGTGCACTTCGGGGCAGATCAATAATTAAATCTGGCTCACTTATTGTTAAGTCCTTTAGTGCTATGTCCTCATTTTTAGATTTATCTATTGGTTTGCCTAAAACCATTGTCATGATTTTGGGAAATATCGCAGCATTTATTTCTATAGATTCTTTCATAAAATCCTCCATAAGTTATAACATTAAAATTTGATACGCCTTAAACAAAGAAAAGGGGTCAAGATATTCGTTTGCACGAAATAAAGAGTATCATAATTGCAATTTCACACGAAATCAAGATTTCTATTTCTTAAATTTCATATCGAATGCAGGTTCCATAAATGAAATTGAACTTCTGCCTAATTTATATTTAGCTGCAATATCTCTCCACTCAGTCTCTACTGTAGATTTTACCTTGTCTACATATGAAATAGCCTCGGAACCGGAAATATCAAAATATTCAGCAACGCTTAATGCTAATTCAAAACTGATGGTACTATCATTTTCACTTACGCATAATGAAAGATTTTCACCGTAAATATTGGGATTCACATCATAAAGCGGTGATAATACCCATCCATTTTTGTTAAGAATAAAGCCATGGTTTCTCAAATGGTCATCAGTATTTGATACTGCCATACTAAAGACTATTCTTTTCCATAATTCATTTAAGTCCCGTTTCGGTGATGAACCATGTGATTTTATGAATGACGCAATGTCAAGATAGCTTGTTCCTTCGGAACCTTCACCATCTGTTTTTCCAAGAAGAGTCATAGCAGAGGAAAAATGTATTCTCTTGCTTCCATCACGGTCAAATCTTTTTACAAGAAAAGTGCTGCCTTGAGAAGAAAAATTTTCAAGCTTGGCATCAGGAACATTCAAATCACATTTAATAGCCAAGTCGTGTGTTACCATTTCCCAAGCGCCTGTATTCCATTCATCGTGTTTGGATGGGAACTTTGCAATCCACAATGAGCCATCAGGTGCAAGAACTGATGCTTTCGGTCTTGCTCCGCCTAAAGAAGAACCCGGAGCAATTAATTGCTTCAACCATTTTTCTTCGTCCTTATTACCACTTGATTCAAAAGCTAAAGATGCGGATTCAAGTGTGCGAAGTGTTGTCCAAGGAGGTGCTGCTAATTCTTTATCCGAGGATAAAAAAGTACCACCTTCATCAAGCGAAAATCTAAGTGCACCCATACGGGTTTCATCATATACTCCAAGTAAAAAGTCGCTTTCAGTAAGTGATTTGGGTTTTCGTTCTTCTTGTTTCGCAATAATTGCTTCTCTGCGTTGCATTAAAAGTCGTCCCCAACGGTCAGGGCATGAGTCGGAGAGAACACCGAAAATCTTTTTGCCGGAGGGCAAATATTGTCTTCCTGAGAACAAAGGTAAATCAGGATCAAGACTTACATTAGGAAAATCACCAATTTCACACATTTGAATCCAATTTTTATCGTATTCAAAAGAGAAGGCTTCCTTTCCACGGTTCACATCAACGAAAAGTCTTCCTAAAAGTGTAGGAGAATTGTCCCAATCAAAATAAACATATATTATTTTTTCCATATATCACACCTCAATTTCTCGGAGCACGCCTGCGAACTTTTAAATCCATATCCTGCAGTTTTCTACCAAGCTCATCATCTTTCGCAATGAGAAGTAAATCTTCATCCATTCCGTTAAGGGCGTGAAGAACTGCAGCATAAATGCCCATTGCTACAGAAGATGAACCTTTTTCAACTGCCCATAATGTAGCACGGCTTATTCCGGCTCTTTCTGCAACAAGCTCAACAGATAGTTTTCGTCTGAGTCTTGCAAGCTTTATTTGTTCGCCCATAGTATCTAATATTTTTTGAGTATTAGGCATTAGTATAACCGATTTTTTACTCATAATTTCACCCCGAAAATCATTTTAATATTTATTATTATAAACTATTATATGTAAAATGTCAAGTTTTATAAACATTAAATAAAAATGCGTTCTGCATAGAACTATGTATTAAAATATGACACGCCTTAAACAAAGAAAAACGCAATTATTGAAAAAATTTATAATATATGATAAAATAATAATATACACATTAGTAACAAGGAGGTTTTATATGGATTCAAAAAACATTGTAAAAAATTCCGAGAAATTTATTTTAAATGAAATATCAACCTTAAAATATCCAGATAAACATCCGTTCAATGACTATCCTAACACCCCAGAATCAATGCCTCTCCAAATGCTTGTTGTTATACACAGTATTATGAACAACGATGAGTTTATTAAAAGTTGCCTGAAGAAATGCAAAGCAATAGAATCTAGTTCTTTTTCTCATCATAAATATTTTCAGGCAATTAATGAAGTGATATGGCTTTACTATATGATAGTTGGTCTAATTGAAAATAATAGCATTGATAATTTGTTAAAGATATTAGATGAAAATACTTGTATTTATGACAATAACAAAAAATTTGAATATTCTCTTTTATTGAAAGATTTAGAGAGCGATGAAAATATTTTAATTAATTCTGAAGTCAAAACTTTATTGTGTGATCCATTTACCAAAGAAATAGACATAAAACTGATTGATGGTCAGAAATTAGTCAAACCATTATTTCCTAAAATATCGTGCGAGGAATTTTTGAGTTTAAATCCAGACGCTATTGAATTACAAGCATGCACACACTACTATCAAACGGAGCAAAACATAAAAAGGATTATTAATAAATGTCGAGGCGAAAAGATAACTGACTATTCTGTGTTTAATATAGGAATCATATGTATCAATATGGCCACTTCGCTTGAAGAATTTTATTCATATCTCTTTCATAAAACAAAAGGAGTATATTCATTGCTTCTGAATAGCGAAGTTGACGCACTTGTTCTAATGTCCCTTGATGCTCATAATGATAAAAAATTAGATAATGTATATTCTATGGGATATATTCAAACAGCATTGATTAAACCTACTTCAAGAAACTATAGGTTGTGTAAATTGTTTCGTATGGATAATTATATTTCGCAGGGCAATGATATTTTTGAAAAAGCATATTTAGAAGGTCAAAAGGAATACGAAAAATTTAAAATTTTAAACAGAGACGGTTATGTTAATATAATTCCTGAAAATGCAAGTGAAGAAGAGATACAAGATTATATAAATTTTCTAAAAAGCGATAATATAAGATACTAGTCTGCATTAAATTATGACACACCTTAAACAAAGAAAAGGCGGAATCGCGAATTGAAAAGTTCTCGTTTCCGCTTGTTTCGTCTTACGGCAAAAATTCGGGATTTACTTTGTAGCGTGAAGTACCGCCTACCTGCCTTTCATCTCGGGTTATAATATCCCTCGGAATCTTCGGCAAATACTTTTTGCTGAAGCTTGGGCCTAAATAAGAATCAAAGCTAATGGTCGGATGCTGAATCCATTCCGTGTCAGGTTGCTTATTTGCAATATAATATGAAATCAAAAACTCCATAGCCTCACGAACTTTCTTTTTATCGCCATTGCATAATTTTTCGCTCAATTCAACCGCCTCAATCTTAGCCTTGATTTCATCAGGCAACGGCTTTGCACTATCTCTTAATGGCCCTTGTTCTAAAGCAGTTGCAATGGCATCATCAAAACGGTCAATCCAAGCACCCTTTGTTTTAGGATGAAATAATGGGATCTGCATCTGTATAACATGATTTGCCCACTTGTCATCAAACTCAGCATCTAATCCCTTAATTTTGGTAAAAACAGTATCACGGATTTTTTTCTCATTCTTTTTACCATAATCAATTATATTATGAACATGCCTGTAAAACCAGCCTCTGCCCTCAGAATCCACAAGTTCAGGGAATTCATTATGAAGGTTAGCGAAATTGCTTGTAAATTCCCATTCTTCCTTTGATTTTGTCTTATCATCAAAAGGAATACTGCACCAAGCACAAATTGCTCTGTATGCCTTTTGGATGTCCTTTTTATCTTCAAACATATAATTCCTTGCAATGATAGTAAGGACTCTTAATATGCCGTGGAATTTTAAAAGAGTATCCATTGCAAATTTGCCAAGATATGAGGTGTCATTTTTGCCTTTTGAAGTATATTCAGAAAACGTGATATAGCTTAAAAATTCTTCTCTTTCGTTAAGCATCCTTACCCCTCCTTAAAACATTCTCCTCAACTTTATCGAATAACACATCCCACATAAAATCTCTTGCTCCAAGTGCAACAGCATATCTAACTGCAAATTTTGGCTTTATAATTTCATCCAAAAACTCACGGCATTTTTTTGCAACAGCTTCACGGTAGCTGTCAGAAGATATTTTATTCTCATAAGCTTCCATCATTGCAATGAATCTTTCGGAATCACCGTCTCTGTAAAGTTTCTTTTTATCGTACAGGGAATTATCGTCATCAATATCGCAAATCAAATCACCAAAAAGTCTGTAACTGCTGTAACGAAAATCTGAAAAGAGTTCAAAATACGGTTTGAATTTTTCATCATCAAGCCAGTGCTCTAAAAATTCCATACGCTCTTGTTTATCCATAAGCTGCCACTGTCCTTCTACAAGGGCATTTCGTATATCTGCAATTTCTCCGGGAGCGAAATCTGCAAATAAAGCATATAACTCCTCATAGAAATATGTATCATCCTGACCACGCAGAAATAGGATACGATTCACATCGGATTTTCTTCGCATCTGCTTGACGGATTGTCTGTTGGCAATTCGAATTCGGGTAAGACAGGCTTTATATTCCTTAATCAAATTTTCCACTTGTTCCAGAACTTCCTTGTCAAGTTCATTTTTCCAATCAGGAGAACTTGCAAATGAAAACAGAAGATTATCCTTAACTTTTTTCGCTTTTATCTTCGGCGTGTTCTTCTTAAGGTCATCTGCAAGAGCCGGCAGGGTTTCAATGCTTGTATTTGCATCTCTGCATTTTTCGATAGCCGCCTGAAGTTTTGATGAGTACTGATCATTCATAATACCTGTGCGGTTTTCTTTATCCTCTAACAATTTCTTGTAATCCAAGAAAGCACTTCGTTTCTTCTTGCCTTTGCCGAGATATTCGGAAAGATCCGGCTTGATTCCGCTTTTGGCAGAATCAATTTCAAGTCCCGTTAGAATTGCAAGCATTTCAACATCTTTGCGGTTCTTTTTGCGTGTATCATCATCAAGACTATCATCGTAAGCAAGAACACTTTTATTAAATGCGGCATTGGAAATCTGTCCTACACGTGACGAAAATACATTCCGTATGGTTTCAAATCTTGCTTCCCAACTGGTAGAATCCGAAATTAGCGGCTTTTCAGTAGGGATTTGTAATAACGGCAGATTGCTCACATTGTCAAGCTCGTCCGTAGAATAATTTCGCTTAACACATTCATTAACAAGAGCATCGATAATAATTCTAACCATATCGCCATCATAATCTGCACCGCCCAATCTTTCTGCGGCAAGAATTTTCGGTTCCATCATAACTATATCTGTAAGCTGACCAAGATAGTAATTACGCATATTATCTCTTTTAACTTGCTCAAGATGTACATTTAACTGAACTTCTTCATTTCGGGCAATATGAGGATTTCTAAGAAGCACACATACGGAGAATCTCTTTCTCTCCATTTCCGGCGCGTGAAATGAGAAACTTGACATTACATTTTCTTCTGCTATACCCGAAAACTTTTCCCTGCGTTTTTCTTTATCAGCATCGCCTTTAATAAGGCTCCTTAATAATGCAATTAAATCTCCGGATAAATATCTTGTTTCACCTTCAACAATCAAAGTGCCGATGGAATACTTATTTGCAATATGCGTTGCTCTGTCTTCTAATTCTTTTGAATATATACTCTCACTTATAAACAAGGGATTTTTCTTTAATATTTTTGCAAGTATATATTTTTTGCTGTTTTTATCTACGCCCTTTGAATCTAATATGTTTAAAAAATATTCTCTACGGTAATCCTCATTGGCGCACAGATTGTAATATTCTGTTTCCGTTTGCTTGGTGAGCCAGTTGCGATTATCTTCCATAGGAGAACGATCCCAGCCCTTTGGTAAATCCTTCGCTCTAAACTCTTCCGGCTTGATTGATAATGTACTTAAAAACTGATAATTGAGTTCTGTGTTCCTGTCCTGTTTCACCTTGCTGACATTGGTTATGTAAAGAGCATGGTTATATTTTTTGAAATTCTTCCAATAGTCCTGCCAAGACATATTATTTTCACAAAGCCAGTTGTATCCCTTAAACATACTCTTGGTAAGAATAATATCTACATCCTTAACATTATGTTCAATACCCCAAATGTCGGTTATAGTTTCTTCACCGCATGATTTAAGAAAATCCTTAAAGTCAACCTTATGAAGCATACCTTTGACAAAAGGCATTCTAATTTGGAAAGAATGATGTATATGCTCTCCGCAAAAAACATTATCAATTACTTTTGCATACTGTTTGGATATCAAGCCCTCGCCGTCAAAACATTCAACTTCCACATCGGCAACAGTCTCTACCCGTGAATATTTTTTCATAGAGCCTGATTCTTTATCCGCTTTTACAGTTATAACAGGGACATTTTTTTCAATATGTATAGGATTTTCTATAACAATAACTCTGTGGGGTTTATCTATTTCTATACCGTTAATTCTTGTGCCGTCTGAAAACATAAGTCCAACATATGAATACAATTTAGAAAGCTGACACATGCCTATTTTCATATCAAGCATAATTCTTTTGCGAACCCTTTCGCAAATATCCTTGCGGATAAAAGCATGTCTTGATAATCTTCCCATGCTGTTAGAATGCTCGAAGGTGACATATCGCTTGGAACCTTTTCCAAAATCCAACTCTATACCATTAGGGCGGAACATGGACTTGCATTTTGCCTGCCTGCGCTTATATATTTCTCCATCGGAGTCTCTGTCAAATATGTCCTTGAAATCTATATAGAAAATAACATCAGACAGGTCAGTTACTAAATTTATTTCGTCATCAATCTTAAAATCTTCTCCGTTGATGACACACATAATTTGATGGAACAAGGCATTGTCTGTCTGCTCATGTTTTGCTGTATAAGTTTTGCATCTCTCGGTCGCTGCAACACTCAACTTATATTCATAAACATCGTTTTCTTTTTCCTCTGCATAGCTTGCAAGTGCTATGGCAGACATCTGATAAATTTTATATCGTCTTGGCATCAAACTCACCTCGCTTTTTAAAAATTATATCACAAATCTTTTTGAAATGCAATATAAATACTACCCCCACTATGTTGAGGGTAGTATTTCTTTTTCATCTTCTTTTATTCCTCAAAAATTAAAAATAAGTTAGGAGGTATTTTGCCAAAATGAAAGAATCCATTGTGAAATCTTATGACGAGCTGCCTCTGTTTTTGAACGCAGATATGCTCGCTAAGGTATTAGGTGTTGCTACATCTACTGCCTATGAATTAATGCATGAAAAAGACTTTCCTGCATTAAAAATCGGAAACAGATTGCTGGTTCCGAAGGAAAAGTTTCGCCTATGGGTAGAAACGAAAACAAAATAATTATTAATTTTTTAGGAGGTGTTTTGTTGTGACAAAACAAAAATTTAAAGATTTATTATGGACGGTATACTTCACAAATGAGATGGAAAAATCATTCCCTACACCAAAGGTTAAGGGCATGGCATTCTCTGCGATGGTATATCTGTGGGAAGCGAAAGAGCTTGAGGTCTGCGGAAGGACTCTCACCAGAGATGAGATTCGGTACATATTGTTTGAAAAGCTATCACCATGTGAGTTCCAGTATGCAATCGAAAGATTTGTAAAACTGTATCGCGCAAAAGGATCTGAACTCCTCGGTTATTTAATAATTGATGAGGCATTATCCGGTGAAGCAATCGGAACTATGATGGCAGAGTATGACCTGGCTCAAGAAGAAAAATCTAATGCGAAAGGAGGTGCTGCATAATGTTATATTATAATCTTCCAAAACTTCAATCAAGAAGGTATTCCATACCGAATGAGATAATGATATTGGGTATCTCTGCCGGTGCTCTTGCCGTATATAACTATCTGTTATATGTGGAAGACCGCAAGACATATCAGTGCTACCCGAGCTACAAAACTATCGGCAAGGCTATTAAAATTAAAAGCAAAGGTACAGTTGCTAAATATGTAAGAGAGCTTGAAGATAAGTGCTTAATCTATACCGAGCCTACAGAAGTTATTTTGAAAGACGGTAAGAAAAGAAACGGCAACCTGAAATATACAATCCGTCCTATACAGGATGCGCTTGAACATTTCTATCATGAGCAAATGCAGGAGAATGCTCTTGCAATGCAAAGAGAAAAGGTTGCAGAGCTGTTGAAAGAAAGTGGACTCAAGCCTGTTCCTGCGGCATAGTTACACCCTAAGCATCCGCATAAATTATTTGTCGGTTTCAACGCCAACGCGACAGCATGCTTGAAAACGATAATTATGCGGTAAGGTAGTTTCACTCCCCGAAAGTTTAAATCTCAATTACGCCAACCCCACAGGGAGTGTTACACCTTAAAATCGATAATAGGTCAAAATTAATAGAATTTAAAGAAATTTGAGACAAAAAGTTTCGATGTAAGGTCTTAACACTACTGAAATTTTTTAGCTCGAAAAAACTCTATAAATTACAGACGATTAAGACCTCAAAAAACGATTATATGCGTTAGACCAAGCCCCAAGGCAGGGTTCAGAGACAAAACAATTCGGGGTAAGGTAGGTACACCACCCTGAAAAGTTAATCTCTCGAACCCAAAAGAAAAGCCCTATGGTATGACCTTAAAATCGATTTAAAAGAACAAGCGAAGGTACGAGAAAGCACCTGTCGGGGCGCCCCGAAACGGCGAGGCGTGGTGTTTTAAAAGAAGCAGGATAAAGCTTGGTGCGCTTTCCGCCCCAAGCAGGCTTACATCGCCGTGCAAAGCCCGGCGGAGAACTTGAAAAATGCATCTACAGGTGCGGTTTGGGTGTGCGGTATTCCCGTCAGCCCGCACCGTGTGGGCGTTTCAACAGGTGTTAAAACAGGTGTCTTCAAAATTACAAGAATTTTGAGATTGGAGGAAAAATTATGAGTAAAGTTTTTATATCAACACGATACTGCAAGACAGGTAAACCTGTCGGCGGTGGATTCACAGAATATATTTCAAAGAGAGACAGAGTTGATAAAACAATTAATACAAGGTATAGATCGGATGTGTTCACTCAATATGCAGCAGAAAGACCTGGGGTTGTTAAGATGGGTGAACACGGTTTGTTTGGTCAGGAGGACTATGTCAATCTGCATAAAGCGTCGCAGGAAATATATCATCACAAAGGAATTGTCTGGGAAGAAATTATATCTCTCAGGCAAACTGATGCAGAAAG
>JAZURN010000021.1:0-55453 GCA_045606185.1 Ructibacterium sp.
GAATGTAGCTCGGCAACCGAAGAGAGTCCTTGTGCTCTCTTTAACGATATTCGTTTTCCTATTGACGAATTCTTCCCCCCTCAGAAAAAGAAGGAAGAAGAAAAGAACTGCGGTTGTGGTTGTAACTAATCGTAAAAAAGATACATACGACATCGTCGTATGAGTCTTTTTGTTTTCTTAATAAATAATTCTGCGGCCACCGGCAAAGCGTCTGCCGTGGTAGGTTCCGGCTTCAATACTGGTGTATTTTACCACATCGCCGGTATGGGGAGCATGAATCATCATGCCGTTCCCTACATAAATACCGATGTGTCCAATATAACCGCCGCCGGGACTGCTGTAAAAACCAACCAAGTCGCCGGGTGCCAGATTTTCTCTGGAAACGGCAATGCCGTTTGTCATTTGAGCGGCTGCAACACGATTAAGATTATAGCCGAGCTGCTTGTAAACATACTGTACAAAACCACTGCAATCGAATCCTCTGGGGGAAGTCCCGCCATAAACATACGGAACACCCAAATACTGCTTTGCGATTTCCAATACACTTTGGCTACCGGATGTAGCGAATTCGGGAAGACTTCCTTCATAAACAGTAACATATTCAGCTGCTACATAACCCATAAGGCCGTCGCTATTATAAGCCACGTTAACCCAATCGGGCTCTACCCAGTTAACTTTGGTATATGTACCAATGGGAAGGGTAGTAAGAATTTCTGCATCAGTGGATGCAGAGGATCTAACATTTAACGAGTCGACATTTACCATACAGTAGAGCTGACCATAATCACAAGGCTCTTCCTCGATGGCAGATGCCGGCGATATTGCAAAAGTAGATACTACGACGAATGCGCAAACTGCAGCGAACATTCTCTTGATATTTCCTTTTTTAAAACTCAAAATAAAACCTCCAAAATTTTAGAAAAACGTTATGCTTACTTTTCCTAATTCACCTGCCTTCCAGCATACATTTGGTTGGATTGTTTAACCGACTTTTCACAAATCCGCAGACCATTATACCTTTTTTTGGATGGAAAGTCAACCTGTGACCCCCAAAAACCATGAAAAACCGTAATTTTTTCAAAATCAAGGGTCGGGCAATCCCGCATAGATTCAGCGTTTGGGCAAATTGTGAACAAATTGTTAACAATTTGGAATTTTTGTTCAAAATCACTGATTTGAGAGCCGTTTTATATGGAAAATGCAGAGAGAAAAGGAGGGTAGAATTGGGTTTTGACAAACCATAGAAAATCTGTTATACTAGGAAAGAAAAAAGAGTAAATTTAAGATGTGTTTTTGAAAGGATGATTGATTTTGGATACATTGCCTCCCCGAACGTTGCCGCTGGCACTCCTTGTGGTTTTGGTGTGGGGATTCCTAACCGCACTGGCTAGAGGAGCCAGCACCTCCATCAATGACAAAAAATTAGAACAGCTTTCGGAGAAAAATGATAAGGCAAAACGATTGTATAATTATTTAGGAAAGAACTCATCCGGACTGATTGGTGCACTGGCGCTTTTGGAATACCTACTGGGATTTTTGTTCCTTGCTCTGGCGGTTTTTGGTTATGGCGAAAGCTTGACCCAACTGCTTAGGAACTGGGGAATGAAGAGTGAAGGTCTGATATTCTGGCTTACCGTTTTTGTATTTGCAGTAGGAATGGTTCTTCTTTATCTGGTTTTCTGGAAGAGAGTTCCGGAACGGGTTTCTGCCAAATATGCGGAAAAGCTGGCGGTTGCCTTTGCCTCTTATAGCGTTTTGGTGGCAAAAATCGGGAAACCCTTTTTGTGGATTCCTAATTCAGTTTCAACTTTGATTGCCTATCTCTTCGGTGTTCGTCCTCACGATTTGGAGGAGGAGATTACCGAGGAGGAAATCCGGATGCTGGTGGATATCGGTTCAGAGAGTGGTGCCATTGACGACGACGAGAAGGAAATGATTCATAACATTTTTGAGTTAGATGATAAGCCGGTAGAGGATATTATGACCCACCGGAAAGAGGTCTGCGTTCTTTGGATTGAGGATAGTCTGGAGCAGTGGCAGGCATACATTGATGAAACTGCCCATACCCGATATCCCGTCTGCGATGAGGATATCGACAATGTAATTGGTACTGTCAATAGCCGGGATTTCTATCGTTTTCTGCTAAACGGCGGTCAAAAAAGCGGGTTGCGTAGCATTTTGCGGGAGCCATACTTTGTTCCTGACAGCATGAAGGCGGACGAGTTGTTCTCCCGGATGCAGCAGAAGAATACCCACATGGTTGTTGTGATGGACGAGTACGGCGGCTTTCAGGGAATTGCCACCCAGAAGGATTTGCTGGAGGAAATTGTTGGCGAGCTTTACAGCGAAGACGAAGAGCCGGAACTGGAACAGGAAATTGTCTATTTGGACGAAAATACCTGGAAAATTCAGGGTTCTGCCGAAATTGAAGCGGTGGAAAAGGAACTTGACATCAGTATTCCGGAGGGGGATTACAACACTTTTGCGGGATTGATTTTGGATACCATTGAAACCCTGCCGGAAGACGGCGAAACGGTGGAAACTGAGATTGGGGATTTGCAGATTAAGGTAACCTCGGTAGTAGAGCACCGGATTGAGGAAGCAGTGGTTTGTAAAAAGCGAGAACTGGAAGTAGACGAACAGGAAGAATAAGAAAGACGCCGCACCTGTTCGGGAGCGGCGTTTTTATGAGGTGTTTTGCATGAAACGAGGATTGGTATTAGAGGGCGGTGCCATGCGGGGAATGTTTACCGCAGGGGTACTGGATGTCCTGATGGAGGAGGAAGTTACCTTTGACGGGATCATCGGTGTTTCTGCCGGTGCGGCGTTCGGTTGTAACTTCAAATCCCGACAGATAGGACGTACCATCCGTTATAATAAGCGGTTTTGCAAGGATAAAAGATACTGTAGTCTTTGGTCCTTATTGACCACCGGAGATTTGTATGGTGTGGATTTTTGCTACCGGGAATTGCCTGAAAAGCTAGATATCTTCGATAATGATGCCTTTGATAACAATCCGCTGGACTTCTATGTGGTGGCCTGTGATATTGAAACAGGAAAGCCGGTGTATAAAAAGTGCAATAAAGTCAGCCAGGATTTGCTGGAATGGCTCCGTGCCTCGGCGTCCCTGCCCTTGGTTTCCCGAATCGTGGAGATTGACGGTCATAAGCTGCTGGACGGCGGTATCTGCGATTCCATTCCGCTTACGGAGATGGAACGTTTAGGGTATCAGAAAAATTTGGTGGTGCTGACCCAACCGGCAGACTACCGGAAAACACCCAACAGTGCCATGCCTCTCATACGCAGAGCCTTTAAACGGTATCCCAATTTGGTGGACGCCATGGAGAAACGGTACCTGATGTACAACCGCCAGGCAGACGAGGTTGCAGAGAAAGAGGCGGCAGGCGAAATTCTGGTAATTCGCCCCAAGGAAAGCCTCCCGGTGGGAAGAACCGAGAAGAATCCGGATAAGCTCCAGGCGGCGTATGACCTGGGCAGAAATGCAGCCAAGGAGCGGTTGGAGGAAATCAAGGCATTTCTTTCGGAGGAGGAAGTGTAATGGAAACCAGAGTGGCAGTGATTAGTATTATTGTAGAAAACCCGGACTCGGTGGCTGATGTGAATGCTCTTTTGCATGAGTTCAGTGACAATATTATAGGAAGAATGGGGATTCCTTATAAGGAAAAAGGAATCAACCTCATCAGCGTCGCCATTGACGCACCCCAGGACGCCATCAATTCCTTGACGGGAAGTCTAGGTAAGCTCTCGGGCATTACCGCCAAGGCGGCGTATTCTAAAGTGTAAATTATTAAAATTCTAAAGAGGAAGACGAGTGTCTGACTTTAAAGAAAGGATGTAGAGTATGTATCAGTACAACCCCAAATCATTAAAAGCAGAGGAATTTATCAATCATGAGGAAATCCTCGAAACCCTCCGCTATGCAGAGGAAAACAAAAACAATATAGAATTGATTGACAGACTCTTGGAAAAGGCTCGTCCTAAAAAGACGGAAACCGGCGTTCATTGTGAGGGACTGACCCATCGGGAAGCCTCGGTGCTCCTTGCTTGCGATATCCCCGAGAAGAACGAAGAAATCTTCCGCCTTGCCGAGGAGATTAAGATGGCGTTCTACGGGAATCGTATCGTCATGTTTGCACCTCTGTATCTTTCCAACTACTGTGTGAACGGTTGTGTCTATTGTCCCTATCACGCCAAAAACAAGACCATTCCCCGGAAAAAGCTTACCCAGGAAGAGGTCAAAGCCGAGGTCATTGCCTTGCAGGATATGGGACATAAACGTCTTGCCATCGAGGCAGGGGAAGACCCGGTTAATAACCCCATTGAGTATATTCTGGAGTGTATCAAGACCATTTACAGCGTCCATCACAAGAACGGCGATATCCGCCGTGTCAATGTGAATATTGCCGCAACCACGGTGGAAAACTACCGAAAGCTAAAAGACGCTGGAATCGGCACCTATATCCTGTTTCAGGAAACCTATCATAAGGAGAGCTACGAAACCTTGCATCCCACCGGTCCCAAGCACGACTATTGCTATCATACCGAGGCAATGGACAGAGCTATGGAGGGTGGTATCGACGATGTGGGTCTGGGTGTTCTCTTTGGTCTGGAACTGTATCGGTACGAGTTCGCAGGACTCCTGATGCACGCCGAGCATCTTGAGGCAGTCCATGGTGTGGGACCCCATACCATCTCGGTTCCTAGAATCAAGCGTGCCGATGATATTGACCTCTCCGTTTTTGACAATGGTATCTCGGATGAAATCTTTACCAAATTGATTGCCTGCATTCGTCTGGCAGTTCCCTATACCGGAATGATTATCTCCACCAGAGAATCGGAGGAGGTGCGAAGAAAGGCGTTACAGGTGGGTATTTCCCAGATTAGCGGTGCATCCAGAACTTCGGTAGGCGGCTATACAGAAGAAATTCGCCCCACCGATACCGAACAGTTCGATGTATCCGACCAGAGAACCCTAGACGAGGTGGTTCGCTGGCTGATGGAGATGGGATTCATTCCCTCATTCTGTACAGCGTGCTACCGAGAGGGAAGAACCGGAGACCGGTTCATGAGCCTTTGTAAGAGCGGGCAGATTTTGAACTGTTGCCACCCTAACGCCTTGATGACCTTGTCAGAGTTTTTGGAGGACTACGCCAGTGAGGAAACTAAGCTAATTGGCTACCGGATGATTGACGAGGAGCTTCGGAAGATTCCCAAGGAAAAAGTCCGTGGCATTGCAGAGCAAAATATCTTTGATATCAAAAATTCCAACCGCAGAGATTTTAGATTCTAGAGAAGATTTTTTCTGCTATCAATATCTACAACAAAAAAACCGCCATATGGCGGTTTTTTGTTGTAGCTTCATTTTTTACTTTCCAATCACAATGCTGTAAGCTTCGCTTTGGGGAGGGATGCTAAAGGTAGCGGCGCCGCTATGGGTGCCAGAGATGGTCATGCCTACCTCCAAGTCCTCCAAACGGTAGATGCGTCTGTTCATTTCATGCTTGATTTCGGTGTTCTCGGTTACAACCAACCGAATTGCACCTGCTTCGTCAGCTTTGCCGATGAGAACACTCTCGCCGTCAATCTCGGTAATGGTTCCGGAGAAGGAAACTACCTCTTCCGGCTGAACCTCGGGTTCAACCTCTGCGTCAACTTCGGGCATATCTACCGGAAGATTCTCAATGATAATCTTGATGGCAGTGGTCTGTGCAGGAAGACTTGCAGTCATTGCAGGGGAGTATTCTACGCCCAAGGTCATGTCCTTTGCAATCAGGGATGCATCCTCGGGATTGCCCTCGCTGTTAACAATCACAGTGTTTTCGTCAAGCTTTACCAGGACATCGCCCAGAGAGCTATCAGATACCAGTATGCCATTCTCGGTAACCTCGGTTACGGTTACAATGCTGGGGTTGACAATCTTGTAGGTGCCATCCTCGTTTTTGCTATAGTAGCCACCGATGATTTCGGGGATAAAGGAAACGGGAACGTGGGTTACGCAATCGTCAACCAGAACCGGAGCGGTGCCCAAAGACTGGGGAGCACGGCGGCTAAAGGAGTAGGAATCCTCGCCAATTGCCATCCGGATATACTGTGCACCCTTTTCCAGAGTGATGGACTGGTCCTCTTCCTGCCAGGTTACGGTGTAGCCAAGACCTTCGGCAACAGAGCGGAGAGGAATCAGAACGATGTCATTTTCTACCACAACGGGGACACCATCTACGGATGCACCGTTGATTACCGGAAGGACATCAACCTCTGCCGGAGCCATGATGAGAACAGGAAGTTCAGCATCGATGGTTTCTACCTCGGTTGCAAATACGCTGCCGGTTGCCAGCAAGCTCAAAGCTGCTACGGGAACTACAAGTTTCTTTAAAGTGTTTTTCATTGTTTTTTCTCCTTTTCTATGTTCATATTTGTTTGTTTTTGTGCCTTACATTTAGGTTAGACGGGACAGAGCAAAAAAAGTTCCAATCATTTTCTAAAAATTTTAAAATTTTCTTTTTTTGCGCACAAATTTGCAGAATGATTGACAAAACAATACAAACTTGGTATACTAAAGGCTGGAATTTGAGGGAATAAGAGGCGAAAGAAATGGCGAAGGGAAAACGCATTGTGATTAAGGTGGGAACCTCCACCCTAACCCATGATAACGGTAAGGTAGATTTAAGAAAAATGGAACAACTGGTTCGGGTGCTCTCCGAACTGATGAATATGAATATGGAAGTTGTTCTGGTTACCAGCGGTGCAATCAGTGTGGGAATGGGCAAACTCAACATGGAGGAGCGCCCCTCTGGTATCCGGGAAAAGCAGGCATTGGCTGCAATCGGACAGGTCAGTCTGATGGCACTTTATGAAAAGTTCTTCCGGGAATATGGTTACGGTGTGGGGCAGGTGCTTTTGACCAAGTTTATTTTGGATGATGACGAGCGGTACACCAATGCCAGAAACGCCTTCGAAACTATGATTGGATACCGGGTTATTCCCATCGTCAATGAGAATGACGTAATCTCCACCTATGAGATTGAGTTTGGAGATAACGATACCTTGTCTGCCTATGTGGCAAAGGTAGTGGAGGCGGATCTGTTGGTTATCTTGTCGGATATTGACGGCTTTTACAACGGAGACCCCAAGAAGCCGGATAGTCGGTTAATTTCGGTAGTAGAGGAGATTACCGATGAAATTCGTGCCTGCGCCGGCGGTGCTGGAACCCGGCGTGGTACCGGTGGAATGCAGACCAAGCTGAATGCTGCAGAACTGGCAAACGATGCAGGGATTGATTTGGTCATTTCTAATGGGAAATACCCTGAAAAGCTCTATGACATTGTCAAGGGTGAATCGATAGGTACTTTATTTAAAGGAAAGAAAAAAGAAAGGGACCTCCCGTAAGGGAGCTCTTCTTTGTTATCCCATATAATTGATGGCGTGCTGAGGACATTTTTTAGCGCAAATGCCGCAATTGACGCACTTGGATGGATCAATTGCCGCCAGATTATCCTTGACAGTAATAGCCTCCATGGGGCAGTTCTTGGCGCAGATGCCGCAACCAATACAACCAACCTGACAATCCTGACGGGTTAGTTTGCCCTTTTCCACCGATTTACAGGTAATGGTGTACTTGCTCTTTTCCGGCAAAATCTTAATCACATTTTTGGGACATTCTGCCGCACAAGCACCACAGGCAACACACTTTTTGGTATCCACCACGGCAATGCCGGTATCCACCGAAATTGCATCGAACTGACAGACTCTGACGCAGGAGCCAAGACCCAAACAACCGTGGGGGCACATCTTTTCGCCACCGCCCAATCTTGCTGCGCTATGGCAGTCGGGGAGACCATCGAAGATGTACTTCTGTTTTGCCCGGTCCGGGGTTCCGTTACAGAGCACCCGTGCCACCATTTTTTCTTTTACTTCGTTTTCAACACCGAGAATATCCGCAATCTCTTTGGCAACTGCATTGCCGCCTACCGGACACATATTGGGGCGAACACCGCCGCCGACCAGGGCGTTTGCGTAAGCGGAGCAGCCGGCAAAGCCACAGCCACCACAGTTGGCACCGGGAAGAACATCCAGAATCTTCGGGATGCGTTCATCGGTTTCCACTGCAAAGACCTTGGATGCCAAACCCAGTAGTGCACCAAAGAGAAGACCCATTCCGCCAACAATCAGGATGGGAACTAAAATCTGACTCATGGTAATTACCTCCTAATCTTTTATCCGCCGAAGCTCAAGCCTGAAAATCCCAGAAACGCAATGGAAAGAAGTGCTGCGGTAACAAGAACGATGGGCATCCCCTTTAAGAAAGAGGGAATGTCCGCATCCTCCAGACGCTCCCGAACTCCGGCAAAAAGAACGATGGCAACCAGAAAGCCGATGGCGGCAGAGGTGCCATAGGTCAGGGATTTCAAAAAGCTCATGGCAGTTCCACTGAACTTGCTGATGTTCTGAATGGCAACACCCAAAACTGCACAGTTTGTAGTAATCAACGGTAGATATACACCCAATGATTGATACAGAGCAGGAGCTGACTTTTGCAGGAACATTTCAACCAGCTGAACCAAGACTGCAATAACCAGAATGAACGCAATGGTTTGCAGGTATTCAATCTCGAAAGGAACCAACAAGTATTCCTGAACTACCCAGGTTAGTGCTGAGGCACAAAGCATAACGAAGATGACAGCAAAACCCATACCTGAGGCGGTTTCTACTTTCTTGGATACGCCAAGGAAAGGACAGATGCCAAGGAATTGCACCAGCACAAAGTTGTTAATTAGGATAGCACCGATGCTAATCATCAATAACTCACTCATGGTCTGTGCCCTCCTTTGCCTGCTTAAACTTTTTAGAAATTCCGGTAATGACTGCAAGTAAAACGCCCAGAGTTAAAAAGGCACCCGGTGGTAGAATCATAATGGAAACCGGTTGAAAACTCTCGCCAAAGAGAGGAATGCCTGCAAAGGTTCCTGCCCCCAAAACTTCACGAACAGAGGCAATCAAGGTTAAGGAGCAGGTAAACCCAAGTCCCATTCCAAGTCCGTCAAAAATGGAGGAAAGAGGCTTATTTTTGGAGGCAAACGCCTCGGCTCTTCCTAAGATAATACAGTTAACCACAATCAGAGGAATATAAATACCAAGGCTTTTTGAAAGACTTGGGAGATAAGCTTTCAGCAACATTTCTACAATGGTTACAAATCCTGCGATGATAACAATGTAGGAGGCAATCCGGATTTTATCCGGAATAAACTTACGTAGCAGCGAAATAACCAGATTGGAACAAATCAGAACCGCTGTGGTGGAAAGTCCCATACCAATCGCATTGGTAACCCCTGTGGTAACCGCCAGAGTGGGACACATACCCAAGAAGAGAACAAAGGTGGGGTTTTCTTTCAATAGCCCATTGAAAAAGGTTTTTATGGAAGTTGATTTCAAGATTTATTCCCTCCTTTCGTTGCCATATCTACAGCTTCTAAAGCGGCATTGACTGCCTTGGTTACCGCTTTTGAGGTTACGGTTGCACCGGAAATAGCGGCAACCTGATTGCCGTCAGGTGTTGCATTTTTAATGACCGAAATACCCTTTGTCAGGAGTTGATATTGGTCGGTAAACTCGGCGTTGCTGGCTTTAGCACCAAGCCCCGGTGTTTCGCTCATACTCATAATCTGTACTCGGCTGATACTGCCGTCGGGGTGGACACCAACCATAACGCTGATATCGCCGCCATATCCTTCGGAGCAGATGGTGCTGACCACATAGCCGCCGGATTTGCTTTGATAAATGGATTCCAGAATTACACCGGATTCTGACGGAACAAATTCTGTTAATTCTATTTTATCGAATGAACCGGCATTGGGGAGAACTTCTGCCATGGATTGTTCGAAGTTTTTTTGGTTATTATCCAGAATGATAGGTTCGGTAATGACGTTAACAAAGGCAAGAAGACCGGTAATAATAGCACAAATCAACAGGAGTTTGATGGTTAAGGTTAATGTTTCTTTCATCCTATGCCACCTCCTTTTGAAATAACGAGGTTCCGTAGCGTCGAGGTTTGCAAACCCGGTCAATCAAAGGAGTTGCAACATTCATCAAAAGAATGGCGTAGGAAACGCCCTCGGGATAGCCTCCCCAGATACGAATCAAAACTGTAATAACACCGCATCCCAAAGCAAAGAGCAGTTGACCTTTTGGCGTATAGGGTGTGGTGGTGTAGTCCGTTGCCATGAAAAAGGCACCCAGCATCAAACCGCCGGAGAGAATTTGGTAGAGGGGGTCGCCGGTAAAGAGTCCGTTATGACCGCCAAAAATCCAGGTTCCAAGAGCCACTGTGCTGATAAAGATTAACGGAACCCGAAGCCGGATTACCTTCATGGCCAATAAATACGCAGCACCGATTAAAATCGCCAGTGCTGAGGTTTCGCCAATACAACCGCCAATGTTGCCTAAAAATAAGGTAAGATAGGAAGGAAGATTTCCTGCATTCTCTGCATAAGCGGCAAGAGGTGTTGCTGTACTGACCGCATCTACCATAGGGAATGTGGTCATAGGCAGCGCCCAGGATGCCAGCAAAAAAGCACGGCCTCCCAGTGCGGGGTTCATGAAGTTATGACCTAACCCGCCAAAAAACTGTTTGACAATGATAATTGCGAAGAAAGAACCGACAACAGGCATCCAAAGGGGGATGCTTGCCGGAAGATTCATGCCAAGTAAAAGTCCGGTTACTACAGCGCTTAAATCCGAAACGGTAACGGGTTTCTTTAGAAGTTTTTGCCAGAGGCCTTCAAAGACCATGCAGGAAGCTACGCAAAGGAGCACAACTAACAATGCCCGTGCACCAAAGACCAGACAGCCGGCAACCAGAGCCGGAAGCAGAGCGATGACCACATGGAGCATGATTCTTTGGGTAGAGTCCCCACCTGCAATGTGGGGCGAGTGTGAAACGAGTAATTTATCTTGCATGATGGTATCCCTCCTTACTTTCCTTTTGTTTGCGCATTGCGCATTTTAATTTTGGCAATTCGTATCTGCTGAACCTGCCGTCGTCTTGCGGGACAGATAAACGCACAACTTCCGCATTCAATACAATCGGTTATGTGCAGTTTGGTAAGTTCCTCAAAGGCATCCCGTCTGGATAGAGTGTCCAGTAGGTTAGGCTGAAGATTCATAGGGCAGACATAAAGGCATTTGGAACACCGCAGGCAGGCGGTTTCCTGCTCTAGACGAGCGGACTTTTCTCCAAGGCATAGAATGCCAGAGGTTCCTTTGATAACAGGAACATCCAGATTGGGTACGGCAGTTCCCATCATGGGGCCGCCCATCAGTACCTTTTTGGGTGGTTCAAGAACCCCGCCCGACTGCTTCACTACATAGGAAAAGGGAGTGCCGATGCGGACACGATAGTTCATAGGATTTTTAAGAACATCTCCACCAAGGGTTACAATTCGGGTGGTCAGGGGAATCCCCTTGATCACTGCCCTTGCAATGGCGGCGGTGGTATCAATATTGGTTACGATACATCCTGCTTGCCAGGGGAGTTGCCCTGGCTTAAGCTTCCGTCCGGTTACTGCGTTAATCAGCTGCTTTTCCGAACCTTGTGGATACTTGGTCTTCAAAGGAATAATATGTATTTTCTTAACCGGAAAGGCTTCTGCCGCAGCTTTCATATGCGCAATGGCATCCGGCTTGTTACTCTCGATGCCGATATACCCCTCCGAAAGACCAAAGAGCTGAAGAATGATGGAAACTCCTCGTAAAATCGACTTGGTATTTTCCAGCATGGCACGGTGGTCAGAGGTAAGATAAGGCTCGCACTCGGCACCATTGACAATCACATAATCAATTTTGGCATCCTCGGGTGGAGAAAGCTTGACGTGGGTAGGAAAGGTGGCTCCGCCCATACCAACAATCCCTGCCTCCCGGACAAGGTCAAGAATCTCCTTGGGGGAAAGGGTGGTGTAGTCCTGTTCATTTAAGGAAAAATCAGAAGAAGGCGTGTCCTGGTGGTCGTTCTCAATCACGATACAATCCACCATAGTGCCATTTGGATGCAGCCGTTTCTCTATAGTTTTTACTTTGCCGGAAACCGATGCGTGAATGTTGGCAGATACAAAACCGGAAGCTTCTGCAATTTTCTGTCCCATCAGGACGGTATCTCCTGTCTTTACACAGGGAACTGCCGGTGCCCCAATATGTTGGGAGAGAGGAAAGATAAGCTCATCCGGTGGGGCCAAATTCACAACAGGTTTATGGCAGGTTGCTGATTTCATGTCAGCGGGATGTACGCCGCCGTGGAATGTTTTCATGTACTGCTCCTCCTTACGGTTTGTACTTAAAATAAAGTGAATTTTTTATGAAAAAAGTGTGTTAAAAAATTCACGAAACCTCTAGTGTTTATGCGGGATACGCATTATTTTTATTATACAGATTTCGGGCATCTTTGTCAACAAAAAAGGTTGTCTATTTTTTCACATACTTCCCATTAAAAACAGGAGTGTTTTCACACTCCTGTTTTTGAATTGAATGGAAGGATTTTACGGAGTTGCTTTTCGTACCGGCGAGAGAGGAAATGGATACAAAAGCCGGTAAAGAGTCCAGTCAAGATTCCGGATATCCAAAGGATGGGCAGATAGGACAGGATGGCAGGGGTATTGGTCATCCAAAGGGCAATCAAAAGCTGAACCGTGTTATGAACCAGAGCTCCCAAAGCACTAATGCCCCAGAGGAATTGTTTCTGGTTATGGCGGAGAAGAAAGGCTTCCAACCAAAGACTGGCGATGCCGCCTGTGAGGCTATAGAGGAGTACCGAGGGATTTCCTGTAAAAAGTGTACCCAACAGAATTCGTGCAAGCAGAATCAGGTATGCATCCTTGGGTGTTAAAAAGACCAGTGCAAAGAGGGTTATTAAATTAGCAAGACCTAGTTTGATGCCGGGAATGGGAGTCAGGGGCGGAAGTTGCGCCTCCAGAACAAAGATTCCCAGTGCTACTGCGGTCAAAACTGCATTAACGGAGAGTCGTTTGACAGACATAACACACCTACTTTCTATTGGGATATAGCATCGGTTGCCGAATATCCATCTCTAACTTGAATAACCAGCCGGTGGGGGAGACAAACAATAGGTGATGCACCGGAATCAATCCGTCCCTGATGAACACAGAGTTTATCGGGACAGTTGGCAGATTTCATACGGATACCGCCGCCAGATACTTCCAGAATGTTTTCCTGCTTTCCTTGTATGATGGGAATGGTCAGGGCATCTGATGTGTTGTCAAGGTTGATTGTCTGAATCAAAACACCGTCCCGGAAAATCTCTGCCACCGGTTCTTCAGGAGAAAAAAATCCGGGAATCAAAAGCATCATCAGGCTGAGAAGAATAATTCCTCCCAGAAGAAGAATCCAATGTTTTTTTTTGATGGTGTCCACCGCCTTTTGGGGATTTTTTGGTATACTTTATAAAGAATCATAACGATTTTCGACTTTTTTGTCAATATTTTGTTTCAAAGTGCTTGTTTTTTTGTTTTGAGTTATGGTATACTATGAGTACATACTGTTTTTGCGTTCCAAAATCGGACAAGAATCCAGAAAAGAGGGCTTTTGTTATGAATTACACCATGCTGACGGATTTTTATGAACTTACTATGGCGAATGGCTACCTCAAGGAGGGTATGGGGGAGAAGATTGCCTATTTTGATATGTATTTCCGGCAGGCTCCTGATGGAGCGGGATTTGCTATTATGGCGGGCGTGGAACAGATGATTGATTATATGAAGAACTTGAAGTTCGAGAAAGAGGACATAGAGTATCTTCGGAGCAAAAAGATGTTTGATGAGGATTTCTTGACTTATCTTGAGAATTTTAAGTTTTCTTGTGATGTATGGGCAATTCCCGAAGGAACTCCGATTTTTCCTAACGAGCCCATTGTAACGGTACGGGGCCCCCTGATTCAAGCACAGTTTGTGGAAACCATGATACTTTTGACCATCAACCACCAAAGCTTGATTGCCACCAAGAGTAATCGGATTGTCCGTGCGGCGGGGGAGATTCCTGTGATGGAGTTTGGGTCCCGCCGTGCTCAAGGTTATGACGGTGCCATGTATGGAGCCAGAGCTGCCTATATTGGCGGTGTTTGTGGGACGGCGTGTACCATATCAGAGCAGATGTTTGGCGTGCCGGCACTGGGAACCATGGCGCATAGCTGGGTACAGTCCTTTGAAAGTGAATATGATGCTTTCCTGGCTTACGCCAAGGCGTACCCCAATAACTGCACGCTTTTGATTGATACTTATCATGTTTTAAAGAGCGGTCTTCCCAATGCGGTCAAAGTATTTGATGAGGTGCTAAAGCCTCTGGGAATTACCAACTGCGGTGTTCGGATTGACAGCGGCGATATTACCTATTTAACTCGTAAATGCCGGGAGTATCTGGACAATGCCGGTTGGCAGTCTGCCAAGATTGTGATTTCCAATTCTCTGGATGAGTATATCATCCGGGATATTCTTCAGCAGGGAGCCAAAGTAGATTCTTTTGGCGTGGGAGAACGACTGATTACCTCTAAATCAGAGCCTGTCTTTGGCGGAGTGTATAAACTGGTTGCCATTGAAGAAGATGGGGAAATCCGTCCCAGAATCAAGGTTAGTGAGAATGTGGCGAAGATTACCAATCCGTACTTTAAAAAGCCGTATCGGCTGTATTCCCGGGAAACTGGCATGGCGATTGCCGATGTTTTGACAGCTTATGACGAGGTTATTGACGATACCAAAGATTATGAGATTTTTGACCCCAGAAATACGTGGAAGAGGAAAATGGTTAAGAATTTTAAGGCAGTGCCACTGCAGGTTCCTATCTTCCAAAAAGGGGAATGTGTATATAAGTCCCCGTCCCTTGGGGAAATTCGGGAGCACTGTAAGGAAAGTCTTGATGCCATTTGGGAAGAGGTCAAGCGTTTTGAAAATCCTCATGAATATTATGTAGATTTATCTCAGAAACTTTGGGATATCCGCTACCAGCTTCTCTCGGCACACAGCTACCAATGAGAATGATGAACAAACCATATAAAATGCAACAAGGAAAGGATGATTTTTAATGGCGGAAAACGCTGTGGAATCCTATAATTTAGGAAAATTGGGTGTTATTGGCATGAAGGGCTGCGAAGAGATGGCCCAGAGGATTAACTTCTACTTGAAACGGTTCAATGAGGAGAACGGCGGGGAGGAAATTGAAACCTTCTTGATTCCTGTGAACAATCCTCGGTTTGGTACTGGCGAAGCAAAGGCAATGATTATGCATTCTATCAGAACTTACGATATCTATATTGTGATGGATGCCTTTAATTACGGAGTTACATACAAAATGTACGGCACCGAGCATCGAATGAGTCCGGACGACCATTTTCAGGATTTAAAAAGAATTATTTCGGCTATGGGCGGTAAGGCAAAGCGGATTACCGTAATTATGCCCATGCTCTATGAGGGACGCCAGCATAAACGGGTTTCCCGGGAGTCTTTGGATTGTGCCTGGGCGTTGCAGGAACTGGAAAAGATGGGAGTAAACAACATTATTACCTTTGATGCTCACGACCCCAGAGTCCAGAATGCCATTCCCCTTACCGGCTTTGAGAATATTCATCCTACTTACCAGATGATTAAGGCTTGCCTGCGGTATGATGATTCCATTATGTTGGATAAGGATAACACGGTTATCGTTTCTCCTGATGAGGGTGCTATGGGACGTTGTATCTATTATTCTTCGGTTCTTGGCATGGATATGGGTACCTGCTATAAGCGTCGGGATTATTCTACTATCATTGACGGCAAGAACCCTATCGTTGCCCATGAATTCCTGGGCCGTGACATTGAAGGGAAAAATGTCATTATTGTAGATGATATGATTGCCTCCGGCGATTCCATGATTGATGTTGCCAAGCAGATGAAAAAGAGAAAGGCGAATCGGGTTCTGGTTTTCTCTACCTTTGGACTCTTTACTGAGGGTGTTGAAAAGTTCGATCAGGCGCATGAAGAAGGGATTATTGATGCGGTCTTTACCACCAATCTGGTATACCGGAGACCGGAACTGAAAGAATGTGCATGGTACCATGAGGTGGATATGTCCAAGTATATCGCTTTGATTATCAAAACCTTAAATGAGGATAATTCCATCAGCGAGCTTCTGACTCCCATTGGCAGAATTGAAAAAATCTTAAACAAATACAGGAACAAAGAATGAGAGAAGACCGATTTATCAGTGCCGAGGAGATGTCGGCACAAAGAGAATTGATTCATCGAATCAAAGAGAAAAACCAAGGGAGGGGCAAGTCGCCCCTTGCCTTTGTAGAAACCTATGGCTGTCAGCAAAATTCCAGTGATTCCGAGAAACTTAAGGGAATGCTTTCCGAAATGGGTTTTGACTTCTGTGAGAGGGCAGAGGATGCGGATTTGGTTCTGTATAATACCTGTGCAGTGCGGGAAAACGCCGAGCTTAGAGTGTTCGGGAATTTAGGTGCCTTAAAGCATGTAAAACGGAGAAAGCCGGATATGGTCATTGGAGTTTGCGGTTGTATGATGCAGCAGACGCATATTGCCGAAATCATCCGGAAAAAATACAAGCATGTGGATTTGGTTTTTGGCACCCATGCCCTGTATCGGTTTCCGTCCCTTTTAGATAGCGTTTGGCATGGAGAGCGTAGCTTTGATGTGGAGGACGAGGATGGACATATCTTCGAGGAGATTTCCTATCATCGGGACCCGCCACCCCTTGCCAAGATTCCCATTATGTACGGCTGCAATAATTTTTGTACTTATTGCATTGTGCCCTATGTGCGAGGGAGAGAGCGGAGCCGGTCTGCGGAAAGGATTCTGGCAGAGGTCGAAACGGTAGCAAGACAGGGCTACCGTGAGGTCATGCTTTTAGGACAGAATGTGAATTCCTACGGCAATGATTTGGAAGAGGGGGATTGTTTCCCCGAACTTCTCAAAAAGGTCTGCCGGGTGGATGGGATTGAACGGGTACGGTTTATGACCTCCCATCCCAAAGATATTTCTGACGAACTGATTGCTGTTATGGCAGAAGAACCTAAAATTTGTAAGCAACTACACCTGCCGGTACAGTCGGGGTCTACCAAAATCTTAACTGCAATGAATCGGAAATATACCAGAGAGCAGTATTTGAGTCTGGTGGACAAAGTCCGTGTGAAGATGCCGGATATTGTTTTAACCACCGATATCATTGTAGGATTTCCCGGGGAAACAGACGAGGATTTTGCAGAAACCCTCTCTTTGCTCCAAACGGTGGAGTATGATACCATTTTTTCCTTTATCTATTCCAAACGGCAGGGAACCCCTGCGGCGACCATGCCAGATGTGATGGATGAGGAGCAAAAACATAAAAACTTTGAAAAAATGCTGGAAGTCCAGAACGAGATTTCCAAGAAAAAGAATGATGCCTACCTTGGAAAGACGGTAATGGTTCTGGTAGAGGGTGTTAGCAAAAATAACGAAAACACTTTGACTGGGCGTACCGAGGGGGGCAAGGTGGTTAATTTTGAGGGGACGGCTGATTTGGTCGGTACCTTGCAAGCCATCAAGATAACCAAAAGCCAAACGTGGTCTTTGTTTGGCGAAATCATATAGGAGGAAAAACAACATGAGTGAACAGATTTTCGAAAAAGCAAAAGAACTGGGGGATTTGATTGCCCACAGTGATATCAAAAAGCGGGCAGATGAGGCAAATCGTGCCCTGACTGCAGATACCACAGCAGTTGATTTGATTAACGCCTACAATGATATCCGCACCGAGAAGATGGCGGCATTTCAGGACAGACAGCCTACCGCAGATGAGGCAAAGGAAATCAACGAGGTTCTCCAGGCGGAGTTTAATAAGATGGCGGAGAATCCTACCGTTCGGGAGTACATCGAGGCAAATCAGGCATTTGAACGGACCCTTAACATTATGGACCAGATAATCAAGACTGCTATTTCCGGCGGAAACAGCGGTTGCAGCGGTTCCTGCTCCAGCTGTGGTGGCTGCCACTAAACACAAGGAAAAACCGAAGAACAAAACCGTTGACCGGGCCGGTCTGCGGTTTTCTTCCTATTCAAGATAGCAAACCAGAAACGGGGGGAGAATCATGACGCAGAAGATTGATTATGAAGAACTGACGCCCATGATGAAACAGTATTTCAAAGTAAAAGAGCAGTATCCGGACAGTATTTTACTGTACCGGCTGGGCGACTTTTATGAGATGTTCTTTGATGATGCTCTCATTGCGTCCAAGGTTCTGGACATTACCTTAACCGGACGAAACTGCGGGTTAGAGGAACGGGCGCCCATGTGCGGTGTGCCGTTTCATGCAGTAGACGGCTATGTGGCGCGCTTGGTGGCAAACGGCTATTCAGCCGCCATCTGCGAACAGGCAGAGGACCCTGCAACCGCCAAGGATATCGTGAAACGGGAGGTTATCCGTGTCATTACCCCCGGAACCATCATGGACAGTACCGCTTTGGATGCCAGCCGGAATAATTACCTTTGTTCTATCTATGTGGCAGAACAGGGTGCCGGAATTGCTCTGGTGGACATCACCACCGGCGAATGTACCGCTCGGGAGATTCCCCAGGAGGACTTTTTCCTGCCCCTCTTTAACGAGCTTGCCAAGTTTTCCCCTGCCGAGGTAATTATGAACCTTCGGGGTTATGAAAACGAGAACCTCTTAAACGAGATTAAGGGCCGCACCCACGGTCTGGTGCGAAACTACTACGATTGGTCCTTTGAACCGGCAGAGGCGGAAAAGAAGGTGGTTTCCCAGTTCGGCTCTTTAGAGGACTGTCAGTTAACTAGTCGTCCCAACTGCGTTTCTGCCATTGGTGCATTGCTTCTCTATCTGGAGGAAACCCAGAAAACTGAACTGAAGAACCTAAAGAGCATCGAAACTGACAAGGATGACCAGCGGATGCAGCTTGACTTGTATACCTTGCGGAATCTAGAGATTTTAGAAACCCTTCGGGACCGGAACTATCGTGGCAGTCTGTTACATATTCTGGATAAAACCCATACCGCTATGGGGGCAAGGCGGCTCCGGAAATGGATGACTGCACCGCTACTTAACTGCGGTGCTATTGCCAACCGCCACAATGCGGTGGATGAACTTCTCAAAGACCCCATGCTCCGGGCAGAAATGACCGAGGCATTAAAACAGATTTCGGATATGGAACGGTTGATTAACCGGATTGTCTATAAAAACGCCGGATGCGGAGAACTAACCTCATTAAAGCTTTCCTTAAAACAGCTTCCTGACATGCTCCGGTGCCTTCAGGAGGTGCAGTCCAAATTACTCCGCCATTGTAGGGAGGACATTGACCCCCTACAGGATATTTATGAATTGATTGATTCCACCATCAAGGAAGATGCTCCGGCAAGTCTTCGTGGCGGCGGGTTGATTTTAAAGGGTGCCAATGAGGACTTGGATAGAGTCCGGGATTTAACTGAAAACGGACGGGAAATCCTGAACGAGCTGGTGGAAAAGGAGAAAGAAAAGACCGGAATTAAGCTATTAAAGCTTGGCTACAACAAGGTCTTTGGATATTATGTGGAAACCACCAAGCAGTACACCGACCAGGTTCCGGATTACTTTATCAGAAAGCAAACCTTGGCAAACGGAGAGCGGTATATTACCCCGGAACTAAAAGAGGTCGAGGAAGCCGTTCTGGACGCCAGTGCAAAAATGGTGGATATGGAATACGAGCTTTTCTGTCAGGTACGGGACAGGGTTGCCCAGGCACTTTCCCGTGTCCAGAGAACGGCGGCGGCAGTTTCGGTTATTGATGTTCTGTGCTCCTTTGCTACAGTTGCGGAAAAGAACAACTATGTAATGCCCATTGTTCGGGAAAACGAAAAAATCAACATCAAAAACGGAAGACACCCGGTGGTGGAGGCACTTTCTAAAGATGTGCGGTTCATTCCCAACGATACCATTTTAGATAGCCGGGAGAACCAGATTTCCATTATTACCGGTCCTAATATGGCAGGTAAATCCACCTATATGCGCCAGACGGCATTGATTGTCCTGATGGCACAAATTGGTAGCTTTGTTTCGGCAGAGTCGGCAGAAATTGGAATTGTGGATAAGATTTTTACCAGAGTCGGTGCCTCCGATGATTTGTCCTCGGGACAGAGTACCTTTATGGTGGAGATGAATGAGGTCGCATACATTTTGGACAATGCCACCGAAAAGAGTTTGGTTATTCTAGACGAAATTGGTCGAGGGACCAGCACCTTTGACGGCCTTGGCATTGCCTGGGCGGTGGTGGAATATATCGCTGATGTAAAAAAGTGCGGTGCCAAAACCATGTTTGCCACCCATTATCACGAGCTGACCCAGTTGGAAGATAAAATCCCTAATGTGAAGAACTATTGTGTGGCAGTCAAGAAACGGGGAGATACCATCAGCTTTTTGCGGAAGATTATCCGTGGCGGTGCAGACCGGAGCTATGGTGTGGATGTTGCGGCTCTTGCCGGGGTCAAAAAGCCGGTGGTAAACCGTGCCCGGGAGATTGTGGAAACCTTGGAATCCCAGGATGCCCATCAGGTCAGTGATGCAAAAATTCGCAGCTATAAGCCGGAAACGGTTGATGAAAGCCAGATGAATTTCTTCGGTGCCGCAGAACATCCGGTACTAGAAGAACTGCGGGGAATCGACTTGAATGTGATGACGCCGGTAGAGGCACTGACCAAGCTCTATGACCTCCAGGCGAAGATTAAAAATTTGTAGATGACAGAAAGGGGGAAACCCTATGGATAAAATTCAGGTGCTATCCCAGGCGGTGGCAGACCAGATTGCCGCCGGAGAGGTGGCAGAACGTCCGTCAGCGGTGGTCAAGGAACTGGTGGAAAACGCCATTGACGCCGGTGCCAAGCATATCGACGTGGAAATCAAGCAAGGTGGCATAGGGTATATCCGGGTAACCGATGACGGTTGCGGGATTCCTGCTGACCAGTTAGAAACGGCGTTTCTGCGTCATGCAACCAGTAAGCTATCCTCCATTGAGGATTTGGAAACCATTGCTACCATGGGTTTTCGTGGCGAGGCACTGGCAAGTATCTGTGCGGTCGCCGAAGTAGAGGTTATCTCCAAAACCGCAGATGCCGAGGAAGGCACCTATCTGGAACTGCTCCATGGCATCCCCCAAGGGAAAGAACCCATGGCATGTGCCGATGGGACTACCATGGTGGTCAAAAAACTCTTTGCGAATATTCCCGCACGGATGAAGTTTTTGAAGAAAGACGCCACCGAGGCAGGCTATGTTGCCGACCTGCTTGGAAGAATCGCTCTGTCCCGCCCCGAGATTGCTATTACCTATACCTGCGACGGGAAAGAGGTGTTTGCCACCTCCGGCGATGGAAAGCTGGAAAGTGTGGTGCTCAAGTTATACGGATTAGACCATGCAAAAGCGGTTATCCCGGTGGACTATACCGAGGATAACATCCGAATTGCCGGTCTGATTGGTAAGCCGGAGCTTGCAAGAGGAAACCGGACAAGACAGACCCTCTTTGTGAACAGCAGATATGTGAAAAACCATGTTTTGGCAAAGGTAGCAGAGGAGGCCTACCGAAATACCATTATGGTAGGAAGATTCCCGTTCTTTGTTCTATCGGTTACGTTGCCTCCCGAGCAGGTGGACGTGAATGTTCATCCCGCCAAGACCGAGATTAAGTTCGCCAACGAAAAGCAGATTTACGAGGTGGCTTATCATGCACTCCATAGTGCGGTACTGGGAAGCCAGAAACCCAAGCAAGAGGACGCCCCGGCTGCTTCTCTGGAGAGAAAGCCGGAACCGGTCTTTCGAAAACCGGAACCAACCTTACCCAAATCGAAAGCACCGGGATTTTTCAGTGGTCAGGCTCCCAAACGGGAACCGGCGGTAACCCCCGGTCTGGTTCGGCAGTTTATGGAATACACCATTCCCAAACGAGAAATGGAAGAAAAGACAACCAATGCTCTGCGTGAGTCGGAACATGAAGAGATTCTGGAGCAGATGATAGAGACAACTCCGGTACAGGAAGTGATGCCAGAAGTTATTTCCAAGCCGGAACAGAAAGCCGAACCCACTCGAATTGCGGGACAGGTTTTTGATACCTATATCGTCTGTCAAAGAGGGGAAACCATGTATCTTATCGACCAGCATGCTGCCCATGAACGACTGCGTTTTGAAGCCTTAAAGGAATCCTATCTCAAAAAAGAAAAGCTTTCCCAGATGTTACTTACCCCTATGGTCATCAGTCTTGACTTTAAAGAAAAGCAGACGGTGCTGGACTGCAAAACCGATTTTTTTGACTTCGGTTTTGAACTGGAGGACTTCGGCGGTAATTCGATTATTGTCCACGGTACTCCTATCGTAGCTGACGAGCAGGGAATCCGGGACTTGATTTTGGAGCTTGCCGAAAGTTTGCAGGAACAGCGACGGCATCCGGTTGCTGACTTCGAGGAGCGAGCACTGGATATGATTTCCTGCAAATACGCCATTAAGGCAAACCATAAACTGACCCTCCCCGAAATGGAGGATTTGGTACGACGGATGGAGGAACTGGAAGAAAGCGGCATTGGTACCTGTCCCCATGGACGCCCCATCAAAATCGCCTTTACCAAGGCAGAAATTGAAAAACTGTTTAAACGAAGAGTATAAGAAAAAGCCTCCCATACGGAAGGTTTTTTGGTAGAGGCGGACGACTCTGTCCGCCCCTTTTTTATCCTCTCAAAAAAACTCTTGACAAATATATTCTACAATGGTAGAATATAATAAACTACAATTGTAGAACAAAATGTCAGGAGGGATGTTTGTGAAGAACATATCCATAGGAGATGCGGAACTGGAAATTATGAAGGTAGTGTGGCAGGCAAAAGAACCCATTACCTCGTTGGAGATAGGAAAGGCGGTGGAGGATAAGGGGTGGAAGAAAACCACCATTGCCACCTTTTTGACCCGATTGGTAGAAAAGGGAGCGCTGAACTCCCAAAAGCAGGGAAAGCTTTATTATTACACCCCGGGAATTACCGAAAAGGAATATCGCAAATCCCAGACCAGAAATTTAATCAAAAGCTTATACCATGGCTCGATACGGGAGTTTGCGGTTGCACTTTTTGAGGAAGAAAAGCTATCCCGGGAGGAGATTCAGGAACTGAAAGCCATCTTTGATGAAAAGGGGGAATAGGTCATGATAGAAATATTCAAAATGTTGCTCCTTACCTCTTGTATTGGAGCTATTCTTGCCCTGACTCTGGCAATCTTTCGTCCTTTTACCAAAAAGGTCTTTTCTGCCGGGTGGCATTATTATATGTGGCTTGCGGTGCTTCTTATCATGGTGCTGCCCATCAGGATTACCGTGCCGGAACCAATTTTACCGGATGTTGAACAAAGGGAAACTATGGTACTTCCTCAAGCCGAGAGCGAAAACGGAGAAATGGTTATTCTGGATGAGGCAGAGCCGCCCATGGTACAGAATTTGATGGGCGTTGTGGAGCGGGAACGCAATGCGATAAAGAAACTCGGTCTGCCGGTTCTCTTTGGGGTCTGGATAACGGTGGCTCTGGGGTTGTTCTTTCTGCGGATGGTCTGCTATGGCTTATTTTTACGGAAGCTCCGCAGAAAGTCAAGGGAAATGGATTGTCCTGAACTTAAAAACTATACCAGCAGAGCGGTTCGGGTGCGGGTATCGAATTCTATCTGTTCGCCTCTGATGATAGGGGTGTTCCGTCCCACTTTATTGCTGCCGGACACCAAGCTATCGCCGGAACAACTCCATTATGTCTTGTCCCATGAGTGTGTTCATTTGAAACGTCAGGATGTTCTGTATAAATGGTTTTTGAGTATGGTCAAGTGTATTCATTGGTTCAATCCCGCTGTATATTTTATTGCAAAACAAGTCAATCTTGACTGCGAAATCTCCTGTGACAGGGCGGTAGTGAATCAGCTTGACAACAGAGAAACCAGTGCCTATGCGGAAACCATCCTTGCACTGCTTTCCGGAACCAATTCCCGTCAAATCCCTTTGACGACAGGAATGACCGGGAAGAAAAAGACCTTGATGCAGAGGCTTTTGATGCTGAAACAAAATGGGAAAATCAGTAAGAGGATGACCATTCTGTCTATTTTGTTGGCTCTTGTGGTTGTTGCCGGGGCGGTGCTTGCGAGCGGAATTTTGAATGGGAAGATTGGGATGCCTGGGGAACGGATTTTGGGACTCAATACCGAGGAACGGCAGGGGGATGAGTTTACCATTTTAGTAGAGGGCGTTGACCCTGCCGGCAGACCAGATGCTATTTTGTTGTTCCATTTTGACGGAAAGCTTTTGACGGGAATGAGTGTCCCGAGAAACACCGAGTACATCGAAGAGGGAGATGACACCGTCAGAACGATTGCAGACTATCTGGCAGGGGATAAAAATAATCATCAGGTAGCCATTGATGCGATGCGGGAGTTGTTTGGAATTCCTGTTCACTATTATGCAAAGGTAGAAATCGAGGCAGTTGAGGAACTGGTGGACAGCATTGGCGGTCTTGAGTTTGAGGTGCCTTACAATATGGTGTATGATGACCCTTATCAGGATTTGCATATCAGTTTGACCGCCGGAAGACAACACCTGACCGGAGAACAGGTGGGACACCTGCTGCGATTCCGGGATAGAAGTGCCGAAAACGATAAAGAACTTCGGAGAATGACATGGTTTTCGGTTATCGAGGAGGTTCTCAATCAGGCGGTTTTCGGGAACCGTCTGCCGGATGTGAAGAAACTATACCAAGCGGCAACGGAGCATATGGAAACCAACTATCCCATGGAGGACTTTATCAAAGATTTGGGAAAACTGCAAAACAGTAACCGGAGCAATGTGGTTCTAAAGACAGTCCGGGGACGGAATCTTGTGGCAGACGGACGGTTTGTCTTCCGCATCAACTATGTGGAGTCAGAGCCACTTTTGCAGGTGTTTCGTGCAGAATCTCCGGCAGAAAAGCTGGTGTCAACCATCACTTACACCAATGAAGTCATGGGGTTCCAGCTCAAACTTCCCGAGCACTGGAAGAGCGGGTATGATGCGGTACAGTACCATAATCAGGTGGTATTTTATCATAAGGAGATTTTTGAAAAGTATGGAAAAGGCTCGGGGATGTTGTTTTCCATTACCAAACTGGATAGAACAGAAGAAGCCAAAATGGAGGAGCTGGTATCTCCCAGTGAGTGTCTGTACTGGAGCAAGGATATGGCTTATTACTGGTCCATTGCTACCGATGTTCAATATCCCGTCTGGACAGACCGGGACGAAGAGGATGAATGGTTAGCAGAGGATTTTGAAAATATGATGAAGGATATCAATTTTATAAAAAATAGCTTTACCTTTCTGGAAAACACAGAGGAATATATTAATTTAAACACCAAAGCTACCGGCACTACATCGACACAATGACAACGAAGAAAAGCCTCCCATCAGGAGGCTTTTTGCGTTGTAGGGTGCGGGCTTGCTCGTTTTGGATGGAATGCGGAAGGCTTTTTGAAGAAAAATAAACGAAGAATTGTATTTGCTGACGTATTTCATAATTTGTTTCAGGACGCATACAATGATAGAAAAACCGTCCTGCAAGAAATCTTGCAGGACGGTTAGAATGCTTGTTAATTGTGGGAAAGCTCAATGCGGAGCAGAAGCTCTCCGTGTTTGACGGTTTCGTGCTCATAAGCGGGGGTAATTTCCCGGTATTGACGGCTGTCACAAAGAACCAGGGGAGTTGTGGTTTTGTATCCGCTTTTTTTGATGCCATCCAAATCAAATTCGCAGAGCAAATCCCCTTCCTTGACGGTGTCGCCCTCTTTTACATGGAGCTTAAAGAACTTACCCTCAAGTTTTACGGTGTCAAGACCAACATGAAGTAGAGTTTCCAGACCGTCTTTGGAGCGTAACCCTATGGCGTGATGGCTCTCGGGAATGTTCTCTATCACGCCGTCACAGGGGGCGTAGAGCTTTCCTTCGGTGGGTTCAATGGCAATACCCTGCCCCAGTATCTCCTGGGAGAACGCCTCATCCTCCACCTGGTTCAAGGGAAGAATTCTGCCCGTCATGGGCGCAGAGAGAGAAACCGCTTTTTGTGGCCTGGAATTTGTAGCGTCAGTTGCCAGATAATCCTCCAGTTCCGACTTAATCACAGTAACCACCGGCCCATAGATAACCTGTACGCCGTTCCCTTTTCGAATGACGCCGGCGGCACCGCTTTCCTTTAATATGGAATCGGCAACCTTGCCGCCGTCTCGAACGGTAACCCGAAGCCGGGTTGCACAGCAATCAATGTCGCTGATGTTCTCTTTCCCACCCAGACCTCGGATGATGAAAGCACTACGGCTCTCGGAGGCGTTTTTGGCATTCATATCAGCACGGGTATAGAGTTTGGTTTCCTCGTCGTCGGATTCCCGTCCCGGAGTTTTGAAGTTAAATTTCTTGATTAAGAACCGGAAAAGGAAGTAGTAAACCACAAAGTAACCGATACCCACCCAGATGACATTCAGCCAGTCGGTTTTGGCGTTCCCCTGCAAAATACCAAAGAGGAATAAGTCAATCAGACCGCCGGAGAAGGTCATGCCCACGCCTACGTTGAAAATATGCATCAGCATATAGGCAAGTCCGGCAAACACACAATGAACCACATACAAAAGAGGCGCTACAAAGAGGAAGGTAAACTCAATGGGTTCGGTAATACCGGTAAGCATGGAGGTCAATGCCGCAGAGAGGAGCAAGCCGCCAGCCACCTTTTTCTTTTCGTTTCGTGCACAGTGGTACATGGCAAGAGCAGCGCCAGGCAGACCGAAAATCATCAGGGGGAACTTACCGGACATAAACCGGGTTGCCGATACGGCAAAGTGCTCTACTGTAGGGTCGGACAGTTGGGCAAAGAAGATGTTCTGGGCACCCTCCCAGAGCCTGCCACCAACTTCCAGAACACCGCCAACATTGGTCTGCCAGAAGGGAAGGTAGAAAACATGGTGAAGTCCAAATGGAATCAAAGCACGCTCGGTTACACCGTAAATCCATGTACCGAGGTAGCCGGAGCGTTGTACCAAATCGCCGATGTGGACGATGGCGGTCTGGATGGGAGGCCAGATGAAGAACATCAAAATACCAACCACTAAATAAACCGCTGCAGAAATAATGGGGACAAACCGGGTTCCGCCGAAGAAAGAGAGAACCTTTGGGAGCTGGATTTTATAGAATCGGTTATGAAGTGCCGCAACTCCAAGTCCTACAATGATACCTCCAAAGACACCGGTCTGGAGGGAGTTGATGCCAACTACCGAGGTCATAGAACCATTTGCCAGATGCTCTGCCACTCCGTCAGCTCCGTAGGTGTTAAGAGCCATGGCACCGATGGCGGCATTCATAACCAGAAACGCAATGGCACCGGCAAGGGCGGCAACTTCTTTTTCTCGTTTTGCCATACCGATTGCAATACCAATGGCAAAAATCAGGGGAAGGTTGGCAAAGATAATGTTGCCGCAGGCGTTTAACACCTGCAAGATTCCGTTGATAACGGTGCCGGGACCCATGATTCCCATCAGGTTATAAGCTTTGAGCATGGTTTCGTTGGTAAAGGCGCCGCCAATCCCTAAAAAGAGACCTGCTACCGGCAGAATTGCAATGGGAAGCATAAAGGAACGCCCCACTCGCTGCAAAACGCCAAAAATTTTATCCTTCATAGAAACACAATCCTTTCTGCCCGGATGGGCAATGGTTTTTCTGTTTTTTACAGTATTGACGAAAATAGGGAATTTTATCACAGTCAGGAAAAAAGTTCCCCCAAAATTTCTAGAATCCGGAACTTCATCCGGAATGTAATTTTATCAGGCTGGGTAACCAACGCATATTCCTCCGCCGATAGCTCCTTTTGGAGGAGATGGAGGGTCTGTTCATCTGCTTTCAGGGTACCCTCGGTCAGGCAGAGGGGAGGATAGAGAACACACCACCAGTTCTTCCCGGATGCACTGCCTATCCGGACATTGACGGCGGTGTAGGTTCCGGCAGGAAGACGAACATTACCGTATTTTTTGGTGGGAAAGGCGGTTTTCTCAACCCGGACAGTAACTGGGGCAAGACATCCATGCATCCGCAGGGTTTTCTCTGCCGTATCCGCCATAGCGGACCCAGCAAGACTTGCCCTTATGGTGGCATCCTGGGCGTTTATAGCGTCGGCAAAGAGGTTTTGATGCTTCTTTATAATACTGTCCCGTACCAGAAGTTTTAGAGTCTGGTCGGTGTCGGTGTTGGTGTTTCCAATAATATGAAGACGCAACACATTGCCAGCAATGGATTTTTGTTCCTCTCTGGCGTGCCCTACTAGAAGAATTCCCAGAATCAATCCGGTCAAAAGCACCGGAATTAGGATTTTTTTGATGGCAGTACCCATAAAATCCAGTCACTCCTTTACAAAATACCCTCTTTTTGGTTACAGTTTAAAGTTTTGCCGTAAATTTATCCTTTATACATATTGATTTTTTCTTTGGTTTGCGGTACAATGGAAACTAGATTAGTATGGATTATTATGTGCCGATGCAGGTCGGCAGATAGGAGAACGATATGAGTAAAATAAATCTTTGTGTCATTTTCGGCGGAGCCTCCAGTGAGCATGAGGTTTCTCTTTTGTCGGCGGCATCGGTTTTGAGAAATTTGGACATGACCAAATACACCGTGCATACCATTGGAATTTCCAAGGACGGAGGCTGGTATTACTATACCGGCAACGCCGAAACCATGAGTGAACTGAAGAATCCGGAGGCATGGAACTTTGACCGTGCGGTTATTTCCCCCGACCGGGACGAAAAGGCGATTCTGCGGTTTGCCGAGGGTGGTGTGGAAAAGTACCCCATTGATGTGGTCTTTCCGGTTCTCCACGGAAAGAATGGCGAGGATGGAACCATTCAGGGGCTCTTTGAACTGGCTGGGATTCCTTACGTAGGTCCCGGTGTGATTGGCAGTGCGGTCTGTATGGATAAGTGTATGGCAAAGATTGTCTTTGCTCATGCAGGGATTCCTCAGGCAGATTGGGTGGAGGTAAGATGCGGCGAGGACAAGTGCGATGAGATTGAAGAAAAGCTGGGATACCCTTGCTTTGTTAAGCCTGCCAATGCCGGCTCTTCCATGGGAATTACCAAGGCGCATGACAGAAGAGAACTGGAGGAAGGTCTTCGGGTCGCATTTTTGCATGATGAAAAGGTTCTGGTCGAGGAGATGATGTATGGCACCGAGGTAGAAAGCAGTGTCATTGGAAACCTTGACCCGGAGTGTGCTCCGGTGGTGGGAGAGATTGCACCTGCTGCAGAGTTTTACGACTACGATGCCAAGTATAATAATGCGGCATCCATTCTGACCATTCCGGCGAAGCTGGACCCAAAGCTTGCGGAAAAGGTTCGAGAGTATGCCGTGAAGGCATACCGTGCTTGCGAATGCCGGGGACTTTCCCGGGTTGATTTCTTTGTCAATAAGGAAACCGACGATATTCGGTTGAATGAAATCAACACCATTCCCGGCTTTACCTCGATTAGTATGTATGCAAAGCTGTGGGAGGCAAGCGGAACGAATTATTCTCAACTGGTGGACCGGTTGATTGGATACGCCATGGAGCGGTAATAAGTTAGGAGGTAAGACAATGGATGCAAGACCCATTGGAATCTTCGATTCCGGGTTGGGAGGATTGACCTGTGTGAAGAAGGTCATGGAACTTCTGCCCGGGGAGGATATTATCTACTTCGGTGATACAGGAAGGGTTCCGTATGGAACCCGAAGTGCCGAAACGGTGGTCAAGTATGTCCGGCAGAATATTCGATTTTTGAAAACCTTTGATATTAAGTATATCATTATTGCCTGTGGCACCGCCAGCAGTGCGGCGCTTCCCTTGATTCAGGAAGAGTGGGACATCCCCATTGCCGGCGTTTTGGAACCTACCTGCAAGGCAGCGGCATTGGCTACCGAGAATGGTAAGGTCGGAGTTCTGGGAACACCCGGTACCATCCGGAGCGGGAAGTATCAAGAAACCTTGCAAGGTATCAGTCCGAAACTTCAGGTGCTGAACAAGGCGTGCCCCATGTTTGTCCCTTTGGTGGAGAACGGATATCTGGATAGCGAAGCCACCCGGCTGATTGCCAAGGAATATCTTTTACCCTTAAAAAACGAGGGTGTGGATACCCTGATTCTGGGATGCACCCACTATCCTCTGCTCAAACCGGTGATTTCCGAAATTATGGGCGATGGAGTTACCCTGATTGATGCCGGAGCAGAAACCGCAGTACATGCGAAAGAATGCTTGAAAAAATCGGGACTCCTCAATGGACAGAGCCAGGGTAGGGCAAAGTATTATGTCAGTGACGGGGTAGAGGGCTTTACCTCCCTTGCGGGCATGTTTTTGGAAAAGGAAATTGAGGGCAGCGTTCACACAGTTGCCATTGAAAATTATTAGGAGACAGCAATGGATAACAATGTCATGATTCGTATCAAAACCCTTCAGGAAGCCGATGGAGAAGTTCAGGACCCCATCGAGCTGGAAACCCCAGGGAAGTTTGGTATCATCAATCAAAAATACTATATCAAATATCAGGAAAGTGAAATGACCGGATTCCCGGACACGGTAACCACCCTGAAAATCTGGCAGGATAATGTGATAGTAACCCGAAAGGGTCGGTTTAATATGCAGATTCACTACCAGACCGGGGAGAGGAACTTGTGCCTGTACCCCACCCCCTACGGGGAAATCGGTGCGTCGATTTCCACTTCGGAGGTTGCGTTTGACTTTCAGGAAAATGCGGGGAATCTGCGGGTGGATTACACATTAGATGCTGATAACGAGAATTTTATTCGCAATTCCTTGCGGGTAACGATACAACCTATTTGACGCCAAAGAAAGTAAGAAACCAATGAATATCCAAGAGCAAATGAAAGAGAAAATTACCGCCGTTTTGAAAGGGGCGTTTGAGAAAGCACAAAAGGACGGAACTCTGCCTCAGGCAGAGGTGCCGGCAGTGGAAGAACTGATTCGGCTGGAGGTCCCCAAGGACAAGCAGCACGGGGATTTTGCCTGCAACCTTGCCATGGTTCTGGCAAAGGCTCTTCATATGGCGCCCCGTGCCATTGCAGATGCCTTGACGGCTCATATCGACCTTGATGCCGATATTGAAAAAATTGAGGTTGCGGGAGCGGGATTCATAAACTTCTACCTGACCTCCAACTGGCTGTATGAAACCCTGGGGCAGATTGAAACCCAGGGAGAAAATTATGGTAAGATTGACATGGGAAAAGGAAAGAAGGTTATGGTGGAATTTGTATCCGCCAACCCCACCGGACCTATGCACATGGGGAATGCCCGGGGCGGCGCTTTGGGCGACTGCTTGGCGGCAGTTTTAGAATACGCAGGCTATGATGTAACCCGTGAATTCTATATCAACGATGCCGGCAACCAGATTGAGAAGTTCGGCAACTCCTTAAATGCCCGGTATATCCAGGCACTTCAAGGGGAGGACGCTATTGAATTTCCTGAGGACGGCTACCATGGGGACGATATCAAGGAACACGCAAAGGCCTTCATTGCAATCCATGGGGACAAGTTTTTAAACGCAGAGGAAGCAGAGCGGAAAGCTGCCTTGGTGGAGTATGCTTTGGAAAAGAATATCACTGCACTCAAAGAGGATTTGGAGCGGTACCGTATTTACTATGATGTCTGGTTCCGGGAAAGCACTCTCCACGATTCCGGTGCAGTCAAGAATGCTATAAAGAAGCTGACCGATAACGACTATACTTACGAGGAAGATGGTGCGCTCTGGCTCAATTGCGAGAAGATGGGGATGGAGAAAAACGAGGTTCTGGTTCGCCAGAACGGCATTCCCACCTACTTTGCCGCAGATATCGCTTATCATATGAATAAGTTAGAAGACCGTGGCTATGATTGGGCAATCAATATTTGGGGTGCAGACCATCACGGTCATGTGGCACGGATGAAGAACGCCCTGAATGCAGTTGGCTCTGACGGTAGCCGGTTGGATGTTGTCCTGATGCAGTTGGTTCGACTGATGCGGGACGGAGAGATTGTTCGGATGTCCAAGCGAACCGGGAAGGCGATTACCCTCTCGGATTTGCTAGAGGATATCAGTGTGGATGCAGCTCGGTTCTTCTTTAATATGCGGAGTGCCGGAAGCCATCTGGATTTTGATTTGGGATTGGCGGCAGAGCAGAGCAACGAAAATCCAGTGTTCTATGTCCAGTATGCCCATGCAAGAATCTGCAGCATTCTGCGGATTCTGGAGGAAGAGGGGGTTAAGGTTCTTCCCTATAGCGAAATCAAGGCAGAACTTTTGACCGAGCCGGAGGCTCTGTCCCTTTTGAAGAAGTTGAGCGATTTGCCCGGAGAGATTGGGGCGGCGGCAAAGGCATTGGAACCGGCACGGTTAACTCGTTATATCATGGAGCTTGCGGCAGAGTTCCATACCTTCTATACTGCGTGTCGGGTTCGGGTAGAGGATGCAGATTTGATGAACGCCCGGCTAAAACTGGTGGACAGTACCAGAATTGTCTTAAAGAGTGTGTTGACCATGCTGAAGATTACAGCACCGGAAAAAATGTAAGGAGAGCGGTTATGATAAAAAAAGGCATTGCGGCATTGTTGCTTTGTTGTTGTCTTTGTGCCGGCACAGTTTTTGCTCAAGAACCCCGACCATTGATGACGGAGGCGGGTTTTTATACAGGCACATTATATTACTGTGATGCAGAGCGGGGCCAGGTTGTTTTGAAGGGGGTCAACGCCTTAGGAACCATCAATCAGGCGAACACCCGGACGGCTGTGGAGGCAGAGTACACTGAAATTCCCATTATGGGTTTGGTAACCTTAAAGGATGGTACGGTACTTTCTCTTGCAGATTGCAATTACTATCCGGACAGCCAGGTTCGTGTCCTGATTACTCGAAACAGCGATGGTTTGTTGCAGGTCATCCAAATGAAGTTTTTATAAGATACCATAAGGAGGAAAGTAGATGAAGTTCTGGAAAAAGAAAGTGGCATTGTTCCTTTCCTTGCTATTGTTACTAGCACCGGTATCGGCACCTGTTTATGGGGAAGATGCCGTGGCAGATGCCCAGGTTCAGGTTGACCCGGAGCAGTTGACGGCGGAACAGGCGTCGTCTTTGGTTCAGGCGGTGGTCAAACATCTGGAGATATACGGACGGTATGAGGAAATTGACAAGGCAGGACTCTATCAGGTGGCACTGGAACGGCTGCTGGAGGAGAATCCTGAAAAGTATCACATCGTGTTAAAGGCAATGCTGGAATCGGTGGATGAACATTCCGAGTACTATACTGCAGAAGAGGCGGAAGCTCTTTGGCAGAACGTCAGTGGCGAGATTACCACCGGTATTGGCGTTACCATTGAATTTACTGAAAAATACGGTGCTGTTGTAGCATCGGTAATCCCTGATACGCCGGCAGAACGTGCCGGCTTGCGAGTAGGAGATATCTTGGTTTCTGCCGACGGTATTTCTTTGATAGGGTTAAAGTCAGAAACCATCTTGAGCATGATTCGTGGCGAAACGGGAACCACCGTAGTTGTGGAGGTAGAGAGAAACGGTGTAACTATGAGCTTTACCATGATTCGAGAACCGTTGATTGGCACCTCGGTTGAGTATGAAATTCATGAGGAAGACGATAAAAAAGTAATGCGGATTCGGGTCTATGGATTTTTATCCAATACGGCAGAGAAATTCAATGAAGCCTTAGCTGTTGCTAAAAAGGAGAAGATTGAGAATTTAATCATCGACCTTCGGGACAACGGAGGCGGGCTGTTGGATCAGGCAATTGCGATGGCGGATTGTTTTGTTCCCGAGGGGAAAATCATTACCACCGAGGATCAAAAAATTCAACTGTTTAATCATGTTTACAAAGGGAGTAAGGGAAAGAAGGACAAGTATAATATTGTGCTTTTAATGAATGAGTATTCTGCCAGTGCTTCCGAGGTATTTGGGGCAGCCCTGCAGGAAAATGAACTTGCTACCATCATTGGAACTCAATCCTATGGAAAGGGAACCATTCAGTCCATCAGCAATTTGCAGACCGGTGGTGCCATTAAGTACACCATGGGCTTTTACCTGACTCCTTTGGGCAACAACATCAATCAAGTGGGATTGACTCCGGATATCTATATGGAAAACTCCAGGGAAAAGATGAAACCGGAGCAGTTTGGAAAGTTCATATACGATACGGTATACCAGGAAGGAAACAGTGGTAAGGAAGTTCTGATTGCGAAAAAAATCCTGAACTTCTTCGGTCTGTATCAGGGCGAGCTTAATGAAACATACGACCGGGATTTATACTATGCGGTTTATTCGTTTCAAAGTCAGACGGGACTGTATCCTTACGGTGTTCTGGATTTGACCACCCAGCTTCAGCTCCGGAATCAATTGGGACAATCTGAAATGGAGCATGACGACCAACTAATCGAAGCATTTGCCTTCTTTGGTATGGACGTGCCTGAGGAAGAAAAATAGATACGGGGAATGAAAGCTAAGATAAAATAGAAGCTTAATAAATAAAATGGAGAGATGATTATGGCAATCAATAAGTTAAAATTTGGAGAATGCGGCGGAAAAGATGTTTATGCATACACTCTTACAAACAAAAATGGACTAACTGCCGAAATCTTGAATTATGGTGGTATTATTCGAAAGCTTATATACAAAAATGTTGATGTTTTGCTGGGTCGGGATACCATGGAAGAGTACCTGAATAATGAAGGCTACTTTGCAGCATTGATTGGAAGAAATTCAAATCGTATCGAAAAGTCGGAGTTTGAACTGAATGGGAAAACATACAAGCTTTATGCAAACGATGGTAGAAACAACCTCCACGGTGGCAAGGTTGGCTTTGATAAAAAAATATGGGATGCCGAAATGATAGACGACGAAGAACCGTCCCTTGTTTTGACGGCTGTAAGTCCGGACGGAGAAGAGGGATTTCCCGGAACCGTCCATGTACAGGTTACATACACCCTGACCAATGATAACAGCCTCAAAATTCACTATGTGGGCGAAAGCGATGCTGACACCGTGCTGAATATGACGAATCACGCATACTTTAACCTGAACGGTCATGCAAGCGGAACGGTTGACGGTCATTCCCTGTGGTTAGATAGCGATTTTTATACCCCCAACTCAGACGAATGTATCCCCACGGGAGAAGTCATTAGTGTAAAGGATACACCCTTTGATTTTTCCACCAATGATTCCCTGGGGACAAGATTTGCGGCAGAGTACGAACAAATCAGGAAGTTTGGTGGGTTTGACCATAACTTTGTCTTAAATGGCAGAGGCTACAGAAAAGTTGGAAGACTCCAAGGCGACAAAACCGGCATTGTTATGGAAATCTATACCGACCAAAGCGGTATACAGGTTTATTCCGGGAACGTGATAGAGGAAGGGCGTGTTTGCAAGGATGGTGCAATCTATGGAAAACACCACGGAGTTTGCTTTGAAACCCAGGCATTCCCTAACTGTATGAGGTTCTCCCACTTCCCCGATGCGGTTTTGAAAAAAGAGGAGAAGTACGACACAACCACATCCTACCGTTTCATTTAGATTGATAATATAGGAGGGAACCATAATTGGAGATAGGATCAATGAATCAGTATATCGGACATACAAATCAAGTGTACGGCGTTGAAGAACTGCGTTTGACCGGCGGTAAGGCTGACGGCATGAGAATGCTTTATGTGAGAAACGGAAAGGGGTTGGAGTTCTGGGTATCGGTGGATAGATGTGCGGATATTTCCAGGGCCTCTTTGAAGGGAGATAACTATGCTTATTTCTCCCCCTGTGGCTACGTTTCTCCTAAGCATTACGATAACAAGGGCGGCGGATTTTTGAAGTCTTTTACTGCCGGATTCTTTACCACTTGCGGACTCAATAACGTAGGGGGTGCTTGTGTGGACAATGGGGAGGAACTTCCGGTACATGGTACCATTTCCAATACCCCTTGTGAGAATATCGGCCATTGGATTGCTGATGATGGAATTCATATTAAAGCAATAATCCGGGATGCGGCAATCTTTGCTGACCAGCGGATTCTGGAGCGGGAATACATCGTATCCCTGGAGAAGAACGAAATTCAAATGATTGATAAGATTCAAAATATCGGCTACACCGATGCACCCCTTGAGGTTCTGTATCATTGCAATATGGGCTATCCGCTTTTGTCCGAAAATGCAGAGATTTCCATTCCCTCCACCGAGGTAGAGGGTGCCACTGATTTTGCCAAAGAGCATATTGCAAACTGGAATACCGTAGAAAAACCCCAGAGAGGCATTGGGGAAATGTGCTACTATCATACCATGACCGGCAAGCCGGAAGTGACCATCTATAACCCGGACATCAATAAGGGACTGACGATTTCCTATGATGCAACTGAACTTCCCTATTTCCTCCAGTGGAAGCTGATGGGAGAGCGGGACTATGTCATGGGTTTGGAGCCGGGTAACTGTAAAACGGATGGCAGAAACGTGATGCGGGAAAAGGGAATGCTGGAAATTTTGAAGCCGGGCGAAACCAAAACCCATCATATTACCTTTACTTTTATCGAAAAATAGGTATTGCCGGCACCCCTTGTGCTTATACTAAACTAGAACAGAAAAAGAGGATGGAATAGGCCTATGAGAATTTTGTTTATGGGAACCCCGGACTTTGCCGTACCTTGCCTGACGGGTCTTTTGGATGCGGGACATACTGTGGTTGGAGCAGTGTCCCAGCCGGATCAGCCAAAAGGGAGAGGACATAAACTGCAACCTCCTCCTGTTAAGGCGGCGGCGGTGGAACGCGGGATTTCTGTTTATCAACCAGCAACGTTAAAAGATGGGAGTTTCCTCGAAATTCTGGAAGAAACCACCCCGGAATTGATTGTGGTGGTGGCGTATGGGAAAATCCTGCCCAAATATATTCTGGATTATCCCAAGTATGGGTGCGTGAATGTTCATGCATCCCTTTTGCCCAAATATCGTGGTGCGGCACCCATTCAGTGGAGTGTTATCAATGGGGAAAAAACAACCGGCGTTACCACCATGTATATGGCTGAGGGATTGGACACCGGAGATATGATTTTAAAGGCCGAAACCGATATCGGGGATGCAGAAACATACGGCGAACTTCACGACAGACTCTCTCGAATGGGCGCCGAGCTTTTGATAAAGACGGTAGAAGAGATGGAAAAAGGAACTGCGGAGCCGGAGAAACAGAATGACGAGGAATCCTGTTACGCGCCTATGCTCAATAAGGAAACGGGACACATTGATTGGTCGAAAACCGGAGCAGAGATTTTGAATCTGATTCGTGGTACCAATCCCTGGCCCATGAGCTTTTCTCTCTATGATGGTGTTCCTATGAAAATAGTTTCTGCTTCTTTGGCAGAAAAGAAGGGAAAACCGGGAGAAATCTTGTCTGCGGACAAGGCAGGAATTTGCATCGCCTGCGGAGATGGCAGTATTTTAGCAAAGGAAATTCAGATGCAAGGGAGTAAGCGGATGGATGTGGCAAGCTATTTGAATGGTCACGAAATCCGTGTGGGGACTATTTTGGAATAAAAGGAGAAAAGCTGAATGTTTATGCCATATTATTATTTCGACTGGACCTACCTGATTTTGATTCCGGCAGTGATTCTGTCCCTTTGGGCACAGAGTAATGTGAACAATACTTTCCGGAAATATGCCAAGGTACAAAGCCGCAGAGGTAGTACCGGCGCCGAGATTGCCAGAAAGATTCTGGACATGAATGGGTTGTATCAGGTTAAGGTGGAGAGAATTGCAGGTAATTTGAGTGATCATTTTGACCCCAAAACCAACGTGGTAAGATTGTCCGACAGTACCTATGCCAGCATTTCGGTAGGTGCCATTGGGGTTGCTGCCCACGAGGTAGGGCATGCCATTCAGCATGCTACCGGTTATGCACCAATTCGGCTGCGAAACAGTATTGTTCCGGCGGTCAACATTTGCAATGTGCTGTCCATGCCGATTTTGCTGGTGGGACTCCTCTTTGGCGGTGCCGGCGGCATTTTTCCAACTTTGATTGATGTGGGAATCATCCTTTTTTCGGCAACGGTACTCTTTCAATTGATTACTTTGCCGGTAGAGTTCAACGCCAGTCGACGTGCCTTGGCCACCCTGCGAGGTCAGCATCTTTTGGATGATACCGAGGCAGAGGGGGCGGAGAAGGTGCTCCGGGCAGCGGCGCTTACCTATGTGGCGGCGGCAGTAAGCTCGATTTTGAGTTTGCTCCGCTTGATATTGTTGTTTGGAAACCGGAGAGATGATTGATGGCAAATGCAAGAGAGGCAGTTTTAAAAGGACTTTACCGAATTGAAACAGAAGGTGCATATACCAATCAAGTCCTGAAAGAGATTTTGAGTGGTGATGCCATTTCTGCGTTGGACCGGGGCTTCGTTACCGAGCTTTTGACCGGCGTGATACGGAACCGGTTGCGGCTTGATTTTGTTATTGGAAAATTCTCGAAAATCAAGCTAAAAAAATTAAGTCCATGGGTCCACCAGATTCTGCGAATGGGCATCTACCAGATTTTGTTTCTGGAACGGGTTCCTGACAGTGCTGCCTGTAATGAATCGGTTAAATTGGCAAGGCGGTATGCCCATGGGGGAGCTCAGGGGTATGTGAATGGTCTGCTCCGGAGTGTGGTACGGGAAAAGGAGAATATCCCTCTGCCCAATGACAGGACAGAGCGGATGAGTGTAGTGTATTCCTGTCCTTTATGGCTGACAGAAAAGCTGATTTCGCAGTACGGCTTGGAAACCTGTGAGGCAATTTTAAAAGCCAGTCATGAGAAATTTCCGGTATCTCTCCGGGTTAATCGGCTTCGGGGTACCACAGAGGAATTACAGAGACGGTTGGAAACAGAGGGGATTGTCGCAATCCCGGATGTGAATCATCCATTCAGACTTTTTGTGGATGGGGCGTTGAATGTGACAGATTCTCAAGCCTATCGGGAAGGACTTTATAGCATTCAGAATAGAAGTTCCATGACGGCGGTAGAAGAGCTTTTGCCCAAACCCGGCGATATTATGCTGGATTTGTGTGCTGCCCCGGGTGGGAAGACCACGTATGCAGCAGAATTGATGGAAAATCAAGGGAAAGTATTTGCCTTTGATATATATTCTCATAAAACTGAATTGATTGCCAAAAGTGCAGAACGATTGGGAATCTCGATTGTCGAGACGTCCGTTTGGGATGCAACACAGTTTTTGCCGGAATGGGAGTTAAAAGCCGATAAGGTTTTGGCGGATGTCCCTTGTTCCGGAATCGGTGTGATACATAAAAAACCGGATATCAAATGGCATCGGACGCCGGAGGATATCAGGGCGTTGTGCGAAACGCAAAAGAAGATATTAAGGAATGCTGCACGGTACGTGAAATCGAATGGCATTTTGGTTTATTCCACCTGTACCATTCTGCGGGAAGAAAACGAAGAACAGATTCAGACATTTCTGGAGGAGAATGAAGACTTCGTTCTGGAAAAGGAACAGTTGTTGTTTACGCACGAAACCGGCGGAAGTGGATTTTATATTGCAAAATTGATCCGAAAAGGATAGAAGGAAAGATGAAACGAAATCTAAAGGATTACACTTTTGAAGAACTGGAAACTATGGTAAAGACCGAATTGAAGCAGCCCGCATTTCGTGCAAAGCAGATTTTCGCTTGGCTTTATCGTGGTATTACGGATTTTTCCCAGATGACAGACCTTTCCAAATCCCTGCGTGAGCAGTTGGAAGAGGGGTTTTCGTTGGGAAATCTAAACGTGATAAAAAAGTATTGTTCGAAACTTGACGAAACCCGTCGGTATCTGTTACAATTAAGTGATGGGAATTATATCGAGTCGGTGCTGATGAAATATCATCACGGATATACCATTTGTATTTCCTCCCAGGTAGGATGTGCCATGGGTTGCGCCTTTTGTGCCTCTACACGGGGCGGGAAAAGGCGAAATTTGACCGCCGGCGAAATCATTGGACAGGTCATGGCGGTACAGAATGACCTTGGAGAGCGGATTTCTAATATTGTGATGATGGGAATCGGAGAGCCGCTGGATAATTACGATGAGGTCTTGCGATTTTTACAGATTGTCAATCATCCTTTGGGACTTCATATTGGACATCGCCATATTTCTCTTTCGACATGTGGCTTGGCGGAACAAATCCGTCATCTTGCTGATGAGGATTTGCAGATTACTCTCTCGGTATCCCTTCATGCCACCAATGACGAAAAACGGTCGGCGATTATGCCGGTTAATCGGAGGTATTCCATTGATGTATTGCTGGATGCCTGCCGATATTATCTCAAGAAAACAAATCGAAGAATTTCGTTTGAATATACCTTAATTGAAGGTGTGAACGATACCGATGCGGATGCGGCGGAGTTGATTTCTTTGCTAAAAGGACTTCTCTGCCATGTAAATCTAATTCCCGTCAATCCCACCGGTGCTAAAGGGATTCGACAGGGAAGCAGAAAATCTGTGGAACGGTTTCAAAGACTACTGGAGATGGGTGGGTTGACTGCCACCATCCGGCGGGAAATGGGAAGCGATATTCAGGCGGCCTGTGGTCAGCTTCGTGCTGCGGCAGAGGAGGGCGTCTGAAGATAAGGAGGTGTTTGCTTTGGTTTTGGATATCTACGGAGCAAGCGATATTGGATGCGTGAGAGGTTTGAATGAAGACAGCTTCTGCATCTACGGATTTGAGGAAAATCAAGTTCCCGGCTTTTGTGTACTTTCAGATGGTATGGGAGGACACAATGCAGGAGAGGTTGCCAGCCAAAAAACGGTACAATTTGTGGCGGAAGTCCTGATGGAACCTATTTTGAAAGAAACAACGGCATTGCCTAAGGAAATGCAACGAGCGGTCAAGGAGGCAAATGAACGAGTCTTTAAAATGGCGGTAACCGATCAAAGCCAGCAGGGCATGGGCGCTACCTTGGTTATTGCGGCGGTCTTGCCGGAAGAAATCTACATTGCCAATGTGGGAGATAGCCGTGCTTACGCTTATCGAAACGGGGAACTCATGCAGATTACCCGCGATCATTCGGTGGTAGAGGAAATGATGGCAAACGGGTCAATTACACCGGAAGAGGCTCGGGTGCATCCTCAACGAAATATCATTACCCGAGCAATTGGAACCGACCCCATTGTAGAACCGGATCTCTTTGAGTATGATTATCTGGCAGGAGATATCCTGTTGCTTTGTAGCGACGGACTTTCCGGTATGCTGGAGAACGATGAAATTCAGAGAATTCTGGAAGAAAATAGAAACGCAAAGCAGACGGTGTCTGCCTTCATTGATGCCGCCAAGGAAAAGGGCGGACAGGATAATATTACGGTAATCTGTATCCGTTTTGCGCAGGAGGGATAAACCATGGATTTGGTGGGAAAAATTTTAGCTGACCGTTATGAAATTCGAGAAGAAATTGGTAAGGGCGGTATGGCACAGGTTTATAAGGCTTGGTGTAATCTGCTCAACCGTTACGTTGCCATTAAAGTTTTAAAAGAAGAGTTCCGGGATGATAAGGAGTTTGTTCATCGGTTTAACGTAGAGGCGCAGGCTGCTGCTTGCATCTCCAATCTTCATGTGGTTTCTATTTATGATGTGGGATATCAGGATGGCTTTTACTATATTGTTATGGAATACATTGAGGGAGTAATTCTCAAGGAGTACATAGCCAAGAAAGGCTCCCTTCCCTGGCGAGAGGCGGCGTCCATTGCTGCACAAATTTGTGAAGGGTTGGCGGCAGCACATAAGGCGAATGTAGTTCATCGGGATATCAAACCGCAGAATATTATTATGACTCCTGAGGGAATTCTAAAGGTAACCGATTTTGGCATTGCCAGAGCCTCCAGCCAAGCAACCACTACCATGGGCGGTCATGCCATTGGTACGGTACACTATATCTCTCCGGAGCAGGCACGAGGCGGTTACACCGACCAGCGGACGGATATCTATTCTCTGGGTGTGGTTCTGTATGAGATGTTGACCGGGAAAATGCCCTTTGTGGGCGAGAGCCCTGTGGCAGTTGCCATCAAACATATTCAGGAAAAGCCGGTGCCCTTGCGGCAGATCAATCCTGAAATTCCTGCAGCTATCGAAGCGGTTACTTTAAAGGCTATGGAAAAGGAACAAAGTGCCCGCTATGCCAGTGCGGAGGAGTTTTTAGAGGATTTGAATCAGGCGATGAGAAATCCCGGCGGCATAGGAAACAATGGAAATGACGAGGATGAGATGGGTTCTACCATCAAGATGGCAAGTATTGACGAGAAGACCATAGCGCATTACGAGAAAGCAAAGAAAGAGAATAAACAACCTGAACGAGCAGAGCGAAAAGAAGGTCTTTCTGCAAAGGAGGAACGGGAAATGCGAGAACTGGAAGAAAGACGGCAGAGCCGGGAACAGAAGAAAAAGGACAGAAGGATTACAGCCCTTGCAGTTTTGGCGGCTGTGCTGGTGGTGGCGTTGTTGGGCGTTGCCTTTACTGCCTTGACTGGTGGTTTTGCAACCAGCGGCGAAAAGGTGGACATTCCTGATTTGATTGGCATGGACCTGGAAGAGGCACAAAGAGAATACAAGGATGATTTCAGCATTGTCATGAGATCAGAAAAGCAGAGTAACAAAAAAGAAGGTACCATTTTAGAGCAATCTCCTGACGGCGGCGATAAGGTTCGTAAGACGGAAGATATGATTATCTATGTTGTCATCAGTGCAGGGGAGGATACTACAGAGCTTTCCAGTTATGTAGAAATGGAAAGTGAAAAGGCACAGGAGAAGGTTAAGAACGACGGTTTTCAGGTTAATGTTGTGGAACAGATTAGCGACTCTGCAGAAAAGGGCACAGTCTTTGCTCAGGAACCAGCTGCAGGCGCCACCGTATCCAAGGGTGCATTGATTACATTGTATGTCAGCAAGGGCTCCGAAGAGGAGGAGCCGGTGGAGTCCGATGAGCCAACAACCACGGATGGACCGGATGCACCGGTGGAAAGTGAAAAGCCTTCCGAGGAACCTGGCGACAAGCCGGTGCAGACACCTGCACCTACCAAGCCTTCCGGTGGCGTAACTGCGCCGGGAATCGGGGACTAATCTTTGGGAACTATGATAGAATATCAAGGAAGGATTATCAAAGGAATCGGCGGTTTCTACTATGTAGACACCGTCGATGGTTTGTTTGAATGTCGCGCCAGAGGAGTTTTTCGAAAAGAAAAGATTACTCCGCTGGTAGGAGATATAGTAAAGATTGGGATTGATTCTGCATCAGGCACTGGGTTTGTGAACGAAATTCTGCCCAGAAAAAATGCCTTGCTAAGGCCTCCGGTTGCCAATGTAACACAGATGGCGGTGGTTATGGCGACTGCTAATCCCAAGCCCAATCTGTATCTTTTGGATAAGCTGATTTCTGCAGCGGAACAGGCGGAATTAGAACCGTTAATTTGCTTTAACAAAACGGATTTGGACGACGGAGCAGAACTGGTTGCAATCTATCAAGCAGCGGGGTTTACTACCTTGCAGCTCAGTGCGGAAACCGGATGGAATATGGAACTGTTACAGGAAAAACTCCAAAATCAAATTACTGTTTTTGCAGGGAATTCCGGTGTGGGAAAATCTAGTTTGATCAATGGGATTTTGGGGGAAGAAGTCTTTCAGACAGGAGAGGTCAGCGACAGAGTGGAACGGGGAAAGCACACCACCCGTCACAGTGAGCTGGTGCCACTGCCTGACGGCGGATATATCATTGATACCCCTGGGTTTGGGTCTTTGGATATGTCCCAATTGGCTCCGGAAAACTGTAGTTTGCTGTTCCGGGAGTTCCTTCCGTATTTAGATGACTGTATTTTTCGGGATTGTAACCATACTGTAGAGAAGGGCTGCGGTGTTCTTAAGGCAGTGGAACGGGGAGAGGTTCATCCATCCCGCCACGAAAGCTATTGTAGAATTTATCAGGAAGTTATGAATGCACAGAAGCGGAGGAAAAACTGAAAATGAAAATTGAGATTGCACCGTCTATTTTGGCGGCAGATGTAAGCTCTTTGGGGCAGGAGGTTGCCAAGGTAGAGGCTGCCGGCTGCCGATACCTACATATTGACATTATGGATGGCCATTTTGTGCCCAACCTGAGTTATGGTCCTCATGTGGTAAAGTGTCTGCGTCCTCACAGCAAAATGATTTTTGATGTGCATTTGATGATAAGCGACCCGGGAAAGTATATTGATGACTATGTGAAAGCAGGAGCGGACTTGATAACCGTTCACGCCGAAGTGGCAGAAAGTAAAAAAGAGCTTTGTGCACTGGCGGAACAAATTCATAGTCATGGCATCCGTGCTGGTGTTTCGGTAAAGCCGGATACATCGGTGGAGGTTTTGAAAGGACTTCTTGACCGGTTTGACTTGGTTCTGGTCATGAGTGTGGAGCCCGGATTCGGCGGACAGTCCTATATTGAAAGTGTGAACGAGAAAATTCGAACTCTTTGTGATATGGCAAAAGAGGAAAATCCGGAGATTGACATCGAAGTGGACGGTGGTATCGGGGCAGCTACCATTGCAATGCCTGTTCGCGCCGGAGCAAATATTTTGGTGGCGGGGTCTTCGGTTTTTGGAACAGAGGATGCCGGGAGTGCTGCGAAAAACCTATATGCTTTAGCAATACAGGAGGCGGAAAAAGCGTGAAACGGGCAGTAATCTTCTGCAGTGGCGACATGGATACCGATGCGGTTTGGCGTCCGGAATATCGACAGGATTTGATTCTCTGTGCGGATGGGGGTTATCGTCATGCAAAGCGGTTGGGTGTTACGCCAGATTTGATTATTGGCGATCTGGATTCCGGAATTACAAAATATCCCGATGGAGTAGCCAACCGAATTTATCCTTCGGAAAAGGATGCAACAGATACCAACCTTTGCCTTGATTATGCGATTGAGCAAGGTTGCGATGAGGTAGTAATTCTCGGCGGACTGGGTGGAAGACTGGACCATGAGTTTTCTCATTACGCCCTCCTTTTGTATGGGTTAAGACGGGGCGTGAGGGTTCGGCTTGTGAATGGCTGTAATGAAATTTGGATGGAAACACACCCTTTTACCTTGGAACCGTCAGAAAAGAAGTATATCTCATTCTTTCCGTATGGAGGAGATGTTGAAGAATTTACCGTGCGAGGACTCAAGTATGAGACAGAGAATATGACCCTTCGGTGCGATTTGGTTCAGGCGTCCAGCAACCAGTTTCAAGAGAACATAAAAGCCAAGATTTCTTTTGCTCCGGGAGGCGTTTTGCTTGTTATGCGCTGCCGGGATTTTACGGAGAAGTTTCCTAATATATTATAGACAATGCTTTTTGCAATCAAACTGTAACATAAAAATAGTTTTTTCTTATTGACAGTCAGGATAAGATAGGATATAATTTTTATGTTATGTATTAAATTCCTTTGGGAGGGAAAAAGCGTGAAACGATTCGCTATTCTTTTGTCAATTTTAATATTGGCGTTTGTAATGGCTGCTTGTGGAAACAATGCCCAGGCTCGCCGGATGCAGGAATCTGACAACGTCGTTGCATTGCAGCAAGGGATTGTTCTTGAATAAAGATCGGGGAAAATGACAGAAGTTAAAGATAAAACGCCCTCTAGCGAGGGCGTTTTCCTATGAATGAGGAGGTGGGAATTTTGCAGAAACCAAAGATTGTTTGTGTGGTAGGACCGACTGCGTCAGGGAAGACAGATTTTGCCATTGATTTGGCACAAAAGCAGAATGGCGAGGTGGTTTCGTGCGATTCGATGCAAATTTATCGCTATATGAATATTGGCACGGCAAAACCCACCCTGGAGGAGATGCGGGGTGTCCCGCATCATATGCTGGACTTTGTTGACCCTCGGGAATCTTATAGTGTGGCAAACTTTGTCAAAGATGCCAGAGTTTGCATCGAGGATATCTTGAATCGTGGGAAATTGCCTGTTTTATGCGGCGGCACCGGATTATATATTGACAGTATTGTAAATCAGATTGAGTTCACAGAGGCAGATGGGGACCCTGAGTATCGAGAAGAATTAAAAAAACTAGCGGAAAAAGAAGGTGTTCTGGCAGTTCATCAGCTGCTTCGTGAAATGGATCCGGTGGCAGCGGAACAGATTCATCCCAATAATTTAAAACGAGTCATTCGTGCATTGGAAATTCAAAAAACTACCGGATTAACAAAGTCTGAAGCGGATCGTCAAGCCAGAAAGCCCTCAGTTTATGAGGCGGAGTTTTTTGGAATGGAATTAGAGAGAGAAGAACTCTATCGACGCATTGAACTTCGAGTAGACAGGATGTTAGAAAAAGGATTGCTGCAGGAGGTTGAGAATCTGCTAGCACGGGGAATTCCGTCAACCGCAACTGCTATGCAAGCAATCGGCTATAAGGAACTGGTTGCATATTTTAATGGGAATCAAACCCTTCAAGAAGCAATAGAACAGATTAAGCAAGAATCCCGCCGATATGCCAAGCGACAAATGAGTTGGTTCCGCAGAAATGAGAAAATTTTCTGGATTCAAAAATAAAAAGATTAAAAGGTAGAGACGAAAGTGTTAAAAACTGACGTTTTTTCAGGGGTTGAGGAGAAATACAAACTGCATTAAAAAAAATATATTTTTCGTAAAAAAGGCTTGACAAAACAATCCCAAAAGAATATAATTATATCGTATATGATGTATGATAATGGGTATGGGGGGAGAAGTGATGCGTGTCAAACCCGGCTTTGTGCTGAAGGAAATTGCAGGTGAGTATTACGCCATCCCCTTTGACGAAAGCTATGAAAAGCAGGGAGCTATGATTTCCTTGAACCATAGTGCTGCTTTTTTGTGGCAACAGTTGGAAGAAGAAACGGATGAAAAATCTCTTTGCAATGCCATAGAGGAGTTGTACAAGATTACACCTGCTTTAGCGGAAGATGCGGTAAGAGAGTTTTTGTCGTTTATGCGGGAGGCACAGTTGTTGATAGAAACTGCTTAAGAATGTATGGATTTACTGGAGGGAATCATGAAAAAGAATCTTTTTCGTAGGTTTTTGCGTGGTTCTTGGAATAAAATCATACTTCTGTCAATACTGGGCGGTGCGACTTCTTTTTGTGGAGTTTACCTTGCACTGCTTTCTAAACAGGTTGTGGATATTGCAATCGGTCAAGAGCAAGGGGACTTGTGGAGTTGTGGCATTTGGCTTGCTCTCCTAATTGTTTTGCAGTTGCTGTTACAGATTTTTTTGAATATGCTGGATGTTCGTATTGTGGTTCCTATGCGGTTCCGAATTCAGTCCAAGCTGTTCGAAGAATGTTTACATAAACAAAAGCTTTCCGTGGATTGTTTCCACTCGGGCGAATTGGTCAATCGGATTGCCGGCGATACAGCTATCGTGGCGGAGGGCGTCGTAAGTATTATTCCGTCCCTGGTTTCCATCATTGCCCGTATTATCTTTAGCTTTTGTGCCTTGCTGGTGTTGGACCCCATTCTGGCAATGGTTTGCATTTTGGCAGGGGTCTTGATGCTGGTTGCAGCACAGATTTATCGGAAAAAGGCCGGTATTCTCTTTCAAAAGAGCCGAGAGGCTGAGGGAAAGATTCGTTCTTTCATTCAGGAAATGGTTCAAAATTTGGTAGTTATCAAGGCTTTCTCGGCACATTCTGTTGTGAAAAGGCAGCTGGAATGTGCTCAGGATGATGCTTATACTTTGGCGATTCGAAAGAATCAACTTAGTATTATTGCCAATATCTGTTTTTATGTGGCAATGACAGCTGGATATTATCTGGCGTTAGGATGGGGTGCGTGGCGTCTTTTCCATGGCATGATGAGTTTTGGTACTCTTACGGCAATCCTCGCCTTAACAGGCGATATTGCAACACCGTTCCGGTCTTTGGCGGCGTTGTTTCCTCAATACATTTCGACGTGTACATCGGTTGAGCGTTTGGAGGAACTGGAGTCGTTGCCGGAGGATACAGTTTCCGAGCCTGTTGAACCTGATGGTTTGTATCAGGAGTTATTGGAAATTGAAATTTCAAATGTTAGCTTTTCCTACGGGGATGTGGCAGTTTTGCAGAATGTAGTTGCTGCTTTCCCGAAACATACCATGACAGCGATAGTGGGTAAATCCGGAGCAGGCAAAAGTACTTTGCTCAATCTGCTTGTTGGGATTTTAAATCCCGATTCTGGAGAGATTTTCCTCAATCTCGAGGACGGAACGCTTTCATTAAGCTGTCAACACCGAAACCTGTTTTCCTATGTTCCACAGGATTTTATGTTGTTATCAGGAGATGTGATTCAAAACATTACCTTGTTTGACGAGAATCCGGACATGGAGCGGTTTGAACAAGTAATCCGCATGGCGGAATTGGACACTGTGATCCAAGACCTTCCCAGTGGGATTCATACTTATCTAGGCGAAGGCGGCGGACGATTGTCCGGCGGGCAACGTCAGAGAATGGCTTTGGCTCGAGCTCTTTATAGCGGAGCACAGGTTTTGCTCTTGGATGAGGCCACATCAGCTCTCTCGAAGGAAACTGAGGAAAAGATTTTGGAACATCTTCGAGATAGTGGCAAAACCGTTATTTTTGTTACACACAGGCAGGGGGCTGCTGAGTTGTGTGACAGGGTTCTGAAGATAGAAAACGGAACCCTCTCTCAAGTTCGATAAAAATTAATTTATCATAATATTTTCCAAATCATAAGGAGGAGATGTAAGTGTTAAAGAAAATTGTAAGTTTAGTTGTTGGTGCGACTCTCGTACTTGCAACGCTGGGAGTTGCTGCAGCAGATGTTGCGACAGTAAGTGTGTATGATGCAAATCGGAACATTGAAGTAGTAACTACCGTGTCTAATGGTACCGCAGGAGAGGTTTATACCTATTTGGCATACAAGCTGAATGGTAGTGCTTCTGTAGAGAACCTGACCGACAGTGAAGTTGTTTATGTAGATGAGAAGGCAATCGCTGCTGGTCAGAATTCTGTTACCTTTGAGTACACAACCGCAGGTGCTAACCTTGGTTCTACCATTCTGGTTGGTAATGCTGGTTCTGCAGAGAACACAATTGCTATTGGTTTAGACTATACTGTTTCTGTTAATGGTGCAGCTGCAGCAAAGAAGACCTTAGATGTTGATGGTCTTGCAGATTCTGATTATGTTACCATCGAGGCAGACCTCTCTAATGCAGTTGTAACTGGTGTAACTTTGAATGATGCTGCTTTTACTAACTACTTTGTTACCAATAGTGGTTTGTATCTGCCTTACTCCGCTATTAAGGATCTTGACACCGTTGCTTTTGCAATTACGACCGAAAACGGTGCTATCAGCACTAGCGTTCAGATTCTCGACGGTGGTTTCATTGCGAATGATACCGAGGATGCTAATGGTTATGATTCTGTAATTGCTTTGGCTAAGATTGAGGGTACTGCTGCTGAATACGGCATCAACTTCAGTGCTGACAAGGATGATTTCTCCGGCGCTATCAAAGCAAAGGCACTTGGTAAGGGTTCCGATGGTCTGTATGCAATTAAGTTGTACGGTTATGACCAGAATGAGTCTGTTCTTGCTGGTGCATCCGTTGTTTATGCACAGGCATATGCAGATACTTTGACCAGTGCAGACATCTGTGCAATCAAAATCGTAGATTAAGATTAACGAGGAGGAGAATAACATGAAAAAGTTAGCTTTTGAGGGCGCTACCAGTTTCGAGATGCCCAAGGTAAATGTTGTTGGCTTAGAAAAAGAAAGCAATGTTGTTTTTGCTACCGGTGTTACTGTTTATAAGCCGAATGGTTCTGGTGGCTTTAGCCAGTCGATGTTGCGTGCATACGCTCAAAAAGAAGAAGAGAGTATGGTAGATAACGGTTCTCTGCTGTAAATTTATGTATTGCGAAATTTCCGGTCTTGTAACGAGATTGCAAGGCGGCTGTGAAAGTTTGGAATCTTTTGTGACAGAGTATACGCTCCCTCTCCTTGAGATGAGGGAGCGTATCTGTGATTTAGAGATTTTCATTCATAAACAGCAGAATATTTTAGTCCCTAAGGGGAGAACATTGGCGAATGCCGGAATTTGGAAAATGGTTCAAAGAGAAGACGGGGAATCCGTCTATCGAACCTTTCCAGAAGCTGCGGATATTGTCAGCGCAAGAATTGATTTTTTTGATAATCGTGCGGATATCTATGTTTTTTCCGTTGATGATATAGAAACATCCGGGCGAGAAATCATCTATTCAGGACAAGCTTTTGGTCAAATGTTGTTAAAACGACAAAGAATGGTGATGCACAGTTCTTGTATTGCCAGGAACGGAAAGGCGGTTCTTTTTTCTGCACCCTCCGGTACAGGGAAGAGTACTCATACCGGCCTATGGAGAAAGTTTTACCCGGATACCCAATATATTAACGATGATACGCCCATTCTTCGGCTGGACAAGCCGGGAGTAGTGCTGGCGTGTGGTAGTCCATGGAGTGGAAAAGAACACCTGAACCAGAATCTTCAAGTGCCCTTATGCGGGATTGTGTTTCTGGAACGGGGAGAAAATAATAAGATAGAAGTTCTTCCCAAAGTGAATGCGATGGGAAGATTGCTTGGCGAATGCCGGAAAATACCTTTCCGGGATGCCATGCAGGAGGCGGCAGAGCTTTGCGGGCGACTTTTGGATCAAGTGCCCGTTTATCGACTGTCTTGCAATATTTCTTATGAAGCGGTAGAAACCGTGAGAAAGGAGTTATTGTTATGAAAAAGTTTTTGTCTCTTTTGCCATTGGTTGTGATTTTGACATTATCCAGTGCAGCTGCAGAGGCGGTGTTCCCAGATTTACCGAAAAGCCATTGGGCATACTCTGCTGTTGAAAAAATGAGAAATGATGGACGTGTTAATGGATTTCCTGATGGCGAATTTAAACCGGATGAATTGGTTACACGTTGGCAGTTCGCTAAAATGGCTGGCGGCGACCCGGATGCAATGACCGATCCGGCTCGTCCTGCAACTCGTGATGAGGCAATTGAATATCTTTGGAATCGTGCAGGAAAACCTGAAGAAATTGCACCATCTGCGATTACAGCGAAAAGCAAAACGCCGGCGGCAGTTGCCTGGGGATATACCCGTGGTGTGATGCAAGGAGATGACGGGATGAATCTTCGTCTTTCTTCTACCTTGACCCGTGCGGAGGCATCTACCTTGATTGTTCGGGCAGAGAATGAATTACCCTATGTTGATTTCAAGGAGACGGTAAGTCCTCTCATTTTAGAGCGGGTTTGGAATAGTATGCAAACTGGGATTGCTTATGAGCCCAGTCAGACCATTACCGGTGGTAAGCTTGCTAGAATTGCACTGCAGATTGGCTATGAGAGAGAAGTGTTAAATTATTTGACTCTCAAGGAGCTTCCCGATTTTGATGGGGAATATGCAATGGACGTTCAGTTGGTAGCAGAGGAATGTCTTGGTATTGAGAAGGCAAATGAAGAGTTTATGAATACTCCGGTTTCTATGCAGGATGCAGTTGCGATGTTGAGTTTCTATGGTATGCGTCAGGCATCCGGTTCTTTGAAGTTTAATCCGGAATCGAAATATTCGGATGTTGATTTGACAGCGGGCAATGCGAAAATGGCGCTGCAATTTGCACGTCATAATAGTATTTTGCTCTATCATAATGATACTATCAATGCAAAAGCTCAGGCAACGGTAAAGGACTTGGCATGTGTTCTTGTTCAGCTTGATGAGCTAGTTGGATTAAGTGAAACTTACGGAAATGTACACAAGACACATTTCTTGAAGGCGGAATATCCTTGGCCTTCCAATGCAGCTGATTACGATTACATTCTTGACGAGGTTCCTGTTTCTGTATACGAAACTGCAATCTCTGCCACCGAAAAAGCGGCAGGCAATACTGAATATGGTAGAAATTTTGCAATAACCTTTGTTACTTTCCTGAATAACATTTCTGCAAAGTTCCCCGATAGTGTTCAGTGCGAATGGACATATTATCCGTCTTTGGTTGTAGTGGAAGAGGATGATATTATTCTTCGTGCCAAATTGACTGTGAAGGAAAATCCTGATGGTTTGAATTTGAATCAGTTGTTGACCCAGAATACTTTTGCAGAGACTTATTCTTCTAATGAGTATTTTGTAGATATTTCTGTCGGTACGGCGGCTTTGAATGTTACTTTGGATGCTAGCAAATATACAGCGCTTCGTGCATTTTGACAGAAAGGACTGATGGCTTGTGAGTGAAGAATTAAATTTAAAACAAATTATAGAGATTCTTTTGCCGAAATGGGTATTTATTTTGGTAGTTTCTCTGGTGGTTGGGGCAATATTTTGTGTCTATACAGTCTTTCTGGTTGAGCCAATTTATGTAGCACAGGGTAGCTTGTATATTAGCGGTGCAGCGGATGCTGAAAAAGATAAGGATGCACAGTTGACGGATCTTATGATTTCCCAGGAGCTTGCCAGAACATATGGAGAAATCTTAAGCAGTAATACATTCTTTAAGACTGTTGCGAAGCAAAGCGGAACTGATTATACCTATACTCAACTTCAGCGGTTGACCTCTATTGAGACGGTTGAAAATACAGGTCTGCTACAGATCAATGTTATGAACACAGAACCCAAGGTTGCGAGTAGAATTGTAAATACAATTCTAAAATGTGCTCCAAAGGAGATAGAAAGAGTCGTTGTTGGCGGTAGTGCTACGGTCATTGACCCGGCTGAAACACCGAAGGCTCCTGCATCTCCTAGTGTACCGAAAAATACCATTATTGGTGTATTGGTTGGTTTTGTTTTTTCCATCCTGTTTATATTTCTGCAGAATATGTTTGATAAGTCTATCAAGTCTGCAGACGAACTTAGAGAAGCATTCGGATTCCCTGTTTTGGGTACAATTCCGGTCATTGATCCTCGTCGGGATGAGGAGAGAAGCAAGAGTGGTTATCGGTCCACGGGAAGCAAGAGTAAGTAAGATTGATACGGTACAAGGTAATCTTGTGCCGTATCTTTTTGTCATGAAGTATAAGGAGAAAAGATAATGGCTAAAAAAGAGTGTGTTGCTTGCCCAAGAAAGTGTGGCGCATATCGAGAACATCAAGTGGGTTTTTGCGGAGCAGGAGCGAGAGTTAAAATAGCCAGAGTGGGATTACATCTTTGGGAGGAACCATGTATTTCTTATGGAAAAGGTTCCGGAACAATCTTTTTTTCAGGATGCAATTTGCGCTGTGTTTTTTGTCAGAATTACCTGATTTCTCAAAAAAACCAAGGGCGGGAGATTTCTCCCAAAACACTAGGGGAAGAGATGCTTTCTCTACAAGAGCAAGGGGCTGTTAATATCAATCTGGTAACCCCAAGCCACTATACCGAGGTCATTGAAGAGGTGTTAAAGAAAATAAAACCAAAATTATCCATACCCGTAATTTATAATAGTTCCGGATACGATAGCGTGGAATCACTGCAAAAACTAGAAGGATTGATAGATATATACCTGCCTGACTTGAAATACTTTTCTTCGGAATTGAGCCAAAAGTATTCGGGCGCAGAGGATTACTTTTCTGTTGCCCAAAAAGCATTGGCAGAGATGTTTCGTCAATGCGGATACTACTGTGAAGACCGAGCAGGGCACATGACTCATGGAGTTCTGGTTCGGCATATGGTTCTTCCGGGGTGGTATCGGGACAGTATTCAAATGCTGGACTGGATTTTTCAAAACTATGAAACAGAGCGAATGGCAATTAGCCTAATGAGTCAGTATTTTCCAACGTATCGTGCGGAAGATTTCCCAGAATTGAATCGGAAGCTTACCTCATTTGAATATAAAAAAGTGGTGGAGCATGCCCAAAAGTTAGGCTTCGTTTTGGGATTCACTCAAAAACGGGAATCCGCCTCTCAAAATTATGTCCCGGATTTTAGTTATTAAAAAGACCGCCTTGGGCGGTCTTTTCCATTAAAACAAAAGAGAAGTAAGCCTCCAGATTCCTGTAACAGACATACAAACTATGATAGCTGTAATCAAAGGAACAAAAAAACCTATTCCGGTCCAAAGAAGACTTCCACTTTCTTTTTTGATAGTTAACAAGGTGGTGGCACAGGGGAAATGAAGAATGGAAAACAGCATCACATTGACAGCGGTCAAAACAGTCCAACCGTTGTCGATTAAGAGTGTTTTTAAGGCAACCAGGTTGGTTGTTTCTACCATCTCGCCGGTTGCAAGGTATCCCATCAGTAGAATGGGCAAAACGGTTTCATTGGCGGGGAGAGCCAAAAGAAAGGCGAGAAAAATCATTCCATCCATGCCGATTAGTTTTGCGAAAGGGTCAAGGAAAAGAGCGCAAGACGTAAGAATACTGGAATTTCCCAAAGACACATTTGCCATAATCCAGATTATGGCACCGGCAGGTGCTGATACACGTAATGCTCGCCAGAGGACGTGTAGGGTTCTGTCTAAAAGGGAGCGAATCAGTACTTGGAAAACCTGCGGTCTGCGAAATGGAGGAAGTTCCAGCGTAAATGGAACAGGTTCTTCCTTGCAACAGATTCGTGTTAGGACTCCGGTTACCAAAAGTGTAATAAAAACGCTGCATACAATCAGGAAGAGCAGAAATGCTGCGGCTACAACGGTTTGCATGTCTTGAAAGAAAATGTTTCCAATAAAAATTCCAGATAGTGTAATTAGCATGGAAAATCTTCCGTTACACGGGATGAAACAGTTGGTAACCATGGCGGCAAGGCGCTCTCGTTTTCCATTGATGATACGACAACCAGTAACTCCCACTGCATTACACCCAAGGCCCATACACATGAAGAAAGCAATTTAAGGTACAAAGAAAAGAGATAACAGTTGTATTGCTAAAAAAGCCATATATACTAAAAAACACAATGTTTAGAAAAATTGAAGACAAGCCTTAAAACGATGATTTCATTGGCATAATATCACAACGAAAGGAGAAATGAATGGACACAATATTTAAAAACGAATTGATTGACAGAATATCTGCAAAACTCAGCAAAGAGCGTATTGTAGTCGGCGGTAATAAATATGGCTACAAAAGAAAGTATCATCTTAAATATACCAAAGCTATTATCAAAAAAGTGGTAGATGCTTTTTGGGTTGTTGTAGCTGACACTATAGCTGACGGAAATAGAATATCAATTCAGAATTATATGACGATATACCCGAAGTACACAACTAATTGTAACGTCAATTCCTATTGTGTAAAAACTAAGGCAAAGGAAAATCTAAAAGAAGCTTGTAGAATATTAAATGATAAAGATAAGGGAGACGAGGTACAGAATGAGTGATATTAAATGGATCGATTCATTTACAAGAGCAGTAGCAGACATTACAGAGCCGGAGAAAAGAAGTTTGCTCTATATGGTACTTATCAGCGTTATCAATGAGTACAA
>JAZURN010000022.1:0-41950 GCA_045606185.1 Ructibacterium sp.
TGGTATTATCCTCCTTGTAGGTTACATCGTAAAAAGAGGGAACGTAAACCCCCTCTAATTTGGCAATCTCCAGAAGATAGTCCTCCCGAGGCTTGCCACTATCCCGCCACGTCTTATAAATCTCCACAATTTCGCCATTGACCTCTTCTCCCTCGCCCAAAATAAAGAAATCCACCAGGTCAGACAAGGGTTCTGCATGATAGGCACAAGGGCCCCCGCAATGAACAAAAGGGTCCTCCCGTTTCCGCTCCTTAGTACGAAGAGGAATCCCCGCCAAGTCCAGCATATTCACAATATTGGAATAACTCATCTCATACTGCAGAGTAAACCCTACCAAATCAAATTCCCGAACCGGGACACAGCTTTCCATAGACAAGAGGGGAATCCCCTCTTTGCGAAGTTCCTGTTCCATATCGTCCCAGGGGGCAAAGACCCGTTCGCAGACGGTGTCCTCCCTGTCGTTTAGCATGTGATACAGAATCTTCATCCCAAGGTGGGACATTCCCACCTCATAGACATCAGGAAAGCAGAACGCCACGCTGACCATGTCGGGCGTCCGCTCCTTATGAACACCATTAAACTCGTTTCCTATATAGCGGGCGGGCTTTTGCACCCGCTTTAAGCATTGTTCCAATTTTGCACGATACATGTAGATCCTCCCATGCTCCAAATCTTCTTTTCCTATGATACACTATTTTTTAAAAAGTTACAAGCATAAACTTACAGTTCGTCCCATAAATATTACCATCAAACCTTTCCTACTTGAAAGCAGGTGTTTTTATGGCTGAATACTACGGCGGCAAAACAGAAACCTCCAAAAAACCTTCCCGCTCCCCACGACTTTTCCGGCTCCTCTTCAAACAAACCGTTGCTGCTCTGGTTTGTGGTCTTCTGGCTTTTCTGATGCAGGCTTCTTCCAGTCCCCAGCTAAACCAATGTGCAGACGCCCTGGGTCGGGCACTCCGCTATGAACTCAAACTCCCCACCGGGGAAATCACTAACTGGGTCGAAGAAAGGATTACCGAGCATTGATGAAACTTGTAATGATAAACAAATGGGAGCTTGCCATTGGAAAGCATCTCCGCATTCATTTTCTGCTTCCCCTTTTGATTCTTGCCGCTACCTTGGGGAACTACCTTTCTCTGTTTCTCATCAGCTGGGGACTTGCCCTACTCCACGAAGGAGCACATCTCTTGACGGGCATCCGTCTTGGGGTACCATTCTCCGGGGTTTCCCTACTCCCCTTTGGAGTCTGTGCACGCTTAAAAGACCCCGTCATCAAATCCCCGGGGAAAGAAATCCTGATTGCTCTGGTAGGGCCGGCATCCAATCTGGGATTTGCACTCCTGTTCCGGATGCTACTGGTTCCTTTCCCGTTAGAACTGCTCCGCTATGCCATGGTCGCCTCCCTTGCCATGGGTGTTTTAAATCTGCTCCCTTGTCTACCTCTCGATGGAGGCAGAATCCTTCGTGCCCTTTTGACCTTGGGTTCTGATGCCATCACGGCATGGCAAACTGTTACCCGAATCAGCCGAATTTTTGTGGCGGTTTTGCTGGTCGTTTCGGCGTTTTTTCTCTTGACCTCTTCCTTTCAGTTTTCTTTGCTCTTGATTGGGGTCTTTCTCCTGGGGAATCTTGCAAAGGAACAAAAAAGCATCTCTCATCAAGCTTTGCGGGAGCTGCTCTATTACAAAGAAAAGCCGGAGCGGGATTCCTTCAGCCGCACCAGCCTTCTATCTGCTTATGAGGGTCTTCCTGCCCGGAAGCTCCTGCGAAAGCTCTCCTATCACAAATACTATACCATTCAGGTACTGGACAAAAACCAAGCCGTTCGAAAAACCTTAACGGAGAGTCAGATTCTGGACGCTCTTTTGAACCGTAGCATCCGGATTACCCTAGGAGAAATTTAATGGGTCAGCAAATACTCGTTCAATTGCTCTACTGTTTCAGCGTAGGTTGTACATCCTGCCTGTTCCAATTCTCCCGGCTCTGCATAGCCGAAACGAACCCCCAAAGATGCTACATTGCACGCCCTAGCACCCTCGATATCCTGTTTTCTATCTCCAATCATCAATACCTCATCCAAAGGCGGATTGCCCAGCTGGTTCAAAGCCTCGGCAATCACGTCTTTTTTATAGTTTCTGGTACCATCAAGCTCCGCACCCACTACCACAGAGAAATACTTGGCAAGGTCAAACTTTTCCAAAATTCGCTTGGCAAACACCTCCGGCTTGGCGGTGGCAAGACAGAGCGTCTTCCCCGCCTTTTGCAGGTCGGAAAGCATCTCCGGAATTCCCGCATAGACCTCGTTTTCAAAGAGACCTACCACCGAAAACCGCTCCCGATATTTCGCCACGGCAAGTTCTCCCTGTTCCCGGGAGAAGTCGTAAAACTCCATAAAGGCATCAATCAAAGGAGGTCCAATCACTCGCTTTAGATTCTCCTGCCTTTCCTCGATACCAAACGCCTCCAGAGCATACTGAAAGCACCTGGTAATCCCCTCGTAAGGATCGGTTAAGGTACCGTCTAGGTCAAATAACAAAAACTGATACATTTCCGCTACCTAATCCAGAACGATCTGGGGATTTTCTCTGGACTGCCGATAGAGGACGAACTTCCCACCAATGGTCTGGATGCACTCAGCACGAAGTACTCCGGCACATTCATCCGAAGCTTCCCTCGTGGTCAGCATTGCACTCTCCAATACATGAACCTTAATCAGCTCCCGTGCCTCCAACGCATCATCAAGCTGCCGAATGACATTTTCCGAAATGCCGTCCTTCCCAATTTGATACAATGCTGGAATGGTGTTTGCCATCTTCCGCAAGGTTGCTCTCTGTTTTCCAGTCATTTTCCTCGCTCCTTTTCTGTGCAATAAAATAAGCTATTGCACAATCACTTTTTCTTTCTTAATCTTAAACTTAATAAATAGAATTGCAGCAACAATGACAATCAGCGAAATGCAAGACAATACCTGTTGTCCGTAACAACCGATACCCAAAATGTTGTTTCCGTTTTTCTGAACCAAGGCAAGTATTTTACTTCCCACAAGAGATGCAAGGAATCCGCAAATGCCGCCAATACTGTTTTTGATTGACATAGCCTCTGTGATAAAGTCTTTATCGACGTAATTATAAGTAATGTTGAACGAGTTTTGATTGATACCCGCCATACAGCAACTGTACAGAACAGTATACAAAACAACCAGATACCACCTACCCGGCGTGGTAAATATATTAACCAAAAACGCTGCTGCCGCAATCATCAAAGCAAGCTGAAACCCTGCCACAAAGGAGTGCTTATCCGAAAAGCGGCCAAAGGGAATGGAAATCAGCATTCTTGCAAAATTGGCAATGATGTTTACCATTTGTACCAAAAATAGCGACATTGCCAAATCATTGGTTTTAAAGGTACCCATAAATCCAACCGTAAAATATCTCGCCACATCCCACAACACCGTCAGAAATATAATTTTTCGAAAAGCCTTGTTGCCCAGGGTGTTTTTTGCCACCAACCGTAGGGACTTTCGCTCCTTTTTCTCGTCATTTTTATCTTCATTCTCCGGTTTTTTGATTAACGCCAAGCAAATAAAGTTCCATATGTTTAAAATAAATATAGAAATTGCAATAAACAAAAAACCGCCACTTAGATTGCCCAAACCCTCATACCAATCTATTACGTAGCCAACAACCGCTGTAAATATCATTCCCAAAAACAGGGAGAGCATCTCTTTTTTTGCAGAATATACCGCCCTCTTTTTGGGTTCAACAAAGGAATTCCCCCACCCGAAACAAAGAGAAAGAATCAAATACTTACCTGCATATGCCAAAATAATGCTCAAGATTATCAAGGCAATCTTTAAGGATTTCTCCACAGGTATAAACGGTATCAAATAAAGCATCATGAAAAAGAAGATGCTGATTGTATCAAAGAGAATAACCACCCGTTTTGTGTTTATCTTTCTTTGAACCAAAAAGATAGACATAAGCTGTATCATAAAGGCAAGGGTTACAAATGAGGAAATGATCCCGATCATAGAGTCACTGACTCCCACATCGGTTAGGAGTTTCGCCAAGAAAGCATCCGTTACCAAAAGGGAAATAAAATACTCAACCGTACATTGAATCATATACGCATTTCTTGACTGTCTGCTCGCTTTTGAGTTAAAATCCAAAACCAACCCCACCTTTCGCCTTTGTCAATTGCAATAGTTGCATTTTTTCCTAAAGAAACTTTTTTGTCATCAAAACAACTCCATCTTTCATCTTTTCGAAATACATTATAACAAAAACTGCGTGAAAAAGCAATCTACATTTTGTCCAAGTTGTTTCTTGTTTTTTCGCGAAATTGTGCTATACTATACCTAAAGATTACCAAAGGAAGCGAATGCTATGACCATCATTGATGCACACACCCATATCTATCCCCATAAAATCAGCGAGGCTGCCGTCCAGAGTATTGCCGATTTCTATGAAATCCCCATGGCAGCAGACGGCACTTTGGAAACCTTACTCCAAATTGGCGGCGAGGCTGGAATCACAAAATTTCTGGTTCATTCAGTAGCAACCGCACCCCATCAGGTAGAGAGCATCAACAACTTTCTGGCAGATGCTATGAAATCCCATCCGGACAAGCTGATTGGCTTTATGGCACTTCATCCCGATATGGAAGACCCTGCAAAAGAAATTGACCGTGCCATGGCACTGGGTTTTAAGGGCATCAAGCTCCACCCCGACTTCCAGAAGTTTGCCATTGACGACCCCAAATCCTTTGCACTTTACGAGGCAGCAGCAGGCAAGCTCCCCATCCTCTTTCACATTGGGGACTACCGCTATCACTACAGCAAACCAAAGCAGCTTGCTACCGTGTTGGACAACTTCCCCAAGCTTCAGGTTATCGGTGCGCACTTTGCCGGATGGTCTGAATGGGATGATGCAGCAAAATACTTAAAATCCTATCGGCTCTGGGTGGACACCTCCAGCAGCAGTTATACATTGCCCCCGGAAAAAATCAAGAAGATGATTTCCGTCTTTGGTACTGATTTTGTCCTCTTTGGCACCGACTATCCCATGTGGGGTCCCACAAAGGAACTGGAGATTCTTCGAAGTCTTGGTCTGACCGATGAAGAATTGGAAAAAATCTTTTATAAAAATGCAACCGCTCTGCTTCATCTTTAGCAGAGCGGTTTTTTTACAAATGCTTTTTCATATGCTCAAGAGCGTTCTTTTCCAATCTGGAAACCTGGGCCTGAGAGATGCCAATTTCCTTTGCCACCTCCATCTGGGTTTTCCCCTCAAAGAACCTTAAATTTAATATATACTGTTCCCGTTCCCCCAGCTTCCTCATTGCTTCCTTTAGAGAGATTTTCTCCAGCCAGGAATCGTCGATATTCTTCTCATCCTTGACTTGGTCCATGACAAAGACCGCATCGGTACCATCGTGATAGACCGGCTCCTGCAAGGATACCGGGTCCAAAATAGCATCCAGCGCCATGGATACATCCTCCGGCGTAACCTGTAGTTCCTTAGCGATTTCCTCTATGGTAGGCTCTCTTCCGGTGGTGGCTGTAATCCGTTCCTTAACCGAAAGAGAACGATATGCCGTATCCCGTATGGAACGGCTGACCCGAATGGGGTTATTATCCCGAAGATAACGGCGGATTTCTCCAATAATCATAGGTACTGCATAGGTGGAAAACTTTACGTCATGGGAGGTATCAAAATTATCCAATGCTTTAATCAACCCAATGCAACCAATCTGGAATAAATCATCTGCATTTTCGCCACGATTATTGAATCGCTGGAGAATACTCAAAACCAACCGCAAATTTCCGTAAATAAACTCTTGCCGTGCCTGCCTGTCCCCCGCCTGAACTCTGGCAAAAAGCTCCTTCTTTTCCTGTTCCGACAGCACAGGGAGTTTTGCGGTATTGACCCCGCAGATTTCAACTTTGTTGATCACTCACGCCATCCCCCATCCCCTCAAGTTTTGGAATCTTGTTACAGTATTTGCATGTCTTATCTTTTTATACTGTCAAAGATTCCAAACCATTGTCGAATGAGAAAATGGCTATGCAAAAAGGCTTCCCCTTTGAGGGGAAGCCTTAAAACCTTCTTTTTAAAAGATTAAATTCAAATATGGTTCTGTCTTCAGAAACAAACCGGTTCCGGTGGTATCCTCACAAAACCCAAAAACCAGCTGTGTCAGCTCTTTGATATCCAATTCCATATCGTATTCTTCACAGGGAATTACCTTTCCGTCAGCCAGCCAAAATGTTCTGTTATTTTCCGGAATCATGTCATCCAAAATTTTGATTCGGATACTACCTGCAAATTTTTCTGCCAAATCTCCAAGAATCCTCTCGGCATCAACGATTCGTGCCATAGCAAACGGCTTGGTTTCCTCCCGAAATACAAGGTCACAAGACCCCAACACCTCATGAAATTCCCACTCCCCCTCTTCTGTCTGGCTGCAAAGAGCATACCCATCCATATCTCCATTGGTTTCATGGAAGACAAGCCGTCCTTTGGAAATCAGCAGTAAATCCTCCAGAATTCGTCTCCAATCCTCCAAGCTCCGAAGAGCATAGCCGGTTTTTCCTTGCATGCAGAACCGATAGATTCTGTCCAGTTTCATCATCAAAGATGGGGTAATTTCCGGCACTTCCGCTTGGGGTGGAAGCTTCTCTGTATAACGAAAAACCTTTTCGTAGCATTGCTTGTAGCCAAACTTTTCATAAAAGGAATAGTCAAAGGGGATGAGCAAGCTGATGGGTTGCTTCCGCCGCCGCATTTCAGGGAATGAAAATTGAAATAACTCCCGTACCAACCCTCGTTTTCGATATTCCGGCAATGTTGCAACTCCGGAAACATAGTTGATATCGTACTCTCTTCCCTGCAGGGAAATGCGATGGGGCATCAACTGTAAATTGGAAGCCGGATTCCCATCAAGCTCTGCAATCAAGGTATTGGAACAGGAAAAATTTCTTGTAAAATTCCAGTTAATAAACTCCACAGGGTCATGGAAACAAACATCCCATGCATGCTTCAAAAAAGTAAGGTCCTTCTCGTTGGCAAAACGTACCATATGACACCTCCAACAGAATCAGAATTTAACAAATCGGGAGAAAAACCTGGCAACCCGATAGGGAAGACGCTCCATCGTCCTTTTGACATTCTCCAATTCCCGCCGGATGGGAATGGCTTGCGGACAGTGTTTCTCACACTTTCCGCATCCAATACAAAGGGATGCATTGGTCTTTTTTGCCCGCAAAGTGGTACACATAAAGTATTCCCGAATCCCGTTAAACCATCCGTCAGAAAAGCGGACATTGTAGCAACGGAAACAGACAGGAATATCTACCCCTTGAGGACATGGCATACAGTATCCACAGCCGGTGCATCCCACCTTAACCGCTCGGTTGATTTCCTTGCGCACCTTATCATAAACTGCCATTTCCTCTTCCGTCAAGCGCCCTGCCATAGCATCGTTTGCGATCCGGATATTCTCCTCCACCTGTTCCATATCATTCATGCCGGAAAGTACCGTGGTTACCTCCGGATGATTCCAAATCCAACGAAGTCCCCATTCTGCAGGAGAACGATTCCCGTCCGCTTTTTGAAAGACCTTTTTTGCTCCCTCCGGCAATCCGCCCGCCAAACGTCCGCCACGCAAGGGTTCCATAATAATAACAGGAATCCCCAGTTCCTTTGCACGGCGAAGTCCCTCTACGCCGCCTTGGGTATATTCGTCCATGTAATTAAACTGTATCTGGCAAAAGTCCCAGTCATAGGCATCCAAAATCTCCAGAAAACCTGGCGTTCCTCCGTGGTAGGAAAATCCCAACTGTCGAATTTGACCGGCTTTTTTTCGTTTTTGAATCCATTCTACAATGCCCATCTCACAAAGGCGTTTCCAGCTTTGAATATCGGTCAGCATATGCATCAAATAATAATCAACATAGTCGGTTTGAAGCCGCTTGAGTTCTTCTTCGAAAATCCGGTCAGCGTCTTCGAGGCTCTTGACCAGATAATGGGGGAGTTTGGTAGCAAGATATACCTTATCCCGATAACCCTTGGCAAGAAAATTTCCCACTGCCACCTCGTTGCCGGGATAGATATATGCTGTATCAAAATAGTTGACACCATGTTCGATGGCGTATGCCATCTCTTTTTCTGCTTTCTCCTGATCAATTCCCTTTCCCTTTCGGGTAAACCGCATACAACCATACCCCAAAGCCGAGAGTTGATTTCCGCTTTTCGGGTCGATTCGATACTGCATAATATTACTCCCTTCCATCAAAAAGCTGTCCCATCAGTTTATGAATTTTTTCGGCACGCCGCTCTGTTTCTTCTTGATCAATCCGGATGTGAATCACATCTCCCTCTTTGGCATCCGGAATCAGGCAAAGAGGAATCTCTGCAAAGCTTCGATTGGGTAGCTCTACCACGCCAACGTTTTCTTCAATCCGGTCCAGAATGACTGTCATAGAAATCTCTCCTTTATCTCTCCGTTTTGACTTCGATTTTCTTACCGTCGGTCGATACTGTCACAGTGCCATTTTTATCCGTTCGATAAACCTCTACCCCCGCAGATGTCAACCGCTTTAGAATTTCCTGATGGGGATGTCCGTAGGAATTTCCTTTCCCGCAGGAAATCACTGCAATTTCCGGAGATACAGCCGAAAAGAACCCAGGAGAAGTGGAAGTCTCCGACCCGTGGTGCCCCACCTTGAGAACCTCCGCATCAAGGGCAAGACCGGCAGATAGCATTTGTTTTTCGGACCATACTTCTGCATCGCCCGTGAACAAAAAGTCGCTCTCTCTGTAGGAAAGTCGCAACACTGCTGACGCATCGTTCAAATCATCCGCCTGGGTTACCGGTGCAACAAACAGAGCTGATACACCCTCGATTCCTTCTAGGGCAACACCTTTTTCAGCGGCAATGACCGGAATTTTCTTCTCCAATAGCGTTTCTAAAAGTCGCTCAAAGGTTTTGGTGTTGGTTTCTGCCTTAGGCATGTAAAAGGTCCCCACTGGAAATTCCTGAATTACCGCTGTCATGGAACCGATATGGTCAGCATGAGGATGGGTTGCAATGACATAATCTAGCTTCTCACAGCCTTTTTCGTGAAGAAATTTCAGAATGGTTTCCTCCGCATTCGAGGTGCCGGCATCAATCAGCATGGTCTTTTCTCCCGGCAATTCCAGATAACAGGCATCTCCCTGTCCCACATCCAAAAAGAAAGCCGTCAATGATGACTTGACGGCATTGGCTTCTTTCTTTGTTTCGCTCTCCGGGAAGGCACGGCAAAGAACCGCCACCACCTCGGCTCGGATGATGGTATCCTGTCCCCGGAAGGTACCCTCGGTATCCCCTGTAATATATCCCTTGTCTACCGCTGCCGCAATATAAGGAAGATTGTGTGCTGAAATGGTATTCACATCAGTAAACCGTTCTCCCAAATATCCAGCAGCATCTTTGTAAGCGGAAACATCCACCTTCAATGCCTTAATCAAGGCAACTGCCACATCTTCACGGGTGGCATTTTCTTCCGGCGCAAACTTCAGCTCTCCGTCCCGGGTAAAACCGGTAATATACGAAAGAGAGCTATTGACATAGGGGAAATACCATTCCCAATCCGGCACATCTGCATAGGGCGTGGAAACACTGGTGCTAATAGGAGTATTGGAGATACCCACCAACATCTTTGCGTATTCACAACGCTGAACAGGTGCATTGGGGCCAAAGGTTCCGTCTCCGTAACCGCTGACAATCCCCCGTTCTACCAGGTCATAAACATAAGGTGCCTCCCAAGCATCCTTGGGGACATCCGAAAAAACTGCATTATGAGAGAATCCGGATATCAGCACGGTTGCCAGAACCAGTACTACTACCACTGCAATCAATGAGATTACTTTCTTCTGCATAGGAATTCCTCCTCTACTTGCATTTTTATCAATTCCCTGTCAGTATACCCCAAATTTGCAGATTTGTCAAATTTCACAGGGTTTTAGCCGATTTTAGGCACAAAGAAGCCTGTGCTACAGCACAGGCTTCTCCTAATAAATCCCCATTTGTCTAAGGCTTCGATACTCGCCACAAGCTACAATAATATGGTCGGCCAAAGGGATGCCAACCGCATCCAAACTCCGGGAAAGCTCCTGGGTTACCGAAATATCTGATCGGGAAGGAACCAGCGATCCGGATGGATGGTTATGGACAATCATTACCGAATCCGCATTGGTGCGAAGTGCCAATTTTACCACCTCTTTCACATAAAGGGGCGTTTCATCCGCACTTCCTTCGGACACTTTATCAAACCGATAGGCTTGCTGCTTTTTGTTTAAGCTGACCATGTAGCAACACTCGGTCAACTTGCCATAAAATAGACTCTTGGCAAAAGCACCTCTATCTTCCTCGGTCCCGAGATGGGGATACTGTTTCCCGTTTTCCCGAAGCATACACCGTTCCACACAACCAAGTAATGGAAGCAGATCGTGAAGGAACTGCGCTGTTCTGTGTCCTACACCGGAAACCTTGGTAAGTTCCTCCGGTTCTGCCGTCAGCACCCCGTAAAGAGAGCCGCAGTGCTCCAAAAGCTGATGTGCCAAAGGATTGGTATTCCCTTGCGGAATCACACTGAACAGCAGTTTCTCTAATTGTTCATGTTCTTCTAAAACATCAAATCCTAAAAGCTTTGACTTTTCATCCAGACGCTTTCTGTGTCCGCTATGTTCGCCTGCCATCTTATTTTACTGCCCGGCTACCCGGCTTTACCAGAGGGGCACCGGTCTTACAGATGGGGCAGTCCTCTGCCTCATAAGAGGTAATATCCATGGAGAATGCACTCCGATAAGGTACGCCAAAATCAATCTTACCGCCGGTGCGGTCAACAATGGAACCGATACCAACAATTTCGCCGCCGCATTCCTTGACCAGCTCCATAACCTCCCGAACACTGCCGCCCGTGGTTACAACGTCCTCTACAATCAGGACTCTCTGGCCTTTTTCGATGGTAAAACCACGGCGGAGCGTCATTGCACCGTTTTCCCGCTCTGCAAAGATGTTCTTAACGCCCAGCTGCTTGCCTACCTCGTAAGACATCTGAATCGCTCCGATTGCAGGGCCAATTACCAATTCCACATTGTCGTCCTTGTACTGCTTTACCAGTTCTGCACACAGAGGCTCGCTGTACTTGGCATTCTGGAAAATTTTTGCACACTGCATATACTTGTCGCTGTGCCGTCCTGAGGTCAAGAGGAAGTGTCCCTCCAGAAGGACCTCGGCTTCTTTCATCATTGCGATAATTTCATCTCTTGTCATAATCTTTCTCTTTCCTTTCTTTATTTACCATTCATTTGAACTGTCCCCACAATGTCATTCACATCTGCAATGCCATTGTCGTCCAGATATTTTTCGATTCCATTCCGTACCCGAATCCATGCATAGGGGTCCACAATACCGGCAGTTCCCACTGCCACTGCATTGGCACCTGCCAGCATAAATTCAATGGCGTCCTCGCCGGTGGTAATGCCTCCCATACCAATAATTGGAATGGATACCGCCTGCCGCACCTGATACACCATACGCACTGCAACCGGCTTGACTGCAGGTCCGGACAATCCCCCCATATTATTATGCAAAATAGGACGTCTGGTCTTGATATCAATCTTCATACCCAAAAGGGTGTTAATCAGGGAAACTGCATCGGCACCCCCCGCCTCTGCCGCTCTTGCCATCTCGGCAATATCGGTTACATTGGGAGAGAGCTTGACTATCAGTGGAACCTTTGCCACAGCCTTGACCTTTTGCGTAATCTCTTCAATCATTTTGGCACTGGTACCAAATGCCATGCCTCCCTCTTTGACATTGGGGCAGGAGATGTTCAATTCGAACATATCCACATTGTCTCCCAAAATCTCTGCCACAGCAATATAATCCTCCACCGTAGAACCGCAAAGGTTGGCAATCAGTTTGGTGTCATAAGTCCTAAGCCATGATAACTCCTTTTCCAGAAACGCCTCCGCACCGGGATTCTGCAAACCAACACTATTTAAGATTCCCTTTTCGGTTTCTGCAATTCTGGGGGAAGGATTTCCAAGTCTTGGCACTGCTGACAGTGCCTTTAGACAAACTGCACCCAATTCAGACAAATCAAAATATTCGCTATACTCCCGACCGAAGCCAAAGGTTCCCGAGCCGGTGGTAACCGGGTTCTTCCATTCTACACCGGCAATGTTGACCGCCATATTAGCCATTCCATTCTACCTCCCTGCCGTCAAATACCGGTCCATCCTTGCAGACCCGTTTATTGGCACCGTTTACCTTACAGGTACAGGTAACACAAGCCCCTACGCCGCAGCCCATCCGTTCTTCCAGAGAAACCTGACAGGGAATCTCTTTTGCTGCTGCCATTTGGGCAATTTTCTGCATCATTGGTGTGGGGCCGCAGGTGTAGATTCGAGATACCGCATTGGATGCAGTTATGTTCTGCAAAACATCGGTCACGAAACCATGATAGCCACAGCTTCCGTCATCAGTTGCAAGGAACACGTTCTTGCTGACCGCCCGGAATTCATCAGCCAGAAGCACAGCCTCCTTGTTCCGGAATCCAAGAAGAACCGTTGCCTTACCTTTGAGTTGCTTTGCCAAATTCAAAAGCGGGAAAATTCCAATTCCGCCACCAATCAAAAGAATTGCATCGCTATCTTCCGGATAAAGGGTAAACCCATTCCCCAGAGGTCCTAAAATATCCAGCTTTTCCCCCGGATTGTACTTGGCAAGTGCCTCCGTACCCTTGCCTCGGGTTTCGAAGATAAAGCGAATATCTCTTCCGCCAATCACATCGCAAATACTGATGGGACGGCGTAAATACGCCTCCCCGCCGCAAAGAATATGCAAAAACTGTCCCGGCTTTGCCTTTGCTGCCATTTCGGGACAACGAACCGTGAAATCATAGATCGTCTCCGTAAGCCGCTGTTTTTTTACCAGTTCGCAAATCATTGGTAACTTCCTCCTTTAAGCCCAGGGGAACCGTTCCCCACAAGCCTTAACCTTGTTATCTTTTCACTCTTCCAATTTGTCGTCCTTAAAAGGCGGCTTAAAGTGCACTTAAAATATCATCCCGCATCCGGATTGCTTCGGCTCTCGCCGCATCGCCCAGCGTTCCGCCCTGCTTCTGGTATGCACACATAATGGAACGGGAAGCATTGACAATGGCACCCAGACCATCCTTATTAAAGCTCTTTGCCACATCCTCTGCCTTACCGCCCTGAGCACCATAGCCCGGAACCAGGAAGTAGGTGTGTGGCATCTGGCTCCGCAGTGCTTCTGCCTGCTCGGGATAGGTAGCACCCACTACTGCCCCTACGCTACTATAGCCATTGATTCCTATTAAATCAGAACCCCATGTTTTTACCAATTCTGCCATGTGTTCGTAAATATACTTCCCATCAGACTTCAAGTCCTGAAGCTCTCCTGAGGACTTGTTCGATGTCTTTACCAGAACAAAGATTCCTTTTCCATTTGCAGCACATTGGTCGGTAAAGGGTTTGATGCCGTCGGTTCCTAAATAGGGATTCACTGTCAGGCAGTCTGCCCCGAAGGCTTCCTCTGTGTTTCCGCCCAATTCGGTTTTTCCAAGATATGCCTTAGCATAAGCCTCAGAGGTCGCACCGATATCCCCTCGCTTGGCATCTAAAATTACATACATTCCATTCTTTTTGGCATAGGCAATCGTTTCATGCAAACACTGAATGCCCTCGATACCGTACATCTCATAGTATGCAGACTGGGGTTTTACCGCCGGAACAATATCACAAAGAGCATCAATCAAGGTTTTGTTAAACTGCAGAATCGCCTCTGCTGCGCCGGCGAAAGTTTCGCCGTATTCCCGAAATGCCGCCGCTTTCATTTCCTCCGGAACATAGTCAAGCTTGGGGTCAAGTCCTGCTACTGTGGGATTGTTCCGCTCTTTAATCTTCTCAATCAATACATCAATCACAACTCAAGTCCTCCTGTTTTGAATCCATCAATCTTTGTTAGTTTATGCAATTATCTTATCCCATGTTACTCGCCTTTTTGGTAAACAATCTTACCGCCGGTCATGGTTAGTGCAATCTCGCCATAAAGTTCAAACCCATCATAAGGAGAGTTCTTTCCCTTGGAGGCAAAGCTCTTTACATCTACCGTATAAGCCTTGTCCGGGTCAAAAATAACCAAATCCGCCGCCTTGCCAACCCCGAGAGAGCCTCGGTCAATTCCAATGATTTCAGCGGGGTTTACACTCATCTTCTCAATCAATTGGGACATGGTCAGCTTTCCGGTCTTGACAAGATAGGTAACGCCCAAGCCGAGAGAGGTTTCCAATCCAACGATGCCGTTGCTTGCCTGATCAAATTCCAGCTCCTTTTCATCCCGATGATGGGGTGCATGGTCAGTTGCGATAGCATCCAAGGTACCGTCCTTAAGTGCCGCAATCACGGCGTTCACATCCGTTTCGTCCCGAAGAGGCGGATTCATCTTGGCGTTGGTATTATATCCTTCGCATGCCTTGTCCGTCAGGCTGAAATAATGGGGTGCGGTTTCTGCTGTAATTTTTGCGCCCCTTGCCTTTGCCGCCCGAATGGCTTCGATAGCATTTTTGGTGCTCACATGGCAAACATGAAGTCGCCCGTCCACCTCTTCTGCAATCAAAACATCCCGGCTGACCGCAACACTCTCTGCCGCTTTGGGAATCCCAGGAAGTCCCAAAATGGTAGACATATATCCTTCGTTCATACTGCCGCCGTCCACCAAACCCAAATCCTCACTGTGGGAGAGAACCGGCAAATCAAACATTTTGGCATATTCCAAAGCCTTCCGCATTACCGCCGAAGAGGTAACCGGACGACCGTCATCGGTTACTGCTACCGCACCGGCGTCCTTCATTTCCCCCATTTCGGAAAGTTCGGCACCCTTTTGTCCTTTGGTAATACAGCCGGCAGTCAGGACATTGATAAGTCCAACCTCCCTGCCTCTTTCTATGACATACCGAACCTGTGCCTTGTTGTCAATGACCGGACTGGTGTTGGGCATACAAACCACGGTAGTAACCCCACCCTTTGCCGCCGCACGGCTGCCGGTTTCGATATCTTCTTTGTATTCAAGTCCCGGTTCACGGAAATGCACATGCAAATCCACAAGCCCCGGTGCAATCGTTTTTCCTGCGGCGTCATATACCTCATCGGCATCACAACATAGAACAGGGGCAACCTCTTTGACAACACCCTCATCAATCAGGATGTCCATCTTACCGTCTATTTTATTTTTAGGGTCTACAACCCATCCGTTTTGAATCAGTAAACTCATCTTTCTCCTCCTACCGCTCTACGCCGTCGGTCAGCATTTTGAGTACAGCCATCCGGACACAGACACCGTTGGTTACCTGCTCTTCAATGACAGATTGTACCCCATCAATCACATCGGCAGAAAGCTCCACGCCACGGTTGACAGGGCCGGGATGCATTACCAAAGCATCCGGAGCTGCCAAACGAAGTCTTTCCTCATTGATGCCAAAGCATCTGTGGTACTCCGCAACCGATGGAAACGCTCCCTTTTGCTGACGCTCCAACTGAATCCGAAGACCCATAACTACATCGGCACCGCGAATTGCTTCGTCAATATTGGTGTAGGCTTTGACACCCATACTCTCAATTTCTGCCGGCATCAAGGTGGCAGGTCCGCCCAAAACCACCTCTGCCCCCATGGTTTTGAGTCCATAAATATTACTCCGTGCCACCCGGCTATGCTTTACATCTCCAATGATGGCTACCTTTAATCCTTTGATATCGCCCTTCTTTTCCTGCATGGTCATCATATCAAGGAGTGCCTGGGTTGGATGGGCATGCATGCCATCCCCAGCGTTCACAATGGATGCCTTGGTATAATTCGATACAAATGCCTGTGCTCCGGAGGAGCTATGCCGAATAATAATCACATCGGCTCCCATTCGGTCAATGGTTTTTACGGTATCTAGCAAGGTTTCTCCCTTGGCAACACTGCTGCCAGATGCGGCAATATTGGCGGCTGTTGCGCCCAAATACTTGGATGCCAGCTCAAAGGAGAGCCTTGTCCGGGTACTGTTCTCAAAAAACAGAGTAATGATACTTTTTCCGCTTAAACAACTATCCTTCTTTCCTTTTTCCAAAACCTCCCGCTTCATCCGGAACGCTTCGGTCAGAATTTCTTGAATCTCGGTCTCTGACAAACCCTTTAACCCAAGTAAATGCTTCATTCCCTAACATCCTCACTTTTCTATCATCACGCTGTGCTATTTCCTATTTTTACCGAAATATGTACTGTCATACATTCCTGTCAAATTCAGGAATCCCCCTTTGGCGTAAAAAAAGAAGCTCCCATCTGTGTCGGTAGCTTCTTGATGATGCAATAAGAACTTCCCGACCGAAAGAGCAACCTCTTTTCTCCGGCGAAATTCCGTCATCCTTGGAGTACGGATTCCCGCAAGAGTCCAGGGTATCCCTTTTATACTCCCATTATACAACAATACATTTTTTTTGTCTACAAATTTCTCAATCTTTTTAAAACTTTTTCAAAATAATCGGGCAATGGACTTTCAAATTCCATATATGTACCGGTGCGAGGGTGCAAAAATCCCACCTTCCACGCATGGAGCAACTGCCCGTTTAAAGAAAAGCTTTCTTTTTTTATCCCGTAGACCGGGTCCCCCACCACAGGATGCCCCCCATGACTCATATGAACCCGAATCTGGTGGGTTCTGCCGGTTTCCAGACGGCATTCTACCAAGGTATAGGCGCCCAACCGCTCCAGAACAGAAAAATTGGTTACTGCCTCCTTGGCATTATGATAGGTTACCGTCATTTTCTTTCTATCGATATGATGTCTGCCAATGGGCAGGTTAATTTTCCCTGAATCCTCCCGAAATCCGCCATGAACCAATGCTTTGTAGGCACGGGTCAGGGAATGCTCCTTAATCTGTTCTGCCAAAGACTGGTGCGCCATATCATTTTTTGCCACCAGCAAAAGTCCGCTGGTATCCTTATCAATTCGGTGTAAAATTCCGGGGCGTTTCTCCCCGTTAATACCGGACAGGGAGTTTCCACAATGGGCAAGGAGTGCATTGACCAGCGTTCCGGTGTAGTTTCCGGTGGCGGGATGTACCACCATCCCTTGGGGCTTATCCACCACCAACATATCCTCATCCTCGTAGACAACGGACAAAGGAATATCCTCCGGCAGAATATCCGGCTCCTTGAGTTCGGGCAAAATCAAGGAAATTTTTTCGTTTCGCTTTACCTTATAGCTTGCTTTGACAGTTTTACCCGCCACCAAAACACAACCATCCTCAATCAATTTTTGGAGATGGGAGCGAGTATATTCTTCCAAGCACAAATCCAAAACCCGGTCGAGGCGTTTCCCCTCATGCTCCGGCTCCGTCATTAAGGTTATTTCCTTATTCAACCGGCTCATCCTTTCTTACTTCCTCGCTTTTGAAAAAATGAACAACAAGCATAACTGCCCCCAGACAAACAGCAATGTCAGCTACATTAAAGACAGGAAAATCAATCAATCGAAAATCCAGAAAATCAACCACATACCCGCGAAAGATGCGGTCTGCCAAATTCCCCAGGGCACCGCCGACGACTCCCGCCATTCCATACCGAAGCCATGGTGTTTTCTTTGCAGTTTTTTGGTACAAATACCAAAGTCCAACCAGAACAACCACCGTCAGCAGAATAAAAAACACCCGTCCACCGCCAAACATTCCAAAGGCAATCCCACGATTCTCCACATAAGTTAAGTGGAAGACGTCCCGCCACAAGGGAATTGTGGAAACTTCCGCAAGTTTCCCCTTTGCAATCAGCTTTGTCAAGATGTCCAACACAAAAACCAAACTACTTAAAAGGATGTATCCCATTTATTTTCGACCTTTCTTCTCCCTGATATACCGGAAAAGGGACACTACACCGTGTCCCTTCGGTTTTCCTATTCCTCTGTTTGGGGCAGATAACTTCCGTCCTCTCCTTTGACAATATCCGGAATCTCCTGGGTAGTCTGTTCCTCTGCCAGAAGCATTACCGGCGCAGTCTGTTCAAACATCTCCAATGCCGGAGTCTTCTCAGGCTCGGCAGGTTGTTCCTCCTCGCCGTATCCCTTGATGATATCCATTTGGGCATTGAGCAAGGATACCACCTTGGCACGAAAAACCTCAACGCTATGTTGCATTTGTTCAAACTGATAAGACAATCGCGAAATCTCTTCTTCAGCTTGCACCTTGGCCTCACGAATGATTCCATCCGCTTCTTCCCGAGCAGCATTCTTTACATCCTCGCCATCCCTTTGGGCAACCGCCAGGGCATTCTTCAGGGTTTCTTCCATGGATTTATACTGTGCCACAGCCTCGGACAAAAGAGCAATCCGCTCCTTTGCGGCCAGATTTTCCCGATAAAGCTCTTCGTAGCTTTCGCTGATTTCCAGTAGAAACGCTTCAACATCGTCCATGTTATAACCACGAATCGCACGTTTGAACTCTTTTCGGTCAATATCTCTCGGTGTCAACATAGCCTCTCCCCCTATCTACACATAGCGAATCACGGTAATTCCAATTCGCCCTTTCCGGGTTGTTCCACCGATAGAGGAAAGCTGCATCCGCCCAAATCCCCGTACCGAAAGGACATCCCCTTCTTTGACGGCTCCGGAAACCTCCTGTACCGTCTCCCAATTCACTGCAACCTGACCACCTTGAATCAACTCCGCCGCTTTGCCCCGGGCAAGTCCTGTACCAACTGCCAACACCGCATCCAGACGCAACGTCGCAACCGTCCCTGTCACTTCCTTAACTGGACGCTTGGGCAATTCCGCCATCGAAATAGGGCATTCCGTAAGGCGAATCCCCTGTCTGCCAATTTTGGTCAGATTTTGCAGAATATAATCTACAATCTCCGGTTTTAGAAAGAGAAAAGCCTTCTCTTCTCCAACCAGAATATCCCCAATATTCTCCCGGACGATGCCGAGTCCCATCAGGCTCCCTAGATAATCCCGGTGGTTTAGTCCCGATAGTTCTCGACCGGTACACTCCAAAAGAGCAAGATACTCCTCCCGTACCGGTTCAAAAAACTCAGGAAAACAAACCATCTGGGTTCGTTCCGCCTCTGGAAATCCACCGTCAAAAATCATTTCGATCCCAACAGGCGTTTTTACATGTTTTTGAATCAACACACGCTGATGTGGATTCAAAAATCCCAGGGTTTTCACACAAAAATGCTTCTCGGAAAGGCGTAACGCATCCTCCGCCTTTGCAATCAGCAGCTTTTCTTCCGCATCAAGCTGCACGGTTAATTACTCCAACCAAAGCCGCCTTTGGCATCCGTTGTTTCATCACTCATAATGCCGATATTATTAGGCGCAATCAGGAAAATTCCGTTGGAAACCTTCTGGATATCCCCGTCCAGTGCATACACCGCACCGCTTAAGAAATCAATCACACGGCGGGCAACATTCTTGTCAATGCACTCAAGATTTACCACAACCGGCTTTCTCGCTTTTAAGTGATTGGTAATATCCCGTGCTTCCTCAAAGCTCTCCGGCTGCATCACAACCACCTTCATCTGTTGTGCGGAGGTTTCGTGAAGTTTTACCACACGATTGCGATTTCTGGAGGTCAGACGGTCAAGTACCGGCTCCTCATACTCCAGAGCAGGTTGCTCCTGTGCCTCTGCATAGTACTCTTCGTCATAGTTTTCATCTGTTTCAAATCCAACGAAATTCAGCATTTTGTTCATGAAGTTACTCATTGTTTTCTCCCATCCGCCGTTGTGCCCCGGCAATATGTTAGACTTCTGTCGGCACAGGGTATTTGACAGTTGTCTGAAAAGAAGTTGAAACTCCTGTTTTTCTCCTATAAATATTCTCTTGCACCAAAGATACTGCTGCCAACCCGAACCATGGTAGCTCCGGCAGCAATTGCCTCTCGGAAATCATGGCTCATTCCCATGGAAAGTTCCTCCATCAAAACCCCGGGAATCCCAAGGGCATCAATTTCTTCTGCCAGTTGCTTGAGTGCAGCAAAAATCTTATAGTTTCCCGCTTGGGAAAGGCCTGCCACCGAAATGGTCATCAGCCCCCGAATCCGTACATGGGGAAGCCGGCTAATTCTTTGACAAAGCTCTGCTGCCTCCTCCGGCTTTACACCGGACTTGCTCTCCTCGCCGGAAATATTAACCTGCACCAGAATATCTTGTATCTTGTGGATTCCGGATGCCCGCTTTTCGATTTCCTCCGCCAAGGATAAGCTATCCACCGAGTGAATCAGGCTTGCTTTATCAATAATATACTTGACTTTATTCCGCTGCAGCTGACCAATCTGGTGCCAGCAAACATCGGGAATCTGCGAGAACTTTTCCGCCAATTCCTGAGGGCGGTTCTCCCCAAAATCCTGCATGCCGCATTCCACGGCATCTTGTATCATGGAAACCGGCTTGGTCTTACTGACGGCAATTAGCTTGATGCTTTCAGGTTCTCTTCCCGCCGCCAAAGCCGCTTCTTTAATTTCTAGCTTTACTGCTGCAAGGTTTTTTCTGATTTCCATTTATCTCACAACCTTACCGTCCTCGAGATTTTTTGCTCCCACGACAACCTCGTCGTAAATTTGAAGCTGATAGTCCGCACCGGTCCCTGTTACCGCACTGATAATTGCCCATGTTTCGTTTCGATAATGCAGCTTAACCGGGACAAACCGTGCCACTCCCAGACGCAGAACGTAAAGACCCGGCTCGCCATCCTTGACATGAAGACTCTCCACCGGAACCTTAATTCCCTCCGCACTGACAGTAATAACCTCTGCCGATGCACGGCTGATACCATAAATTCCTTCCACGTATCGGTTGGTATAAACTGTAACGGCGACCTTACCATTTTTCGGCTGGCTGAGCGCTTGAACCGTTCCATATACCGTAGTGTCGGACAGGTCGAAAAAACGCATCCGGATACTACTTCCTACCTGCAAATTTTCCGCTTCCTCTTTGGGAATATTGGTAGCAAAATACCATCCGTAATTATCCACAACCTTACAAACAGGCTCTCCTGCCAGAACCGATTCCTTCCGTTCCAAAGGCTTTTGGTCTAGCTGTTCCAGTTGGTCGACGGTAATGTTCTCTACCGCTTGAAATGTCAATGTTTCTTCCAATCCGTCGATTCTGGAACAGAAAACACCAGACATCCCTGCGTAAAGGTCTACGGTCGTTCCCTCTGCACTGCTTTCCAGTTCATAGAGTTGGTTCTTTAGTTCCGTCAAAAGTGCGGTATGGTCAACTGCACTGCCTTGCTCCATAGCACTCTTTTGCTCAATCAATAAATCCAGGTTTTCTTTTTCCTCGGTCAGGTTGCGAATGTCATGCTCGTTCCGCAAATCAGACAAATCCCGAGCCGCAATGCCGATTTTTTGTTCAGCCATCACGCTGCCACCTGTATAGGTTCCGGCTTCAGAACCACTTTCCAGCCGGGCAATCCGCTCGCTCAACTCCCGAATCATTTTGGTGCGGTCGGGATCATATTCTCCGGTGTGAATGGCACCGATTTTCTGTCCTTCCTTAACCCGCTCCCCGTCACTGACCAGGCACTCCAAATACCCGGAAACCGGTGCGTTAATAACCGATTGATTCCGAAAAACATAGCCGTCAGTCAGGAGTTCTTCCTGAACCGTTCCGTTCATGGCAATCATGGTTGTAACACCATTGCGAAAGCTGAACACAACAAGAAAAATCAGGTAGAGCAGAAACACCCCTGCAACTCCTTTTAAAATCCAGCCTATCTTCTGTTTTTTTCTGCGCTGGGTACGTCGTTTGGCTATTTTATCTTCAAAATCTGCAGAGCCTGCCATCAGACTACCTCCTTACTTGAATACTTGGGAAGCCCCAGAAAAGTTGCGCCTGAAAAAACACTTTATATTATATATCATAATTTCCCTCCCTGTAAAGAATCTACACCGATTTGTATTTGAATTGTAAAAGAACCGTAACAACTTTTTCGTGTTTCGCCAAAATCATTGGAAATACGTTGGTTTTCGAGGAAAATTTACCCTTAAAAACGAAAATCCGCAGAGGGTTTCCTCTACGGATTTGGTGTGTTATTCTTTCTCAATTTTCCCTTTCGGCAAACAGACAAATTTGTCGTCTTTGACAGTAATCAAAATAGTATCTTCCGCCTTGACCTCTCCCGATAGCATAGCCTCAGCAATCCGGTCTTCCACTTCGCTTTGAATGGCTCTCTTCAAGGGTCTTGCCCCATAAATCGGGTCAAATCCCTCCTTGGCAATTTTATCAATTGCTTCCTCGTCAATCTCCGCCGAAATCTTGTTTTCCAATAGGCGTTTCTGCATCTGAGAGAGGAGTTTCCCTGCAATCTCCTTGATGTTTTCATGAGAGAGCTGATGGAAAACGATAATCTCATCAATACGATTCAAGAACTCGGGACGGAATGCTTGCTTGACCTCACTCATCACATCTGCCTTGATTTCCTTATAGTCCCGCTCCCCGCTCTCATCTCCGGCGGCAAAGCCAAGGCTTTTTCGTTCGGTAATCTGTCTTGCCCCTAGGTTGGAGGTCATGATGATAACTGTGTTCCTGAAATCAACCCGCCGCCCCTGGGCATCAGTCAAAACACCGTCGTCCAGAATCTGGAGAAGAATGTTGGACACATCAGGATGTGCCTTTTCAATCTCGTCAAAGAGGATGACCGAATATGGCTTTCTGCGGACCCGTTCTGTCAGTTGACCACCCTCGTCGTATCCCACATATCCGGGAGGAGAGCCAACCAGACGGGATACTGCATGTTTTTCCATATACTCGGACATATCCACCCGAATCATAGCATCTTCTTCCCCGAACATTGCCTCAGCGAGCGCCTTGGAAAGCTCGGTTTTACCAACGCCGGTAGGACCTAAAAAGATGAAGGAACCGGTGGGGCGTTTGGGGTCTTTCAGCCCCACTCTGCCACGGCGAATCGCCTTGGCAACAGCGGTAACCGCTTCTTCCTGGCCCACCACCCGCTGATGAAGAACCTCCTCCAGCTTAAGAAGCCGCTGGCTTTCGGTTTCCTCTAAATTTTTAAGGGGAATTCCCGTCCACATAGAAATAATCTCTGCAATCTCTTCTTCAGTTACTACTGAGTTTTCAGAAGACGTCCGATTCTCCCAATTTTTCTTTTCGCTTTCCAGTTGTGCCTGAAGCTCCTTTTCCTTATCCCGCAAGGATGCCGCACGTTCATATTCCTGAATGGTAATGGCTGCTTCCTTTTCTTTCTTGACTGCCGCAATTTGTGTCTCAATATCCTTTACATCTGCGGGAGCTGTCAGGGTCTTCATCCGGAGCCGTGACGCTGCCTCATCCACCAAGTCAATGGCTTTGTCCGGTAGAAAGCGGTCGGAAATGTACCGAACCGAAAGATTAACCGCAGCCTCGATTGCCTTGTCGGTAATCTTAACCCGATGATGCGCCTCATACTTATCCCGGATTCCCTTTAGAATTTGGATGCTTTCCTCCACAGTGGGTTCGTTCAGGGTAATGGGTTGGAAACGACGCTCCAAAGCCGCATCCTTTTCGATATACTTCCGGTATTCTGTCAGGGTAGTTGCCCCAATAACCTGAAGTTCTCCTCGTGCCAAAGCCGGTTTTAGGATATTCGCCGCATCAATAGCCCCCTCTGCCGCTCCGGCACCTACAATGGTATGGAGCTCATCAATAAAGAGAATGATATTTCCGTCCTTTTTGATTTCCTCCATGGCTTTTTTCAAACGCTCTTCGAACTCGCCCCGATATTTTGCACCGGCAACCATCGAGGACATATCCAATGCCACAACCTGCTTATTCCTTAGGATTTCCGGCACCTGACCGCTGACGATTTTCTCAGCCAGCCCCTCTGCTACCGCAGTTTTACCAACGCCAGGTTCCCCGATTAAACAGGGATTATTCTTTGTTCTCCGGCTTAAAATCTGTACCACCCGTTCAATGGCATCATCTCTGCCAATAACAGGGTCTAACTTATTCTCCCGTACCATCTGGGTCAAATCTCTTCCAAACTTCATTAAGGTCGGAGCACCGCCGCCTTTCCGGGTTCTTCCCATCTTCCCGGCAGCAGCCGAAGTGGGTTCCTCTCCTGCCTCCCCTTCTCCCTCGTTTAAGAGTCTTAAAATATCCTGATAGAGATTCTGGGGATTTACATTCAATTCCAAAAGTATCCGAACACCAAAGCTTTCTCCCTCCCGCAAAATGGCAATCAGGATATGCTCGGTACCAATATAACTATGCCCTAACCGCTGTGCTTCCACATAGCTCCGCTCAAAGACCCGTTTCGTTCTAGGCGTTGCCTCCGGCTCTCCCTCTTGGGCGGGAGCAGACGTGCCAACCATGGCAGCAATCTTCTCCAAGACCGCCTCTTCCGTCAAACCGTTCGCCTCTAAAATCTTTCCGCCGACACCCTCGGTTTCCCGTAGCAAACCCACCAACAAGTGTTCTGTGCCAACATAATTATGTCCCAGCTCTAGCGCCGCCTCTGCCGCTTGAGAAATAGCAACTTTTGCACACTCTGTCAATCTGTCTTGGAACATCTTTCATCCATCCTTTCCCGTACAATTTCTGCCCGCTTCAAATCCCGTTCTGTCGGGTCGCTTAGATTATACTTCTGCATGATATTGGCAGGCAATACTTCATAAATAATTCCATTGACGGTTTCCAATGTAATATCTCCAATAAGACCCAGCTCAATTCCAAACCGCACATCAGATAACCGTTTCATTGCCTCATCACTGTTTAAAACTACTGCATATTTAAGGATTCCCAAAGAACGCATCAATCGGTCTTCCAGCTTATACTTTTGTGTCTGCCAAAGCCGTTTCCGCATTTCTCGTTCCTTTTCGATGACCTCTCCCACAATCTGCTTGAATTTCTCCAGAATGTCCTCTTCCGACGCTCCAAGGGTCAACTGGTTGGAAATCTGATAAAGATTTCCAATTGCTTTAGAGCCTTCCCCAAAGATGCCACGCACCGTCATACCCAACTGTGCCAAAGATTCGATAACCTGATTTACCGTACCACTCAATGTCAATGCCGGCAAATGCACCATGACCGATGCCCGCATTCCCGTCCCCGCATTGGTAGGACAACAGGTCAAATAGCCAATTTGACTGTCAAAGGCATATTCTACTGTCTCTTCCATCAAATCGTCCACCTGATTGGCTTCCTCAAAGCAACGGTCCAAATCAAAACCTGCCGCCATAACCTGAATCCGGATGTGGTCTTCTTCATTCAATAAAATGCTTAATTGATTATCGTCACTTAAGAGAATCCCGCGCTTTACATTGTTATCCATCATTTGAGGGCTGATTAAATGCCGCTCTGCAATGGCCTGTTTTTCATAAGGTTCCATTACCGAAAGGTCAATGAATTTGACCTGTCTTTCCCAATTGGTTTCCCGTTCCAGAATCGCTTCCTTACATCGGGAAAGTACCAGGTTTTGTGCCTCTTCATTGGCTCTTGCCGGAAAGGGAATCCCTTTTAGATTCCGTGCCAGCCGAACCCGGGAGGACAATACCACATCGCCGTCTTTTCCGCACTCTGCATACCACATAGCCTACGCCTCCCCCTTTTCCTTATCTTTCAATTCCTTGATTTTATCCCGTAGCTCTGCCGCTTTTTCAAACTCCTGTTTGAGAATTGCAGCATTCAAATCTGCTTCTAACTTGGAAAGCTGCCGTCCCCGAAGCAAAGCATCGCCCATCCGCCTGGGAACCTTTCCTACATGCTCGCAGGTTCCGTGAATCTGCCGCAAGGGGCGTTCCAACCGATTCCGGAATATCGAGTAGCACTCTCCGCAACCCAATCTTCCCTTTCGTAAAAAGCTCTCAAAAGGCATCCCGCAGACAGGACAAGTGCCACTGTTTTTCTGCCCGGCATCCCCGGAAAGGGATTTTTGCTTTCCCCCAAAAATGCCTCCTAAAAAATCTCCAATGCCAAAATCGAATCCCGACTTCATGTTCTGGAACTCCTCCGACTTGGCTGCACACTCGGAGCAAAGATGAAGCTCCATCTTCTGCCCGTTGATAACCTCAGTAATATGATTGGTGGCTTCCCGCACCTGACATTTTTGACATTTCATTTTCCTCTCCTCCTTAACTTAAGGTCAGCAACATATTTTTCAAAATCCTCGCCCGCAGAATATCCCGTTCCGGTTGCTGAATCGGGATAGTCCGGTCGCCCAAGGCCGCTAACATCATCTTTGCCTCATTTTGGGTAATTAAATCATAATCATAACAGTTTTGCACCAAAACCTGTGCATCCCGTTCCCCCAGACGTTCCCCAATCATGTTGACCACATGCATCAAGGCACCGCCCTCCTTGGGTAGAACCCTCTGTATCTTAATATATCCTCCTCCGCCTCGTCGGCTTTCTACAATATATCCACGCTCGGGAGAAAACCGGGTGGAAATTACATAGTTGATTTGGGAGGGAACACAGTGAAACTGACTGGCAAGCTCATTCCTCTTTAATTCCACGGCACCGTCCTGCATCTGTATCATTTCCTTAATCCATTCTTCAATAATATTACTCAGCTGCACCTCAGCACCACCTTTCTTATTTCGTCAAATTTTGACTTTGACTTTCTTTGACCTTTGATTTTATTATACCACTATTTTTGAAATAGTCAATAGGTTTTAAAAAATATTTTAAAAAATTTTCAAAAAGGGGTTGACAAATCGAATTGTATCCGTTATACTCTAATCAGTAATAGTTCCTATTATTGAATCGGAGGTGCAAAAATGGCAGAACCCAAAGTAACCAGAAACAGTAAACAAAGGACCGCCATTTTGCAGGTTCTAAAGGGGACTACTTCCCATCCTACTGCCGACTGGGTCTATCAGGAGGTTAGCCGAACGATTCCCAACATCAGTTTGGGAACCGTGTACCGGAATCTTTCCCAACTGGCAGAGGCAGGAACCATTCAAAGAATGGAAATCGGGGACGGAATTGACCACTTTGATTACAACACCGAACCCCACGACCACTTTTACTGTCGGGAGTGCAGATATCTTTACGACTTCCCCCTCCCCTATGACAAAGGAATTGACAAACAGGCTGCCGAAACCGGTTGCGGTATGATTGAGCAGCACAGCTTAATTTATCGAGGCGTCTGCAAGGGATGCCTTGCCACAAAAGAAAAATAATCAAATTTCTATATTAAATTTTTGGAGGTAATGAAAATGAAAAAATGGGTATGTTCTGTATGTGGTTATGTTCATGAGGGAGATGTTCCTCCCGAGGCTTGTCCGGTATGTAAGGTTCCGGCGAGCAAGTTTAACGAAATGGTAGCAGGTGCTGCTCTGGCAGCCGAGCATGAATACGGCGTTTACGGCAAGACCGTCAAGAATAACCCCGACATTTCCGAAGAAGATAAGAAGTTCATTTTTGAGCAGTTGATGGCAAACTTCAACGGCGAATGTGCCGAGGTTGGTATGTATCTCTGCATGGCAAGAATTGCTCACAGAGAGGGATATCCCGAGGTAGGTCTGTACTGGGAAAAGGCTGCTTATGAGGAAGCAGAGCACGCTGCGAAATTTGCAGAGCTTCTGGGCGAGGACTTAGAACCCAACATGAAAGCCACCACCAAGGATAACCTTGCCTGGAGAGTGGACTGCGAATATGGTGCAACCCAGGGTAAGTTTGACCTGGCAACCTGTGCCAAGAAGAACGGCTTGGATGCCATCCACGACACTGTCCACGAAATGGCAAGGGACGAAGCTCGACATGGTCGTGCGATGGCTGGTCTTTTAGCACATTGGTTCAAGTAAGAAAAATAAAGGGTTTGGAGTGTTCCAAACCCTTTTGTTATGCCATTTTTCTTTAATTTTTACTGATTAGTTCACGAAACTAAAATTGTTTACTGTTCTTGAGAATTCCAGTGTGTTTTTTTATGTGTTTTTTTGAAAAAGTGGGCAGTTGGTGGGCAAAACCCACCAAAAAACTGCTCTGCCCACCACCAAAAATGCTATTTGCCCACCAAAAAATTATCAAATATTACTGTTTATAAACCCTTTAACTTCTCCTTTAACTTTGTTGTTTTCTCTATCTGTTTTTAATTCTTTTAATATAGATATTTTCCCAATCACTTCTTGAATATTTATTCTCCTTCTTTCTTCAAAGCAATATTCAACTGCATACATAAATCTTATGTTGTAAAACTTTGCAAAGTATTTGGGGTTGATAACAACATACTTATTTCTTCCAACTTTGTAAAAACCAATCAAGTTTATTTTTTCAAGAATATTTAATGTATTGTATGTGTGTACAACAGAATAACCCATTTTGTCTGCAATCTCTTTCACAGATAATTTTATAAGGTTTGTATCTGGTTCAATATGCTTTACATTGATATTAACCAGGAGAATAAAGAAGTTAATATATTTTCTGTCTATTCCAGATTTGTTTGCAATAAAGTCTAATTCAGTAATATGTATTTTCATAAACTTTCTTTTGTCTCTTTTGTTCTTATCTGGTAAAACATAATTGGTATAACCTTTACTTGCTATGCTTTCAAGTTCTGCCCAGATTTCTATGTGTTCATTGTTTTGTTTCACTATACACCCCCTAACAAGAGATAAAATATAAACTGAACTTTATATCAACATAAAATACAGTTTATATTTAAAAATCTTTGAAATGCCCACTAATGCTTAATTTGTGAGCATTTTTTTATTTTTGTTATTCTTACTCTTATTAGTATTTATTCTATATCTGCTATGTCAACTAAATCATTTTTGAAAACAAAACAAATCTCTTTTAAATCTCTACACTCTGTTATTACATACTCAATGTTGAGAACCCTAAAATAAGTTTGAAAAAAAGCAAAAACTTCTGGAAACCAATTTCTAATTTTTAAAATACCATTGGAAAAATAAATATCTGCATTATCATACATACTACTTGCATACTCTGTTATGTATTCAACAAGTCTGTATTGATTTACTGAAATGAAACCCTTAAAGTTTTCCACTACACCTTTTTGTAAAAGAGAAGAAACAACATAAGAAATGTTTGGTTGAGTGCAACCTATGGCAGTTGCCATTTCTTCTTGGTTGAAATGAAATTGTTTGTTGTTAAGCAGTGATAATGTTAAAATCTCACTGCTATTTATGAAAAATGCTCCCATTTTCCACCTCCTTGTATATAATATAATTTAGAGTTTATATGAATATAAATCTCTTTATATTTGTTTTAACACTATTTTATATTACTGTCAAATTATAAAAATATTTATATTTTGGTAAAGGGTTCAAAGGTCTTTTGAAAAGATATTTTGAAATAAAAAAACTACCAACTAAAACAGTTGATAGTTTGCTTTTAATTTTCTATTGGTCTTAGAGAAATATTAAAAATCACTTTCTTTTTTCTTCTGGCATAGGTAAAGGTTCTGTATGCTCCACCATAATGTCTTTCTATGTAGCAGATAAGAAAATTACAGTTATCTACAACATATTCATTTCCTTTTATAATTTGGAACTTCTGGGGAGTGTTTAAGGGTATATCTGCCATAAGAATATTATCATAATCTTTATAGTATAGTTCCCTATATTCATTTATGCCTTTGGTTATATAGGGTATAACCAACTCTAATTTTATATCTTTATAAGTTTTCTGCAACTCTCTTATAACAGAAGAACAACAACCATCAAATCTGCCATAATGACCAACCCAGAACTCCTTGACATTATGACTTAAAATCAAATCTTCTGCTATTGCTTTTATTTTTTCTCTTGTTTCTTCTGGGTAAGTAATATCACTATGCCCACAGAAACAACATCTTAAAATATGTTTATTCATAATTATACTCTCACTTCTGGTAGTAAAAAAGCAACCATTTTATAGGTTGCTTTTTGTATTATAACTTAATTGGAACACCATTAGAAACAAAAATATTCTTTAACTGCTCTTTAACTGAATTAGAAACAGAAGAACAATCTTTAATAATGTCATATCCTTGTGTCTGTCTCATTTTGTCTTGCACATTTTGTGAACTGAAAAATAAATTGAAAATCATAGCAGTAAAACCATTGATTTTTTTAAAAGATTTTATGTAATTAAGAACAGTATTGTCATTGGGATTTGCAATCATAATTCTATACATAGATTTTTCTCTTGCTCGTCTAAAAATATTTGAAAAAAGAACATAAAAGATAAAAATAAGCAAAACTCGTACAGACAAATCAAGATAAAATCTTGTCATAGTTAATCGTTCTGTAAAAGGCACTTGGTTCATAGTATCACCTGACTTTCCTTAATAATATAAATCATTATATCACAAATACAGATAATAGTCAATAAATATTAACCAAAATCTTTATTTTGTCAAAGTGCAACAAAAAAACAATGCTATCATTGAGCATTGTTCTTAAAGTCCTTAAATATCTCTATGTTTTTAAGTAGCAAATCTTTTTCCTTTGGTGTAAAGGTTTCAGTTAGTTCAATAACCTTATTTGCAAAATGTGTACTACCAGATTTACTGTTCAAATCTCCAAACACCAAACTGTCTATTGAAACCTCCAAGACATTTGCAATCTTGACTATTGTTTCAAGTGAAGGTATTCCTTTTGCTCTTTCAATTTGACCAATAAAGGTGGTGGAACAGTCCAGTTTTTCTGCCAGTTGTTCAAGAGTGTATTTCTTCAATTTCCTTTGCTTTCGTATTTGCTTACCCATTAACTCATAATTCAAAACATTAACACCTACCTTTATTTTAATTATACTGTCTGGCAGATATTATTAACAGAACTTGAAATCTTAAAACATTAACTGCTATCTGTATTTAACTATATAAATAAATCTGTTTTAAGTCCTTTCTTTCCCCAGAGTGTGATAAATGCATTTGAATTACAAAACTTTCTGCCTTCTCTCTGCTCCAACCTTTATCAAGATAATATTGTAATGCAATCTGGCAGTGATATTTCCTAAACTCGTGATTTTTTCCACTGACTGTCAACCCCAACTCTTTTGTGATTTTCCTTATTTCATTACTCATAGTCAGTCTTGCTAATTTTGTGTCCTTTGGTAAATCAAAAAGTTTGTCAGTTGGGTTCTTGCCTTTTATAAGTTCTGCAAAAAAGTCTCTGTATTGTGGGAGTATAATTCTATAACTATCCTTGCCACCTTTTCCTATGATATGTACTGTTGAATATGTGTCAATTTTTCCATCTTTGGTGGTAGTAGTATAAGTATGACTGTCAAGGTTTATATCCCCTGCTTTTAGGTTAAGGAGTTCAAATTGTCTACAACCTAAAAATGCCATTGTCTTTATTTCTGCTTGTCTGCTACCTTTATAATCACATATTTGCATAATTTCTGTGTTGGTGTATATTCTGCCTGAATTGGTTTTATATGTATCTTCTACCTTGTGTGTCCTAACTTCTTGTGTATAAAACTGCTCACAACCAAACTTTTTGGAACAAGCAATAGAAACTTTTTCCAACATATTTTTGTATGAAGCAACAGTTTTTTTACTGCAACCTTGTTTTGTGTTCAAATATTCCAGACACATTTTTGGTGTGATTTCTTTAACCATTTTTATGTTGTAGTTCTCTTTCAAGAACTTAACAAAGTTTTTGCTTTTCTCTGCCAAGCATTGTGCAGTTCTTTGAGAAAATACATAGTTAATGCTTGTCCCATTTTTCTTAAACTCCCTTTTGCCAACACTTGAAAAATGAGTGCCATTTTCTCTGTTGTAAATCTCTGTTCTTTTTTCTTGATTTTGCATATTTATTTCTGCAAGTGCAGTGTGTATTTGATAACCCAAAGACTTATTTTTGCCCATTTTCAAATTACCCCCTTTTTTATATGTATTCACTGAAAATGGCAACATTTTCAGTGATTTTTACAGTAAAAATGATTTTACACATTTTTTATAATTTTTTTCCTATGAAATACATTTTATTCCTTTTTATTTCTTTTTTCTGGTGCAGTACAAAATTGTTTAGGTTTAAATCAACCTAACCAATTTTGCAACATTTTATGGTATAATAAAATACCGGTTTTTATTATACCAAATATGTGCAAAAAAAATCTGCTCCAATAGGGCAGATTTTCTCTGTCTTTTGAAAATCACTCTTTGACTTTTTATAAGTTTAGTATGGCAGTTGCCACAAAGAACTTTTAAAAAGTCCCAAAAATAATTTATATGAACACCTTTAAGGTGGAAAGAAAAATTATTTTTCCCTTGTTTCCTTATCAAGAGAAAATGTCTTTTGTGGGAAAGACAAAGAGTGTAAGAGTGATTTTTCCAAAAGTTGTGTATAAGTAAAAGTTTTAATATTATATAGTCTATCTGCAAGTTAAAACTTTATTGTTGCGAGTACAAGGGTTCTGCCCTTGTTTTTTCTTTTTAAGAAAGGTCTGTTGGGAGTGTATATAAATGAAACCATTTATATTATTATAGGAAGAAATGAAATACCCTTTTTTACATAAGCAAAGGAGCAGATTTTTGTCTGCTCCTTTTTGTTATTTTTTATTAAACATATTATCTATAATTTCTGCCAGTCTAATTTTAAATACACCTATGTCAAAAGCATTTGCAGTGTATAAAGGTGTCAAGTCTATATCAAAGGCATTAAGGAAATTATCTCCACCTTTTATGCAATGCTCCAACAAGTGCTTGGCATTACTTGGGTACTCTTCCAAATCTAAACCTTTTATCATTTCAACAAACAGATTATCTGTGTTTTCTGTCTGTGTAGGTTCTGCTTTTTGTGGGGTTGGTCTTTTTGAACTGATTATAGTTTCAAGTCTGTCAAAGATATTTACACAACCACACATTTTTAATTTGTAATACACAGTAGCAAAAATATCATTATAGTCTTTCTTCCTTCTGCTCTTTAATTCCTTGTTGATTAAAAGAGCAAAAAGCAAAGAGTATTTAACTTCTCCACTATAAAGACTGTCTAATGTTTTTTCCACTTCTTCTTCTGTAAAACTACCATATTTTATACACCAAAATGGGTAATCTGCATAGTCTGGGTATTTGTCCTTGTTTTTAAGATTGATATACACTTCATTTTCTTCTGTAATATCAGTCTTTAATTTTATATGCCTATTTTTGCCCAGGTCTTTAATCAATTCTATCAATTCTTCTGGATAACAGTTAAAAAGTTGATTTATGGTATTCTCATCTAAATATACAGTTTGATACTTCAAATAATATGCCTTTAACCAGTCTTGCTCTTGCAGTGTGTCATAGTTTGTATCTGGGTTATATAAAAACTTTTCCAGATTTCCTATTACATACTGCTCTTTTTTTGCCCACTGTTCATTTGCAGACAATTTTTGAAAAACATCAAAAAGTTTATCTAATATCTCTGTTGTGATTGTGGTGGTGCTTGATTTTTTTCTTTCTATATTATTATATGTTTCTTTATTCATACCAAGCATTTTTGATAATTCTTCTGTTGAAAGGTCAAGACTTACCCTTGTTTTCTGTATGTGGTCTCTTAATTCTGGTGTAAGAGCATACTTAACACCTTGACTTCTGGTTCTTGTTTCTCCCATTAGATTTTCTCCTTTCAAGTTATTACATTATATATATTAGCATAAATGTTTTATTTTGTCAATAAACAAGCATTATTTTATGAAAATAAAAAATAAATGTTGTATTTTCTAAAAATATTTACAAAAAAGTATTGACTTTTAAAAAAATCTATGTTATAATCTTCACATAATACAACATTTGTGTTGGGAATACAAAATATTTTTACACAGTGTTGTAAAACAATAATTTTAACAAGGAGTGATTTAATGAACAATCAAAGAAGTCTTTTAACTGTAAAGGAAGTTGCAGAAGTGCTAAGGGTAAATAAAGGTTCAATATATGCTTTAATACACAGTGGTGTTCTTAATGCTATAAAGTTTGGTACATACAAAGTTCCGGCATTTGAAGTTGATAACTTTATTCACAATTATTCTGGTTGTGATTTAACCAACCTTAATAATATAACAAGTTTGAATTAAGAAAGGAAGTGCTTAATATGGCAGAAAAGATTTATGAAGGAACAAGATTTAAGGGTGGCAGTTGGAGATACAGAATAAAAATGACACTGCCCAATGGAACAAAAATCAACAAAGAAAAAGCAGGTTTTAAGAGTTCTTATGAAGCAAGTCAAGCAAGAATTGAAGAGATTGGCAGAATAAAACTCACAAACTTTGTTGAGAAAAAGATAACTTTAAATGAAATGTATAGTCTTTACTTGAAAGAAAGTGCAACAAAGCAGAAAAGTTATAACACAGTGTTAAGGTACAACTCCATATACAACAACCACATTAAAAGTGGTCTTGGAGAAATGTATGTGGGAAGAATACAACCCCTTGACATTACCCACTTCTTAAATGAGAAAGCAGAGCAGTATAAAACTGATTACCCTTTGAGTATGTATAACTTCTTCTTGGTTCTCTTTGATTTTGCAAGAAAGCATAAGTACATAAATGAAGATATAATGGCATTGGTTGAAAGACCAAGACCTTATTCAAGACCAGAAAAGGTGTTGCTAACCCCAGAAGAGTTTAATACTCTTGAAAAAAGGTTAATGTCAACAAATGTGCAAGTTGCTTTTACCATAGGGAAAAATAGTGGTTTAAGGGCAAGTGAAGTATATGGGTTAAGGTGGAGTGATTTTGACTTTGAAAACAACACTTTTGAAGTTAAAAGACAACTTCAAAAAAGGGAACTTAAAGAAGGTGGCAAAGTCTGGCATTTAGTTCCAGTAAAAACCACAAAAAGTGAAAGAACCATTTATTTTGGAGAAGAGTTTTCCCAGTATATGCAGTTTGTGAAGAGAATGCAAGAAGAAAACAAAAAAAGACTGGGGAAGTTCTATAAGAGCAACATAATCAATTCTGCAATGGACAAAAACCACCCAGAAATTGTGGAGATTTGTGAAATTGAAGATTTTGTTTGTGTCAAAGAAAATGGAGCAATGCTTTCTCCAGATAGCAACAAGGTTATTTCCAGAATTGCAAAGGAAATGGGGTTAAATTTTAATTTCCATTTGTTAAGACACTACTATGCAAGTTCCTTGCAACAAAATGGTGTTGATATTACAGTCATTAGAGATTGTCTGGGACACTCTAATTTAAGAACCTTGCTTGAAGTCTATTCACATTGTAATGAAGAACAAAGAAGAAGTGCAGGAGCATTGATTGACACCATTATGGGTGCTAGAAATCTTATGCCAGAAACAGTGGCAGAGTAAAGGGTGGAAATACCACCCTTTACCTTCTCTAGTGGAGATAATGAAGATACTTAAACAGTGTTTTCTTTATTATATATAGAACACAAAAACAAAAAATATTAAAAGAAGGAGAAGTAGCAGTCAATGGTGGTGTTCCCATTGCAATCTGCTACAACAGAAAATTATGAAGAAAAAAAGTAAAAAGAAGAACAAAAATGCTTACAAAGAATTGAGAAATGCAAACATTGAAATACTAAAAGGTATTCCAAAAGAGTTGCTTGATAATTCTTATAGGAAAAAGGTTCAGTTTGGTTATATGTGCCAAAATGGAGCAAGGTGTGAAATGCTATTGACAAGGTGGTTCTTTGATAATGTTTCTTTTGAACCTTTGGGGTATGATAAATTAGTTATGGTAAATATGCCTATAACCCCTGACTATACAAGAGAACATTTAAGTGTGATAGCAGAAATATTATCTTGTAATGAAATGAGACCTTGCTTTGTAGTTAATACCTTCAATGGCAATAAACAAATACAGAATTATAATATGACACTAAATGTGAAAAACAGTGTTATAACACCTAATTACATATCAATACTAATTCAGTTTTAAGAAAGGAGAGTGAGAGTAAATCTCCCACAACAATTAAATGATAAAAGAACTAAATAAAAAAGAGCAAAAGGCAATAATAGAATATTGCAATGACAATGAAGAATATTGTGAAGACTTAAATGATATTATTGAACAGTATTTGAATATTGAAAAAGACACAAAATATGTTCCTGAAGAAATATTAGATAATATAGTTTCCAAAATGACTGAACTTGAAGATTATTTTGAGATTGAATTATGTAATAGAATATATGACAGAGACCTTGTTGAAGAGTTTGCTAAAAGTCAGTTGCAAGAAAGTTTAAATGATAATGAACTTAATATGTATTTAATAAAAAGTTTAGCAGACTTTGACACTTACAATGGAGAATTTTATGATTATTGGTTTGTTAGTACTTTATCTGCCCCTTATTTTGAAGTGCTTGATTATAAAATGCTTGGAGTATTGATAGAAGATTTAATTTGGAAAATTAAAGATAAAATTGAAGAGAAAGGAGTGTGGGAGTAAATCTCCCACAACAGATAATATGTTCGTAATTAGAGATTGGAATACAAAAGAACAGAAAATGACTTGTGTTCCTAGATTTAGAGTATTTTTAGATTTTACTGTTAGTGAAAGCTTTGGTATAGAAGTAGTTAAGGAAATGTATGAAGATACCTTTGAAAAAGCAATCAAAAAAGGGTATGAAGAAATAACAGAGTTGGTGTTAGTCTTAAAAGCAAAATACTTTGAGTATTGCAAAAAAAATGAAACCCTTGCTAATATTTATGGAGAATTGTATGCAAAAACTGACACATATGCAGTAAATAATTTAAAAGGCAAAGAACTTTCATATTATTTCAGGTCTTGTTTAGATAATTATTTTGAATAAAAAGGAGAAAGAATAATGATATTACTTGATAAAAAAACAGAGTTAGATATAAGGGAGTTTTCACAAAACTTAGAAAAAAGATTAAGGGTAGAGTGTATTTTTTGGAGAGAAGAAACCCAAAAAAATGTTGTTGCAGTAAGCATAGCAAGTGAAAACTTTTGTAGTGTTATGAGAGTAGCAGAAGATATATTAAGTCTTTTTGAAAGAATAAGAAAAGATTACCCTAATGCAGAACTTGTGTATTATGAAGATATAAATGATATCAACAAATTAATGAAAGAAACTTATGCAGAGTGTAAAAGAGTTTATGAAAAAGAAGTTAGACATTTTCTTATGGGACTTTCAAAAAAAGAATATGAAGACTACTTGGAAAAAATGGGAGAACCCAAATATAAAGACCAGGAAACTGTTGTAAAAACTTTTCTTTATGTAGCAGACAGATTGATTTTTGATTTATGTGATTTTTAAGAAGAACCCACCAACAATGCAGTTGGTGGGTTCTTTTACACCGGAAAAGGTTTTGAAGGTTTGTTTAAAAGATACTTTGAAACAAAAAAGGGGTTTATAAAGTTCTCTATAAATAAAGAATTACTACAAAAATACTATTATAAAGGGAGTGCTTACAAATGACACCAACAAAAGAAGAACAGTTGAAAGAGTGCTTACACAGATTGAAACTATCTGGGTTATGCCAGGAAGTGATTGCAGACTTCCAGAAAGGAGAACTATACAAGACTGAAAGACTGGGTATATTGTATTATCTTAATGAAAGAGAATTGGCAGTAGTAAGGGACTTTGAGAAAAAACATAATGCAGTTGTTTATCATACACTGCATACCACAACAGAGTTTGGAGAACTACTTGCTATACTCTATGTGGGACAATACAAAGAAGAGTGGCAGACTGACAGAGAAGATTTAAAAGAAGGTATTGCCTTCTCTTATGTTCATAATCTTACTTGCCCAGAATACAGTGAATTTGGAAGTATAGGTTTTACTCCAAAATATGGGGGACTTGTGAGAACTGCATAACCCCACCACCACCAACCAACAAAAATTATGGTTGAGTGGTGGTTTTTTTTTACCTTTTTTGTGTTAATTCTGTGAAATTATTGATTTTTCAACAGATATATGGTATAATAAATACTAACTATACTTGTATATAGGAGAAGATAAAAATGGCAGGGACAAAAGATTTACATAATGCAAAAAAAGAGAAAAAAGATGAGTTTTATACTCAACTTGAAGATATAGAACTTGAACTAAAACATTATAGAAATGACTTTAAAGGCAAGGTTATTTTCTGTAATTGTGATGACCCCTATGAAAGTAATTTCTTTAAATACTTTGCAATGAACTTTAATACTTTTGGACTTAAAAAGTTAATTGCTACTTGTTATGCTACTTCCCCAGTGGCAAACACACAACTTTCTTTGTTTGATATTTTAGATATGCCAGAAGAAACAGAAGAAGATAACAGAAAACCACATAAAATAGAGATTACAGAAGTTCTAGACTACAATGAAGATGGAGCAGTAGATTTAGCAGATGTTGAGTTTCTTTTAAGAAGTAAAAAAAACACTCTTACACTTCTTAATGGAGATGGAGATTTTAGAAGTGAAGAGTGTATAGAACTTTTAAAACAGGCAGACATAGTTATAACAAACCCACCATTTTCTTTGTTTAGAGAATATGTTGCTCAACTAATTGAATATGACAAGAAGTTTATTATTATAGGAAATAAAAATGCTATCACTTATAAAGAAATATTTTCTTTAATACAAGAAGAGAAAATGTGGTTGGGTTATAGAAATATAAATGCAGATATGTGGTTTATAGTTCCAAAAGACTATGAGTGTGAAAAGGTTGTAAATGGTTTAAGAGTTAAGCATATTATGGGTTGTTGGTTCACAAATCTTGACACAACTAAAAGACACGAAGATTTATTGCTTTTCAAACCATATACCCCAGAAGAATACCCCAAATATGATAATTATGATGCCATAAATGTTGATAAAGTTAGTGATATTCCTTGTGATTATGATGGTGTTATTGGAGTTCCTATAACATTTCTTGATAAATACAACCCTAACCAATTTGAAATCTTGGGGTTATCTCAAAAAGTTGGTATGGGGTTAGAAAGCAACAAGTTTTATGATGATTACAAGGAAGTAAGACAAGATGGCAGTTTTACTGGTAGTTCTGGCAAAAAAACAAATGGAAACCCAGTAATGAAGGGAAAACCAGAAAAAGGAAATTACTATACTAATGGAACTGATTTTGTATATTCTCTGTATGGAAGAATATTCATAAGGAAAAAAAGGTGAGTTTATGGAAATAAGATTAGAAGAAAAAACAATTAGAGAAATCTATAATGGTTATCTTGACAGTGCAGAAAATGGAGTGGTTGCATTTGGTGGAAAATTAAATGTAAGACCACCTTTCCAGAGAGAGTTTGTCTATTCTGGAAAACAGAGAGATGCAGTCATTGATACAATACAAAAAGACTTCCCATTAAATGTTATGTATTGGGTTGAAAATGACAATGGTTATTATGAACTTCTTGATGGACAACAAAGAACCATAAGCATTTGTCAATATGTGGGTGGAGAATATTCCATAAACCACAGAGCATTTGGAAACTTGACTGAAACTGAAAAAGAGCAGATTTTGAACTATAAACTAATGATTTATATTTGTAAAGGCAATGATAAAGAAAAATTAGACTGGTTCAAAATCATAAATATTGCAGGAGAAAAACTAACAGACCAAGAGTTAAGAAATGCCATTTACACTGGGGAGTGGTTGTCAAATGCAAAAGCATATTTTTCTAAAAACAACTGCCCAGCATATCAAATAGCAAGTAAATATATGAGGGGAACACCTATAAGACAAGACTACCTTGAAACAGTCTTAAAATGGGTTTCTGCAAGAGATAATATTGACTTGGAAGATTATATGGCAGAACACCAAAACACAACAAATGCAAGTGAATTATGGTTGTATTTTAATAGTGTTATGACTTGGGTTAAAACTATATTCCCTAATTACAGAAAAGAAATGCAAGGCATTGAGTGGGGACTACTCTATAACAAATATGGCAATGATAAACTTGACCCACAAGAACTTGAAAAAAGAATAGTTGAGTTAATGCAAGATGATGACATAACAAAAAGAAGTGGCATATATGAATACTTATTAAGTGGAGAAGAAAAACACCTAAACATAAGAAGTTTCACAGACACAATGAAAAGAAAAGTCTATGAAAAACAAAAAGGTATATGCCCACATTGTAAAGCAGAGAAGAAAGAAAAAACACATTGGGAGATTGAAGAAATGGAAGCAGACCATATTACACCTTGGTGTGAAGGTGGTAAAACTGAAATTGACAACTGCCAAATGCTCTGTAAAGAACACAACAGAAGAAAATCAAGTAAGTAGGAAATGGTAATATGCCAGATTTTTTGATTAAATTGTTAGAAATAATTATAGGTAAAGTGGTGGAAAACTTTTCAAAAATAAAAGAGTGGTGGAAGGACACAAAAATATTTAAGTTTCTTAATAGGTATTCTGCTTATAGGAAAATTAAATCAAATCAAAAGACCTTTGACACCTTTGTATTATTAAACATAAGCAATGCAGACCAAACAAAAACAGAGTATCAAAAAGAAATGTATTCCATACAACACCCATTACATAAGGCAGTAATTATAGAAATGGAACTTTGGAGAGCAATAAAATCAAGTACAACATCTCCAAAGGAAAGAGAAATATTAAATGAATTATTGTCAATAAATAGTAGTGGAAATACTGATAATTTTTCAAAAAGTGAATTAAAAACTATTGGAGATAAAAGGTTGAAGTGTTGTAAGCAGTATATTAAAACACTAAAAAAATATCAACAAACACCAATAGAGAATTATCAAGTTGAAAAACTTGACTGCTTGAAAGATTATGTTAATGCAACAAAGTCTTATTATGAATTATTGTATATTTATTTACCTATTGAAAAAAGAAACATTTTAGAAAAATCTTTTGATAAAAAAGAAAATAAGGAGTGTTGAAAATTGGCAGATTATTATTTTATTTGGAAAGCATATAACACAGTAGATAAATATGAGTATGTTAAAAAGTCTTTTGATTGTGAAGAAGAGTTTTACCATTATTGCTTTTGGAACATATTAAACAAAGAAGAAGAATTGACACAAACAAATGGAACAATAATTACAGAGCAAGAATATCAAGAATTGATTAGCAATGAGCAAAACTGTTTTGTTTTAGGTAGTGGTAGATTTGATTATGCTCACAGTAAACATACTCGAACTAACTTATTTTATAAAGAAATCATTTGTGCAGAAGTAGAGAACTATTTTAAAAATGAAGATATTGACACCTTTATGGAATGTTGGGAATTATAAAAACTATTGCAATATCAAGCAGTATGTGGTATAATAAAAACACATAATCACAGAATATAAATATACTGTGATAAACAGAAACAGACAAAATAACCACTGTTCTTTTGTCCTTATTCTTCAAATGGTGGGCACAAAGAAAAGGTGGGCAGTCGGTGGGCAAAATGATATAAAAAATCACAAAACCCTTGATTTTACTGGGTTTCTGTGAGTAAGTCCCATTGTGAGGCTCGGCACGGAAAGGCTTTTGAAGGACTTTTAAAACGTTTCTTCTAAACCTTGAAATAACAACAAATTCTAAACCCCTTGACAATAGGCATTACCTATTGTCAAGGGGTTTTTCCCTTATTTTTCCCTTGTTTAAAATTAGATGATTACAAATGCACATTGAAATCTCAATATTTTGACGAAAGTAACCTCCAAACTGGCAACGACTGGCAATTTAGGGACAATTTTCAGATGTTTTTTAAAGGTAACTGGCAACGAAATTGCCAGTTTATCCTCTGAAAGCCTTACTACATAAGGCTTTGAGGAATGTTGTTGACTCAATTTTCATTGCCAGTTGTATAAATTTTCTCTAAATTGAACCTTATTTTCTTTTAGTCATGATTTTATGGTATGAATCAAATTAAATTAAAAAATCGCAAAATATTCAAGATACAACCCTCAAAAACATTGTAGTTGAGTGGTTTATAAATTGAATAACTGCGATTTTCTTTTTGTGTTGTTATTACTGAGTTAACCTTCACTTTTTTCATAAATGTATGTAAACTCGT
>JAZURN010000023.1:0-19408 GCA_045606185.1 Ructibacterium sp.
AACTTCTGCTTTTACATAGTTTTTGGACGCAATAATTACTTCTGCGGATTCCTCTCCTACTTTTTTCAGCATTTTGTCGATGCCTTTTTCAAAGAGATAATTGGTGTAAGAACCCTCTTTGGGATTCTTTACGCGGTCTACAATGACATTGTATACATCATAGAGAATCTGAGGACTTACTGCTCCCTCAGTGGGAATCTCTACGAGTTTTCCATCAACAAGCTTGCGATAAAAACAGGAACGGTTTCCGGTATGACAGGCAACCCCCTCCTGCTCTACTTTCAGTACCAGAGCGTCGCCATCACAGTCAAGGAACATCTCTTTCACTGTTTGGTAGTGTCCGGAGGTTGCACCCTTTTCCCACAGTTCCTGGCGACTACGGCTGAAGTATGTCGCATGTCCGGTTTCAATGGTCTTTTGGATGCTCTCTTCGTTCATATAGGCACACATCAAAACCTCTCCGCTGACCGCATCCTGTGCAATGGCAGGAATCAGTCCTTTTTCGTCAAACTTTAACTCCTTTAAAAATTCCATGTTAACACCCTTCTTTTATGTAAAAATTTCTTAAAGACTATTCAAAACTACGACAAAGCGTAACAGCATCCGGAAGATTCATATGTCCGGTATACAGCGCTTTTCCCACAATAGCACCCTCTACACCGGTTTGGGAAAGCATCTCTAAATCAGCAAGAGAACTTACCCCGCCTGACGCCACGACATTCATCGACACATGCTCTACCATCTCTTTCATGGCGGAAACATTGGGACCTTGCAGCATTCCGTCGGTTGCAATATCAGTATAAATAATGGTCTGAACCCCAATCTCCTCCATCTGCTTGGCAAGCGTCAATGCAGAGACCGAACTAACTTCTTCCCAACCACTGACAGCAACCATACCATCTTTGGCATCAATTCCAACAACAATGCGGTTACCGTATTTTTCAACAGCTTCTTTGACAAACTCCGGGTTTTGGATGGCTGCTGTTCCAAGAATGACCCGGTTCACACCGCTTTCCAGATACCGAGTGACGGCATTCATATTACGAATCCCTCCGCCAATCTCCACCGGAATTTTCAATTTCTTGGCGATGGAAACAATCAAGTCAAAATTAGGCATATCCCCTGTTTTAGCACCATCCAAATCCACAAGATGCAAGAACTCTCCGCCTTGCTCCTCCCACTTTTGAGCAACCGCCAACGGGTCTTCCGAAAAAGTAGTTTTCTTTTGATAATCCCCTTGGGATAAGCGGACACATTGCCCCCCAATGATATCAATCGCCGGATATAAACGCATTTACTTCAATTCTCCTTTTATCTCCTGAATCAAATTGACAATAGCTTCCCGATGGAGTTTCATGCTGACACGATTAACCACCAGCCTTGCACTCAAAGGACAGATATCCTCCAGAACCTCAAGACCGTTTTCGTAAAGCGTTTTTCCGCTTTCCACAATATCAACGATAACTTGAGAAAGGCCAACCAATGGTCCAAGTTCCACCGAACCATTCAGCTTAATAATATCAACCGTTTGACCCTTGGTTCTATGAAAATAATCTCTTGCAATCTCGGGATACTTGCTGGCAACCCGCATGATATTTCTGCCTTCCAGCTTTCCTTTCATGGATGCTGGACCTGCAACAGCCATCTTACAGGTGCCAAAGCCAAGGTCTAAAACTTCATATAGGTTTTTCCCACTCTCTAAAAGTGTATCCTTCCCTACGACACCAATATCCGCAGCACCGTATTCTACGTAAGTCGGTACATCCGAGGCTTTAACCAGAATAAACTTAAATTTTCGTTTTTCGTCGGTAAAAATTAGCTTTCGGGTTTTGGTTTTCATTTCGGCAACATCAAAGCCCAACTTTTCGAAAATATCTACAGACAGTTCTGCCAAACGTCCTTTGGCAAGTGCCACCGTGACATATTCAGAAGCATTGCCGGTTTCTTCTGCACTCTTTTCGTCTCTCAACGCAGCCATCAATCGCTCAATCCCGATTGCAACACCGGTTGCCGGCAGTTTTCTACCAAACTTCTCCATCAGGTTATCATAACGACCGCCAGAACAGATGGGAAAACCAACCCCATAGACTACTCCTTTAAAAATCAATCCGGTATAATAATCCAAATGAGAAACCATACCCAAATCAACGGAGATATACTGCTCCAGACCCTGTGATTTTAAAATATCATAAACCTGTTTTAAATTTCCCAAAGCCTCTTTGGCTTTTCCCGGAACACAATTCTCCGCCAAAGCTTCATCCACCACCGAAATCTCGCCAAAGCGGTTGGGCATTTCTAAAAATGCCTGTTTCAGTTCATCCGCCATGGAGAACTGCTCCAAAAACAGTTCAATGGCAACAAAGTCCTTATCGTTTATCATCCGGCGAAGTTCGTCTGTTGCTTGGGCATCAAGCTTTGCCGCCTCTGCAAGACCGATAAAATACCCAACCTGACCAATATCAATTTGAAAATCCTTCATGCCAGCCAAAAGCAAAGTTTCAATAGCAACCCGGATAACCTCCGCATCCGCCTCTGCACTGTTCTCGCCAATCAGCTCAATGCCAACCTGGGTAAACTCTCGTTGCCGAGCTTGGCTGAAGGCCTCATCATTCTGGAATGCACTGCCGGAATAGCAAAGACGCAAGGGCAATTCATCTCCCACTGGCTTGGTAGCAGCAAGTCTTGCTACAGAGGTGGTAAACTCGGGACGCAAGGCCAACATCCGTCCATCGGTATCGAAAAACTTAAACATGCTCTCCGCCTTATTCGGCGTTGCCGTATGATAGACATCAAAATACTCAAACGTTGGCATCTGCACCATCTTATAACCGTTTTTATGAAAAACGTCACGGGCAACCGCCTCAATATGAAATTTTTCTTCTGCCTCCCCCCAGAGAACATCTGTCAGTCCTTTGGGAGTATGGGTTACACGTTCATTTTTCAAAACAAATCACTCCATACATGAAAATTCGAAAATCCACTGTAATTGCGGACTTGTACAAAAAGCAAGTTCTTTTTATTATACCACTTTTAGACTGGTCAGTCAACAAAAAATTACAGTAAGTTACTTCTTTTTCTCTAAATACTTTTTCAAGTATTTTCCGGTATAGGACTCTTTGCACTCTGCTACCTTTTCCGGGGTGCCGCAAATCACAACTTCGCCGCCGTTGTCGCCACCCTCAGGACCCAAGTCGATAATATAATCTGCCGTTTTAATCATATCAAGATTGTGCTCAATTACAACAACAGTATTTCCAGCATCCACCAACTTCTGCAGAACTTCAACCAGCTTATGAACGTCCGCTGTATGAAGTCCGGTCGTAGGTTCGTCCAAAATATAAATCGTTTTGCCAGTACTGCGACGGCTAAGCTCGGTGGCAAGCTTTACTCTCTGTGCCTCGCCACCCGAAAGAGTGGTCGAGGGTTGACCAATTTTAATGTAGCCAAGACCCACATCATACAAAGTCTGCAGTTTCCGTTGAATTTTGGGAATATTCTCAAAGAAAGTACACCCTTCTTCCACCGTCATTTCCAAAACTTCATAGATATTTTTCCCCTTGTAGCGAACCTCCAAAGTTTCCCTGTTATAACGTTTTCCATGACAAACATCACAAGGAACATAGACATCCGGCAAAAAGTGCATTTCAATACAAATGATGCCATCGCCGGTACATGCCTCACACCGTCCGCCCTTGATGTTAAAGCTAAACCGTCCGGGGTTATACCCTCTTGCTTTTGCCTCTGGGGTTTTAGCAAATAATTCCCGAATATCTCCAAACAATCCGGTATATGTGGCGGGGTTACTCCGGGGCGTCCTTCCGATAGGACTCTGATCAATAGCGATGATCTTATCCAGATGCTCAACGCCCTTCATTTTCTTAAATTTACCTGGATGCTTCTTAGCACCATTGAGCTGATTTGCTAATTCCTTATAAAGAACTTCGTTGATAAAGGAGCTTTTCCCGCTCCCGGAAACACCGGTAACACATACAAATGTTCCCAAGGGAATTTTCACATCAATATTCTTCAGATTGTTTTGTGCCGCCCCATAAACTTCCAACTTATTCCCGTTTCCCTTTCTCCGTTTCGGGGGAACAGGAATTTTCTTCTTACCGCTTAAATACAGGCCGGTCTGAGATTCCTTACAATTCATAATTTCCTGTGCGGTTCCCTCGGCAACAATCTCGCCTCCGTGGATTCCCGCTCCGGGACCAATGTCAATGATATGGTCCGCTGCCAACATGGTGTCTTCATCATGTTCCACCACAAGCAAGGTATTGCCCAAATCCCGAAGCCGTTTTAAGGTTGCAATCAGCCTGTCATTATCCCGCTGATGCAGACCTATGCTAGGCTCATCCAGAATATAAACAACGCCCATCAAGCTAGACCCTATCTGTGTTGCAAGACGGATTCTCTGCGCTTCGCCACCGGACAGAGTTCCTGCACTTCTGGATAAGGTAAGATACTCCAACCCTACATTGACTAAAAAGGTTAACCTCTCGTTAATTTCTTTTAGAATATGTCTGGCAATGATTCGGTCTTTCTCCGAAAGCTTCTCCGAGAGTCCCGCAAAAAACGTTTGTGCTTTTAAAATAGATAAATTGGTTACATCATGTATGTTCATTCCATCTACAGTAACTGCCAAAGTTTCTTTCTTTAATCGGGTACCGCCGCAATCCGGACAGGGCATGTTGATCATGTAACTCTCAATTTCCGCTTTTACCCAGTCTGAATTGGTTTCCTTATGCCGGCGTTCCAGGTTATGAATCACACCCTCAAACCGGGCAAACTGGGTTCCTTGAGCATATTTCCGGTTATAGGTAAGCTTAATTTTCTCACCACGAGTTCCATAGAGGATGATATCCAGAATATCCGCTGGCATGTCTTTCATCGGAGTATCCAGAGAAAAGCCGTAATGCGCCGCCATTCCCTCATAATACATCCGGGAGATACTCCCCTCCTCGGTACCGGACCATCCGCTGCTCAAAATTGCTCCTTGATTGATACTCAGACTCTTATCAGGAATAACTAAATCCGGGTCAATCTTAACAATTTCCCCCAAACCGGTACAGCTGGGACATGCTCCATAGGGCGTGTTAAAAGAAAACATTCTCGGCGTCAATTCCTCGATGCTGATTCCACAATCATCGCAGGCATAGTTCTGACTAAACATCATTTCTTCTCCGTCAATCACATCTACTACAGCAAGTCCGTCCGCCATTTTCAAAGCCGTTTCCATAGAGTCTGCAAGACGCTTTTCCATTCCCTCTTTGACAACAAGTCGGTCCACCACGATTTCAATGGTGTGCTTTTTCTGTTTATCTAACTTAGGTATTTTTTCGCTGATTTCCACGATTTCTCCGTCAACACGCACACGAACAAAGCCATCCCGCAATGCGTTCTGGAAGGTCTTAACATATTCTCCTTTTCTGCCTCGGGCAACAGGTGCCAGAATCTGAATTCTGGTTCGTTCCGGCAATGCCTTAACCGCATCCACAATCTGGTCAATGGATTGAGGCTTGATTTCTTTCCCGCATTTCGGGCAATGGGGAACACCGATTCTGGCAAAGAGCAACCGTATATAGTCATATACCTCCGTAACAGTTCCTACTGTAGAACGGGGATTTCGGCTGGTGGTCTTCTGGTCGATAGAAATAGCAGGCGACAACCCCTCAATAGATTCCACATCCGGCTTTTCCATCTGCCCCAAAAACTGCCGTGCATAAGCAGATAGGGATTCCACATACCTTCTTTGCCCCTCTGCATAAATTGTTTCAAACGCCAAGGACGACTTTCCGGAACCACTCAATCCAGTCAAGACAACCAACTGGTCTCTTGGAATCTTCACATCAATGTTTTTCAGGTTGTGTTCTTTTGCACCTTTTACAACAATATATTTGTTTTCCATAGCTTACTCCTTCTCTTGAGACTCCAAGCGACGAATCTCATCCCGCAGCTGTGCTGCAAGCTCAAACTGCAGCAATTCCGCTGCCTTTTTCATCTCTATCGTAAGTTCTGCAATCGTTTCTTTGATATTGGCGATCGTTTCTTTTCCCTTCGTCTTCTTAGGAACTGTTCCCGCCTGAGTTGCTTCAATAACCTCATGCACCTTTTTGCGAACACTGGTAGGAATAATTCCATGCTCCTCATTGAATGCCTGCTGCAGCTGCCGACGACGATTCGTTTCGGTAATAGCATACTCCATAGAACGAGTTATCGTGTCTGCATACATGATAACCTTACCCTCGGCATTTCTTGCAGCACGCCCAATGGTCTGTACCAAAGAAGTTTCGCTCCGCAAAAACCCCTCTTTGTCTGCGTCTAAAATGGCAACCAAGGAAACTTCCGGAATATCCAGCCCCTCACGAAGCAAGTTGATTCCCACCAGGACATCAAAAACACCCAACCGCAAATCACGAATAATTTCCATTCGTTCAATGGTATGAACATCGGAATGAAGATACCGCACCTTGACTCCCATCTCTTCAAAGTATTCGGTCAGGCGTTCCGCCATCTTCTTGGTTAACGTAGTTACAAGAATCCTTTCGTTCTTCTTTGTACGCTGAATAATTTCGCCGTACAAATCGTCAGTCTGTCCGGTAATAGGTCGCACCTCAACCTGGGGATCTAAAAGTCCGGTGGGTCGGATAACCTGTTCCACAACCCGACAAGACGCCTCTTTTTCGTATTCCGCAGGGGTAGCACTGACAAAGACTGTCTGATTCAACCGCTCATAAAACTCATCGAAAGTCAAAGGTCTGTTGTCAAATGCCGAGGGGAGCCGAAATCCATACTGAACCAGATTTTCCTTTCTAGAGCGGTCTCCTGCCACCATGGCACGAACCTGTGGCAATGTCACATGGGACTCATCCACAAAAAGCAGAAAGTCCTTGGGCAGATAATCAAGCAGGGTAAAGGGCGGACTGCCTGCCTCTCTGCCGCTAATATGCCGGGAATAGTTCTCAATTCCATTACAGAATCCGGTTTCCCGCATCATTTCAATATCGTAGTGCGTTCTCTGTTCCAGTCGTTGTGCCTCTACCAGCTTGTTTTCTTCCCGAAGTTCAGCCAAGCGTTCCTCTAGTTCTTTTTCAATACTTGCGATGGCAGCCTCTCTTTTTTCCGCCGTGGTAACATAATGAGATGCCGGATAAATCGCCACATGCTTTCTTTCTGCAACTACCTCTCCGGTAACCGGATTAAAGTCACAAATTCTCTCAATCTCATCTCCGAAAAACTCCACCCGAATGGCATTTCCGCTGGATTCCGACGGAAAGATGTCCAGCACATCTCCCCGAACCCGAAATTTATTTCTGGTAAAGTTTATCTCGTTTCTCTCATATTGAATCTCGATCAGCTTGGCAACCACCTCATCCCGGTCTTTGAGCATTCCGGGCCGCATAGAAATAACCATATTGTTATAATCAATCGGGTCGCCCAAGCCATAAATACAGGATACACTGGCAACAATAATCACATCTTTCCTCTCAAACAATGCTGCCGTTGCACTATGGCGTAGTTTATCAATTTCTTCGTTGGTGGATGCATCTTTTTCGATATAAGTATCTGAATGAGGAATATAAGCTTCCGGTTGATAATAGTCATAGTAGGATACGAAGTATTCTACCGAATTATTGGGAAATAATTCCTTAAATTCACTACAAAGCTGTGCCGCCAATGTCTTGTTGTGTGCCAGAACCAGTGTTGGCTTCTGTACCTGCTCAATCACCTTTGCCATTGTATAGGTTTTACCGCTGCCGGTAACACCCATTAACGTTTGGAATCTATCCCCCTTTAAAATCCCTTGGGATAATTCCTGAATCGCTTTGGGTTGATCCCCTGCCGGCTGATAATTTGATACAACCTGAAACTCCATATCCACACCTCCTAATTTCCCGTTTTTTCTCGTTTAATATCCTATTATTATATCATAGCATACACGCCTCTTCAAGTGCTTTCTGCATAGTTTTATCGGAAATCTTTTCCTATTTTTTGTCCATTTTCCATGTCGGTTATCATCCTGTCCAAAAACAGCCTGCCTTTCTATTTATTTTTGTATAGATTTTTTTGAAAAATCCTTGACAAAAAATTCCGCCCATGCTATGCTAGGAATATAGTTTTAGCACTCTACTAAAGCGAGTGCTAACAATACCCTGTTTGGGAGTTGATTCTATGGCATTGGATGATAGAAAAAAATCAATATTGCGTGCCATTGTTGAAGGATATATCCAAAACGCAGAACCCGTCGGGTCTCGAAGTATTGCAAAGAATACCGATTTGAATTTGAGTGCCGCAACCATTCGAAACGAGATGGGCGATTTGGAGGAAATGGGGTTTCTGGTTCAGCCTCATACTTCTGCCGGACGAATTCCATCTAGTCAGGGATTCCGTTTTTATGTGGATAGTTTGATGGAACGTTATCGAATGACCGCCACAGAAATTCAACAAATGCAAAACGCCATGCTCCATAAAATTCGTGAGCTTGACAAAATTGTCAAAGATGTTTCTGCCGCCTTTTCCGGGATTACCAATCTTCCCACGTTTGGCATGGTACCTATGTTGGAATATGGAACCATCAAAGGTATCAAACTGGTATCTGTTGACGAAAGAACGATTATGGTTATCGTTTCGGACAGTTCAGGACTCATCAAAAACAAATTGCTCCGGCTTCGGACTCCAGTGGATGAAGCTTTTCTAGCAAAGATTACTGAAATTTTGAATCAAAATCTGGTCGGCTACACCAGGTCAGAAATCAACTTAAATCGCATCGTCGAAGTTGCCACAGCACTTGGGGATAACCACGAAATACTCTCCTCGGTGTTAGAGCTGGTTCACGAAGCAATTTCTGAAATTGATAAACGGGAAATTTTCATGGAGGGTGCAACCAACATTCTTCGTTTTCCTGAATATAACGACATTACAAAAATTAAGGAAATCCTTGAATTTTTTGATGATAAACAAAACATTGTTGACTTCCTGTCCGCTCTTCCAACTATGCAGGATGGCGAGGTCAAGGTGTTTATCGGGGACGAAACCGAACTTCCCCAGCTGAAAAACAACAGTGTTGTTCTTTCAGCATACAAAGCCGGTCCGGATTTGACCGGTATCATTGGCGTTGTAGGACCGACTCGAATGGACTATGCAAGAACCGTTTCAGGGGTTGGATTCTTTGCAAAGCAGTTAGGCGAAATGTTAAGTCGCCGTCTGGAAAGCGAAACCACAGCCGATTGGACAAATGAAAAAGGAGATGACAATCTTGGATAAGGAAAAAACAAAAGTTGATTCTGCTACCGAAGAAACCGGAAATGCACCGGAGGTTGAAGCAACTGAAGAAACACAAGATCAGCCGGTAGAAAAAACCGAGCTTGAGTTGGCAGAAGAAACCATTGCAAGCCTAACCGACCGGCTGATGCGGACTGCGGCTGAATTTGATAATTATAAGAAGCGGTCGTTGAGAGAAAAAGAAGACCTTTACGGCACAGCGGTTTGCGATACTGTAGCAAAGCTTCTTCCCATTCTGGATAATCTGGAACGAGCTGTAACCACCGGTTCAGAAAACGCAGAAGATAGCGTTTTAGACGGCGTCAAAATGATCAAAAAACAGTTTGAAGATGCTTTGACATCCTTGGGCGTTTCGCCCATCGAGGCACTGGGGAATCCCTTTGACCCGGAAAAACACAATGCGGTTATGACCGAAGAAAGCGACCAGGACGAAAACACCGTTTTAGAAGAACTGATGAAGGGCTATCTTTATCAAGACAAAGTGATTCGACATTCCATGGTAAAGGTCAGCTACTAATTGATAAAATTTGATTGAATTAAGAAAGGATGATATAATATGGCAAAAATTATTGGTATTGATTTAGGAACTACAAACTCCTGTGTTTCGGTTATGGAGGGCGGCGAGCCAACGGTAATTACCAATCCCGAGGGTGCAAGAACTACACCTTCTGTCGTTGCATTTACCAAAACCGGCGAGCGTCTGGTAGGTCAGGTTGCAAAGCGTCAGGCTATTACCAACCCCGACCGCACCATCAGCTCTATCAAGAGAGATATGGGTACTGATCGTAAGGTTTCCATTGATGACAAAAACTACTCTCCTCAGGAAATCTCTGCAATGATTCTTCAAAAGCTGAAAGCTGATGCAGAAAGCTATCTTGGCGAAACCGTTTCTCAGGCTGTTATTACTGTTCCGGCATATTTCAGCGACGCACAGCGTCAGGCAACCAAGGATGCCGGTAAGATTGCAGGTCTTGAGGTTCTTCGTATTATCAACGAGCCCACCGCTGCTGCACTTGCCTATGGTCTGGAAAAGGGCGAAGACCAGAAGATTATGGTTTATGACTTGGGCGGCGGTACCTTTGACGTATCTGTATTGGAAATTGGCGATGGTGTTTTTGAAGTTCTGGCAACCAGTGGTAACAACCGTCTGGGTGGCGACGACTTCGATGATAAACTGATGAACTTCTTGGCTGACGAATTCCAGAAGGAAAACGGCATTGACCTTCGTCAGGATAAAATGGCTCTGCAGCGTTTGAAAGAGGCAGCTGAAAAGGCGAAAATTGAGCTATCCGGTGTAACCACCTCCAATGTTAATTTGCCCTTTATTACTGCAGATACTACCGGTCCTAAGCATTTGGACATTACCGTTACCCGTGCACAATTCGATGCCCTGACTGCAGATTTGGTTGAAAAGACCATGGAGCCCACAAGAAATGCTCTCCGTGATGCAGGTCTTTCTCCCAGTGATGTTGATAAGGTTCTTTTGGTTGGCGGTTCTTCCAGAATCCCGGCAGTTCAGGAGGCGGTACAGAAATTCATTGGCAAAGAACCCCATAAGGGTATCAATCCTGATGAATGTGTTGCCATCGGTGCTTCCATTCAAGCAGGTGTTCTTGCCGGCGATGTAGAGGACTTGGTTCTTCTTGATGTAACTCCCCTATCACTGGGTATCGAAACCATGGGTGGTGTGTTTACCAAGCTGATTGAGCGAAACACCACGATTCCCACCAAAAAGAGTCAGGTATTCTCCACTGCAGCCGATAACCAGACCAGTGTTGAGGTTCATGTTCTCCAGGGAGAGCGGGAAATGGCAGCTTACAACAAGACCTTGGGACGGTTCAGCCTTGCTAATATTCCTCCGGCACCCCGTGGTGTACCCCAGATTGAGGTTACTTTTGACATTGACGCCAACGGTATTGTAAAGGTCACTGCGAAGGATTTAGGTACCGGTCAGCAGCAGGATATTACCATTACCTCTTCCACCAACCTTTCCGATGAAGATATCGACAAGGCTGTCAAGGAGGCAGAACAGTTTGCCGCAGAGGACAAAAAACGTAAAGAAGAAGTGGAAATTCGCAACACGGCAGACAATATGGTATATCAAACAGAAAAAACACTGGGCGAGATTAGCGATAAGATTGATGAATCCGAGAAATCCGGCATCCAGGCTGAAGTTGATAAGCTAAAAGAACTGTTGAAAGCAGATCCCTTTGATGCCGAAGCGACCAAGGCACAGACCGAAGCCGTTACCCAAAAGTTCTATGCTGTTTCCGAAAAGCTCTATGCCGCAGCACAGCAGGCACAACAGGCACAGGCCGGAGCAGAGCAAAGCCAAGGCGCTGCCCCTGACGACAATGTTGTTGATGCAGAATACACCGAAGTAGACGATAACAATTAAGACTTAACCAAATCAGGCGGACAGTTTTTGTCCGCCTATTTGCAGATAATATGAGGGTATAGAGATGGCAGAAAAAAGAGATTATTATGAGGTTCTCGGGGTAAACAAAAGCTCCTCCCCCGACGAAATCAAAAAGGCTTATCGTAAGCTAGCGAAAAAATATCATCCCGACTTGAATCCGGATGATAAAGAGGGCGCAGAAAAAAAATTCAAAGAAGCAACTGAAGCCTACGAAGTATTAAGTGATACCGAAAAAAAACAACGGTATGACCAATTCGGTCACGCTGCTTTTGACCAAACCGCCGGTGGCAACTATGGCGGCGGTTTTGGCGGATTTGACGGCTTTGATATGGGCGATATCTTCAGCAGTTTCTTCGGAGGTGGCTTTGGCGGTGGACAGCGTTCCAACCCCAACGCTCCCAAACGAGGACGAGACTTAAGCTATTCTCTGGATTTGAAGTTCGAAGAAGCATGCTTTGGTGTTGAAAAGGAGATTACTGTCAATCACTTAGAAAAATGTTCTACCTGTAGCGGTTCAGGTGCAGCACCCGGAACCGCTCCCGAGACCTGCCCTGTCTGCCACGGTAGCGGTCAGGTTCGGACCGTCCAGAGGACTGCTTTTGGAAATTTCCAAAGCGTTCGTCCTTGTGATTCCTGTAGCGGCCGTGGAACCATTCTCAAGACCCCCTGTAATGACTGTCATGGGGAAGGAACTGTTCGCAAACCTAAGAAAGTGCGTGTAAAAATTCCTGCCGGAATCGACGATGGGCAACAGGTTTATGTTCGTGGCGAGGGGGATGCTGGAACCAAAGGCGGGCCTAACGGCGATTTGATTTTAAACATTCGTGTTCGGCGACACAAATTATTTGTTCGTCAGGGCTATGATATTTTGTGTGATTATCCCGTTTCTTTTGTGCAAGCAACGTTGGGTGCCGAGGTACAGGTCCCCACCATTGACGGTAAGGTTTCTTACCAGATTCCGGAAGGAACGCAACCAGGCACTGTATTTCGCCTTCGTGGCAAGGGTGTTCCTAAAATCAATTCCACACAACGAGGCGACCAATATGTTACCATTAACGTGGAAATTCCCAAAGGTCTCAACGAAAAACAAAAGGACATTCTTCGTAACTTTGACGAAAATGTAGACAGCTCCAAGTATAAGCAACGGAAAAACTTTTTTGACAAAATGCGTGAAATTTTTAAATAAGGCATAACAAGACAAACGCCGACAGCAAGGTCGGCGTTTCCTGTATTGGAAAGGATGAGTATTATGGATTGGATTAAAGTTACCATAACCACAACTGCAGCCGGTATCGACCCCATCAGCGGCCGACTTTTGGACCTTGGCATCAATGGTATCGAAATCGCAGACAAGGACGAATTTAAGGAATTCTTGGAGGCAAATCGCAAATATTGGGACTACGTTGACGAAGAATTAGCTCGGCTCATGGACGCAGACACCGTGATTACGCTGTACTTAAGTGACGGTGCCGCGGGCTTGGAACAGCTTGCCGCTGTTCGTGCTTCCATGGACGAATTGCGTGCTTTAGACCCTAACCATAGCTATGGTACTCTGCAGGTTGCAACCGAAAATGTCAAGGATGAAGATTGGTCAGAAATCTGGAAGCAATACTTTCATCCCATTCCGGTTGGAGAAAGGATTTTGATTTGCCCTGTCTGGGAAAATTCAGAGAACCCGGAAAGTCGTACCGTATTTACTGTAAATCCCGGTATGAGTTTTGGAACCGGTTCCCATCCAAGCACCCGCTTTTGCATCGAAGAGATTGAAAAGCATCTAAAAAAAGATGACACTGTACTGGATTTAGGTTGCGGTTCCGGTATTCTTTCCATCATTGCACTCTTACTGGGTGCCAGAGACGCCACAGCAATCGACATTGACCCTAACGCTGTGGATGTCGCCTATAGCAATCTGGAATTGAACCATTTATCAAAAGAGAATTATCACGCTTTTCCCGGCGACATTTTATCTGACAGAAAATTTCGGGAAGAACTTGGGAAGTACGATTTGGTCATTGCCAATATTGTGGCCGATGTCATCATTGAACTCTCTGGCTTTGTTCGTCAATTTATGAAAGAAAACGGAACCTTCATCTGCTCCGGCATCATTCTGGAACGATTAGATGAAGTGGTTTCCGCTTTGGAAGCTGCAGGCCTAATCATTCAAGAAATCCGCAAGGATACTGACTGGGCAGCGATTACTTGTAAATAAAGGAGAATCCTTATGCGTCGTTTTTTTACTGAACCCGAAAACATTACCGGAGATACTATCCGCATTTTAGAGGATGCCTCTCACATTACCCGTGTTCTACGTATGGAATCGGGAGACCAAATTCTTGTTTTTGACGGAACAGGCTATGAATATACTGCCGCATTGACATTACTGGACAATCGGGAATGTCAGGCAAAAATCCTGGAAAAAACGTTTTCTAAGCAGGAACCTAAAACGAAAATTACAATTTTTCAAGGCCTTCCAAAGTCGGGAAAAATGGAGTCAATCATTCAAAAATCTGTGGAATTGGGTGTATCCTCCATTGTTCCGACCGCTACAGAACGATGCGTAGTAAAGCTAGACCAGAAATCTAAAAAAGAAAAGGCAAAACGCTGGAATAAAATCTCACTGGAGGCTGCCAAACAATGCGGCAGAGGGGTTGTTCCCCAAGTGGAAGTGCCAATTTCCTTCTTAGATGCAATGGAACGTCTAAAAAACATGGAGCTTGCCTTGATGCCTTATGAGGTTCTTGGACACGCAGGGGAATGTTCTCTCAAAACCATTTTACAGGAAAAAAAGTATGGAGAAATCGGCATCCTAATAGGCCCTGAGGGTGGCTTTTCTGACCATGAAGCGGAGTTAGCCCAAAAGGCAGGCGTCAAGCTGGTAGGTCTTGGAAAGCGAATTCTCCGCACCGAAACAGTCGCTGCTGCAATGACTGCAATGATTATGTACGAAATGGGCGAGATGTAGTTTTTGCCTCTATAGCAAAAAGGAGATGGTATTTTGTCGTATTTTGCGAACACCTGTTCTATCATTTTACAATCTGCTTTTTTTCTTCTTGCCATCTATTATCTTGGCATTGCCATCTTCTCCCTCTTTCCTGCTAAAGTTCAGACGATTCAGGACAAAAAACTAAAGTTTGCTATTGTCATACCGGCTCATAACGAGGCAGAAGCACTTCCTGGACTCCTCCAGAGTCTTAGAAAACAAACTTATCCCAAAGACTTATTCTCTGTCTTTGTAATGGCAGATCGTTGCACTGATCAAACCTATGAGCTTGCGAAATCGCATCATGCAATCCCTTTACTTCGAAAAACCAAGGATTCTTTCGGGAAAGGTTCCGCCTTGTCTGATGCGTTTTCTCAAATTATAAACGACACAGACACTTTTAACGCTTTTGTAATTCTGGATGCTGATAATTTGGCGGATGCTTACTTTTTAGAAGAAATCAATCAAGCCATGCAACAAGGGAATCCGGTCGTACAGGGATACATTGATAGCAAGAACCCCAATGGGAGTTGGCTCTCCCACGCCTATTCCATCTGGTACTGGTTAAGCAACCGTACAATACAGATGGGATATGACCGTTTGGGAATCGGTTGCAAACTGGGAGGAACCGGTTTTGCACTTTCACGGGATATTCTTAATGAGGTTCCTTGGAAAACAACCACCATGGCAGAAGATGCCGAATACACCATTCGCCTTGCACTCAACAACCAAAAAGTTACCTATGCTCCCAGAGCGGTAGTCTATGACGAAAAGCCAACATCAATATCCACGTCAATACAGCAACGGATTCGTTGGGCACAGGGCATCACTCAAGTTCAAAGGGATTTTGCCGGCAAACTGCTATTGCATGGAAAATGGAACGCATTTTTGCGTTTTTGGAGCGATTTTCTAATCCCTCTCTGTGTCATCCTTTTTCTTACACTCGATTGCTTTACCATCACAAATCTTCTGGAACTTACCTCGGTCCGATTTGTGAGTCTTTGGACAAAGCCTCTCTCCTTTATTCTCTTAAACTTCTACCTGATTGGAACTTTGTTTTCCTCCATTTACGGGCTGTTTCTGGACAAAAAATGGAGTCAAAAGCTTCTCTTAAACTTGTTTGGCTTCCTCTTATACATGACCAGCTGGATTCCGGCAGGATTGATTGGAATTTTAAAACATCGAAACAAAAAATGGTATCACACCAAGCATCATTCAACCATATAAACCAGAAAAACTGCGGAAAGAAATTTCCGCAGTTTTTCTTAATCCTGATAGTATTCGCCCCAGTAAAGCTGATAAATCCTTATGCCATCTTTCTTCTCTCTTCGTCCCACCAAATAATATCGCTCTAATTCGCCATCGCCAACCTGGGGACCCATACTCAAAGATTTTTCATTATGCTTTACACTTTTTTCAACCTCTACAACAGCAAAATCATAAAGTCCAAAGGCAGTGACATCCTCTGCAACTTGTTCCTTGAAATTTCCCTGAATATCGTCTTTATCAACAATGTCAATATCATCCAGAACAACACGGCTGTAATAAATGCCATCCCGGAAATTCTTTTCCTCTGCCATTACCGCATTTTTAAAATCTTCTCCGCCAATTCTATCGTAGATTTTCTCATACTCGCCCGAAACCGTCTGCAAATAAAAATCATAAATCAGATGTTCCACTTCATTTTCAATACTGTCATCCACAATGAGAGTTCTGTCATCAAAGATGTTTTCCCTGACAATTTTGATATCCAATACAGGAAGCTTTCGCTCGTTGATATATTTTTTAAAAACCTTATTAGTCTCTTTATCATCTCGTACATAAATCGCCGTAGGTCCGTCTGCTCCGCCAATGATACCAATACTTCTGGCCTCGCACCCTGTAAGCAACAATAGGAAAACAACACCTATCACTAGAATAGCTTTCTTCATAGGATTCCCTCCTTTTGATTTTCTTTTTCTAATTCCTATTATAAAATAATTTACCCAAATTTTCAAGAAATAATTTTAAAGTTTTGTTACACCTTTCATCCACAAATACATTTTTTGTTATTCAAAATATTTTTATTGTTTTTCGATAATTTTGTATTGACATTCAAAAAACATTATGCTATACTGATGTCAAATTTAGGAAAGGATGTCTTATCATGTATCAAAAAAGCATTACCCACTACTTATCAAAAATTATTGTTGATGTTTTACTTCTTATCAGCCTTCTCTGTACTCTTGCAGTTCCCTTTACCGCAAAGTACCTCTTTACCTGGATTGGCTACCTCAACCCAGGGTATGGCATTGCATTTACAGTTATTGTCTTTGTATCGGGTCTTTGCTGTAGCTATATCCTATTCAACTTAAGACAGATGTATTCCTCCTTACTGGTGGGAAATCCTTTTATAGACAAAAACGTCAGTCATTTTCGAAAAATGTCAGTTTCCTGCATTATCATTTCCGTCATCTACATCATCAAATGCTTCTTTATGTTTACCTATGCAACGGTTGTCATTGCCGCAGTGTTTGCCATAGGCTGTCTGTTCTGTCTTACCTTAAAAGACTTGTTCAAGCAGGCAATCAACTACAAAACAGAAACCGAACTTACCATATAGGAGGGGAGCAGAATGCCAATTATTGTAAATTTGGATGTAATGATGGCAAAGAGGAAAATTGGTTTGATGGAGCTGGCAGAAAAAATCAATATTACTCCTGCCAACCTTTCTATCCTCAAAAACAACAAAGCCAAGGCAATTCGCTTTTCCACTCTGGAAGATATCTGCAAAGCACTTTCCTGCCAGCCAGCAGACATATTAGAATATAGCCAGGAGGGTACAAAATGAAATTTTTTCTCAAAGGCATAGGCCTGGGATTGTCCCTCAACATTGCCAATCGTTTTTGTGAGCTAGCTTTTGAATATAACGAAACCATTATGGTTCTCTTTTCTGCCGTCATTTTTTGCATGATAACAACAGCCTTCCTGGTATCGGATAAAATCCAGAACCTTTTCATATGTGGATTTACAGGCTTATTTTCCATGTTTCTCTTTGAAATCTTTTTATTCCAGGGCATAGCCTCTTCCAGTTTTTATTGGCTCATTATTTATGTTAATGGAATGTATGGCTCTATTGTTGCAGTTCCAATTGCAACAATTCTCACAACTCAAAAATTTAGACTAACCAATTACCTCATAAGGGATGAAATTTCTATGACCAAACAATTAAAAACGAAACTCATACTTTATGCAATCATTTCAGCAATTAGCTTTTCCTATCTTGTACTGCCGGAAAACGCAGGCATCAGTGTCCCTATTTTTTCAGTCATCCAGTTTCTCTGTCTATGGTATACGGTGCCGAAGAGAAAAAAACTCTTTCTTTTTATCCCAATATTTCTGTTATCACTAAACAATTTTATCAGTGCAAATACCATTTGGCAAATTTCAAACTTCCTTATCAGTGGAATTTTGTATGGTTGCATGTTTCTTGATTTTGATTTTAAAAAAGATAGTTTCAAATTTATTTCAAATGCAATTACCAGAATCGCCTCTGCTTTTCCCCTCTTTCCTCTGCCTTTTAAATGGATACTCGAATTCCATAGCGAAAAAGCACCTATCGTGAAACGAATTGCCATTGCCATTGCAATAGCAATCCCGTGTACAGCCGCACTGGTCCTGGTTCTTTCCAATGCAGACATGGTATTTTCTTTACAAACCAAAGGTTTTTTTGACCATATCTCAACTTTTATCCGCTTGAATGCTTTCCTCAAGGGAATATGCGGTATCCTTGTCGGATTGTTTCTATTTGGACTCCTTTATCGTGCTCATACCGCCACTCAGGAAGAAAAAGCAATTCTTAACCATTACAAAGTCGACCTGCTTATCATCAACATTCTTCTTGTTTCCATTCTCTTTGTTTATACCTTGTTTGTTATCATTCAGTTCCGATATCTATTTGCAGGTGCAACACTTCCCAATGGATTGACCTATACCCAATATGCACGGAAAGGTTTTTTTGAACTTTTGGCACTCACAGGAGTAAACATTGGCATAATTCTTGCGGTAACGAAGTACACAAAGCACTATCAAGGTAGTTGGCGGACATTTACCAAAATTCTTTGTCATTATCTCTGTGCGGTAACGATTGTGCTGCTGGTATCTTCCTTCTATCGTATGATGCTTTATACAAATGATGACGGACTTACTCGATTGAGATTTTTTGTGTTGGGATTCCTAGTGTTTGAAGCCATTGGACTTTTGATTACTTTCTTCTACATTGCAAAGCCTAGGTTTAATCTGGCACTTGTTTATACCACAATTGCACTTGTATATTACATTTTACTAAACATAATTCCCACTGACAATATCATTGCCAAAAACCAGATAGACAAGTATCTAAATGGCGAGCGTACGGATATTGAATATATTTTTACCCTTTCCGCCGATGCCGTTCCTGCTCTGGAGTATTTGAGTAACAACACAGATGATGAACTTCTCAAAAACAAAGTTCAAGAATTCATTAGAGAAGAAACATCCTCCATCATTCCTGACCGCTGGCAAAGATACAATCTTTCCATTGAACATGCAAAAAAGAGTATTAAATAAGTCATAACCACCGGCCGTGCCGGTGGCTTGCACTGCCCCCTTAGGGCAATATGCTGGCCGAGCCTATAGGCTCGTCGAAAGGTCTGCCAACCGCAACCATTTCACCGGCTTGCCCCTAAAGGGGCTTTTTTATTTGCTTC
>JAZURN010000024.1:0-9193 GCA_045606185.1 Ructibacterium sp.
ACTTTCAATGAACTGTACATCAGCAAGGGGAAGGGAAATATCCACCCATTCCATACCGTTATCCAGAATTGCAATATCGCCACTATTTTCCACACCACCATAAAGACTTCTCCACTGTTTTTTCAGCTTTCTCTTGGCTAGGTCAGATAGAGGCTGGGTCATTTTTAATGCGCCCTGTTTCACGGCGCCATTCTGGTAGATTTTCCCCAGATGCTTAGTCATTTGCTGAACCGCCTCTGCACTTTCCCGAGCTACCGTCATGGGTGCTCTTCCACGTTTTCCGTCAGCTGACAGATAAGGAATGTAAATGACCTCTTCCTCGGTGTAAATCTGTCCCCGATAGGCATACACATACTCATCTCGGTTAAGAATCTTGCTGATACCGACCTCCTTTGGGTCCCACGGAATCAGTTCTTCAATCTGACCTGCAGCATTACACTTTTTATAAATACAAGCAAACCCCCAAAGCAACTGACATGCCACAATGTATTTTTTATACATCATGGGGCTTTGGTACCTGTTGGGGCGCACTGACAACAAATAGTGCATCCGATGTTTATCATCCCTGCATCGGTTGGCTCCATTACGGTAAAACACCTGAAATGGCAGCTTTGCGAGAGTTGTCGCCCTGCGATCAACACATGCAAAGACAGTGCCGATTTTAGAAAAAGCACCAGACGACGACAACGTCCCACTCTCCTGATACCGTTCTGCAAGTTCTTGCAATGTGTAGGTTCCCACCAAACCCGATGATTCCGGTTCAGAGGTACTATTTGATACATGCAGCGCATGCTGAACTTCGTCAAAAAACTTCATATTCTTCATCTCCTAAAGATGGTATTCATCACGCATAATAGTTTCTTCCAAATCCACAAAGGTATCAGAAATTGCTCGTTTGTGTGCCGTAATCATTGCAGCAATCGGGTCAATCTTTTCCGTTGTTTTGGATTTGTCATATTTGATATTTCCGGCGGCATCCTTAACCCGCACCGTGTTGCTTGCAGCCCAGCGCAATACCGGATCATCATAGTGAATCAATTTTCCAGCAACAACACAAGCCTCGATTCCTTTCATGGGTTCAGAGATAGACAAAAATCCCTGCCGAACCTCCACACAAGTAAACCCATCCGCTTCCATGTGATTAGCAAACTCACTGGCAGAAAATGGGTCATAACAAATTTCAACAATTTTATATTCTTTTGCTTTGGCACGGATGTATTCTTCCACCCAGCTTTGTTCAATGGTCTCGCCAGGAATGGGCGTCAAATACCCTTGTTTTACCCAGGAAGAATATGGCACCCCGCTCTTTTTTTCCTTTTCCAACATGGTTGCCTCCGGAATAAAACTATGGTGCTTTACTGCATACCAGTCATCCTCCAGAGGAAAAACAAACGCCACCGAGGTAAGGTCCAGCTTGGATGATAAATCCACCCCGCAGAAACAACGCTTAAAACGCAAGTCATGCTTCGAAGCTTCCTTTCCACTGACCTTCCATTTGTCCATGTTCATCCACTTTTCAGAAGACGATACCCACAAGTTCATGTGCTTACAGGCAAAGGTGTTATATGCAGATGGAATTTCCCGAGCAGTCCTTGCCTTATTTTTTAAATCCTCAATTTTAACCGATACCCCAAGATTGGGGTTCGCCTTAATCCACACCTTCGGGTCAAGGATGTCGTCCGCTGCGTCTGGTTGGGCAATATATGCAAAGAGTTCGTCATCCTCGATAATGCCCTCCAGCACCTTCACTGCATAATCATATCGCTCTTTGCAGATTCCCTCGGTTAAAAAGCCGGCAGTTGTTACTACCCAGATAAGCGGCTGACTTCTGGCGGAGGTACCGCCTCGCAGAATATCATAGACCTCACGGTTTTTATGGGCATGCAGCTCATCAATAAAAGCTACATACACATCCTTACCATCCAAGGTTCCCGCTTCCGAAGAAACCGGTTCAAACTTACTGGCATTTGCAGGCACATTGAGGTTATTGGTCAGAACATTTACATATTGCAGAAGCTCCGGCGACTTTCGCACCATCTGCTTTGCAGTATCAAAGATAATCCTCGCTTGATCCCGGGCCGTTGCTGCAGAATAAATCTCTGCACCTTCCTCACCATCCACAGTCAGACAATATAGTGCCGTACTGGCAGCATCCGTAGATTTCCCGTTTTTCTTACCTATCTGCTCATATACCTCACGGAATCGTCTCTTTCCATCGCTTTTCCGTTTCCATCCAAAGACACTTCCTTGGATAAAGCATTGCCAGAGCCCCGGCTCAATCGGTTTTCCGGCTGCATCTCCTTTATATTGCCGGCACAACTTATAGAACTCAAAACGAACCGCCGCAGTTTCCCGGTCAAAATAGTAAGGGAAACTCTTGTTTTTTTCTTTCTTCAGGTCGTTTAAATGTCTTTGGCAGGCAAGCTTTACCAATCTTCCGGCGACAATTTCTCCGGCGAGTACCATTTTGGCATATTTGGTTGTCTTATCCTTCAAAACTTATGCACCGCCCTTTGCACGCTGCATCAAAGCCATCAGAGGATTTTCGTTTTCCTCAAACCGCTCCGCTTTCAGGTCGGCACGGCTCGATGGCGTCAAGCCAAACTCTCTTGCAAACTTCAGCATACTGGCAAGCGCATTACTGGCGATACTCACCGCCGGGTGTTGTATTTCAAACCCCTTTGAGGTAGTCGCTGTCAATCCTTCGGTTCGCTTCAACTTTTCTGCCTCCACCCAAGTATCAACACTCTGGCAGTATCCGGAAAGCGCCATATAATCCGCATCGGTCAGAAGTCCGTTTTTTTCTAAAAGGGGAAGTATCCGTTTCCATTCCTTTTTCCCGTAAGCCCCCATCCAAGGCGGTGGCTTTCTGCTCCCATCCGTCAGCGAATACTTTGGCTCATCTTTATTTACATCCCTTTTCCCGGGGTTGCCTTCCAGCAACTTGAGTGCTGTAGGTTTCGGGGTCGGTCCTCTCGCTCCCATAATTGCCTCCTATTCTTCGCCACCACCATAGCGAAGGTGTTCAATCATCCAGTTCATCCCCATAGGTACCGTCTGGGTAACCGTAGTAATTTCCTCCCGGTGTTCATAATAGTGAAGTGCAAGCCGCAATACTGCTAGCTTATAAAGTGCCGAACCTTCATTCTCCGGAACACCGACACGATGCAACGTTTCCATGGCAGCTTCCAGCACCAGAAGCAATACTTCATCATCTGTGTCATATTCAATTTTGTCATAGCTTTTCAGTTTTTCCAGAAGGTCTTTCGCTTCCAACTGCAATTCCTCCTTACTATTTCCATAAAAAATCCGCACAGAATCAATTCCATGCGGCAAATCGTATATTCAAAACATCTTTCATTTTTGACCCCCTCCCAAAACTTGCGATCATCCGCAAAAGACTGGGCGGCGGTCTCGGTGCTTCTTTTCATTTTTTTAATCCCCGGGGGGTCTATTTATACTTTCCGTGGCAACGATTGCACAATGGACGCAAGTTTTTCTGTACCAAAGCGAGTTCCGGGTAATCTCTCAACGGTTTTACATGGTGTACCATCTCTGCCGTCTTAATAATCCCTTTTTTCAAGCAATCCTGGCACAAACCAAAGTGTATCCTCATTGATTCGTCCCGTGCTGCTCGCCATGCAGCAGTCCTGTAAAACGATGCTGTGTCCTTGTCCCTCGACTCCCTATCATAAATAGCATGTCGATTGTTTTTTTGCCCTATATGCTTTGAGCAATACCCTTCTCTGGTAAGTTCACGGCAACCAGGCGCACGGCATTCTCGCAAAGGTTTTTGACCCAATTCGACCATTCCTTGACCCAGACATAATTTATATTGTATCTGGTTTTTAAAATTGCACTCTAAACCCCTTGGAACAAGAGGTTCCCAGGTTTTAAAGAAATGTAACCGGATGTTTGCAAATTATATCTGTATAATTAAATTTTAAAACTTACCATAGCCTGTCTCACACGCTCTTTTGTGACTCCAATATACGTCAGTGTGTCACGCTCTGCACTATGATTTAACCAAACTTTTAGTGTAGCCAAATCTTTCGTTTGTATATAGTAATGATATGCACAGGTTTTCCGGAAGGAGTGTGTTCCAAGATGCAATCCATACTTATTACCAAGGGAACTAATTACCTCCCACGCACGCTTGCTGGACAACGGTTTATACTCATTGTCCCTGCTGGGAATTAACGCCTCCTGTGGATCACGGTTAGCGCAATAGTCTTTGAGTGCAGTTTTCAGCTCCGGATTAAAAGCAATTGTTATTTCCTTTCCGGTTTTACTTTGTCGAAATGTATACTCCGCCTTTCCTTTAACATCGCCAACACGTAATTGCAATATTTCGTTAATTCGAAGAGCAAGCAACGTCCCAACCAAATACATAATGTAGTACTTGGCATTCCACTCCTGCAGGTCTTTCTTTATTTTGTTGTACATATCCCTATCACGAATAGGATCCACACTCTTCACAATGCACCACTTCCTATTTCTCCCTTATCTCAAATGAGTAAAAAAGGAAGACACCCCTTAAGGGGCGTCTTCCTTTTGGAAAGTTGATGGTGTGAGTTGGTTTCACCATCTGCAGTATACAATATACCACAGACTAATGGTATGAAACAATACTTTTTAGTATCACTTGGTATCATTTAGTATTATTATTTAGAAATTATATTTCTTTCTAATTCGATGCACTTTCTCAATTGCCGCTCTTCGGAGAGGCCCCTTGACATAACCGGAGGACTTCTCAATCTCTTCCGCTACTTGCTCCCACGTTTTTCCATCAAGATAATATATTCGAAGCAACAATCTTTGTTCGACATTACCGACTCGGTCGATAGCTGCGACGACTTCTTTTTTTATGCTCTCTTTTTCCTCCAGTTGCGTCTTAATTTCCAACGCATAATCAGATGTTTGGGTCATTTTATCTTCTGAACGATTTCCAGGAGTGGTTTGTACCTTATCCCCAAATATGGATGCCGTCATAGAAGTCGCCGCCAGAAAGGCTTTTTCGTATTCCCTCTTAAGCCATTGAATTTCCCGATCAATCCCCCTGGCCCTAGAAAGCCACTCTTCTGTTTTCACACACCATCACTCCTTTAAATATGCAAATATTGTACCTCACTTATCCCGACAGTGCACAGGTATTGACTATCGCTGCAGCCACCCAATAAACCGCCATCCGGATATCTTTTTGGAAAAAGTACACAACCGCCGCACAAAGTTGCAATACAATTAAAATAATTGGAAATATGTATTTACTCACTCAATTCCTCCATAGGGGCATTCCAGCAGCGCACGCAATCCCTAGGGCAAACAACACCCTCACCATACACATTTTTCTTGCAAATATGCGGAAACATCAACCCATTCAATCGTGCATTAGGAAATTTTCCCATAAAATCTTCCAAATATGTTTTAGCATTACACTCTTTTGTCTCTATCCCTTTGCCTATTGAATTGAGCGTAAGTGGCGCTTTCTCCAGCAACGCTATAACTTCATCGTAAAACTTTTGATATGGCTCGGTATGTTTATGTTTTTCTGCCCTGAAATATTCAAGCGCAGATTTGGGTATGTCACTCTTTATTTCCGCCATTTCAAATACGCCCTTTCCATCGCCTTAAACTTCTGCCTGGTATTCTGCCACTTCCTGTTCTTCCATAACCACCGGATGCAGAATATGTAATACTTAATTTTAATCATGTTTAGCCTCCCTTTCCTACAACAACACTTTAAAACACTTTAAACTACTTTAAAATCGTTCTTTTATCCTTTGAATTGTGATTTTATCTTTCATTTAAACCTTGTTTACCTCTAAACACTCTATCAGGATTATCTTTCACAAACGCATACAACATTTCCTTTAACTCGCTATCTTTCACCAATAACAATTCTCCTTGCTTTAAATTGTGGTTGCTTATGAAATAGTGGTATGCTGAAAATTTATCCATATCCATTTTCAACAAATCGGAAGGATGTCCTAAAATTATTTGAGTAGATTCATAGTCGATTTTTTTACAAACATTTAAAAGTTCCTCTAAAGCTTCGGGGGTACAATCCACTTTGCATGCTGTTCCTGAATTTGTTGCATCCAATATTCTCACTCCTATACTTCAAATTCCATTTGACTTATATCAAATCCGTACACATCTTTTACAAGTTTCCTTTCAACTTCAAAAGCTTTTTTATATTCCTCTGTTTCCTTTGCTTTGTCGGTTATTCTATAGCCATTTATCAATATTGTTCTTTCTTCCGTATTCTCGGTATATCTGTCAGCGACAACATATCCCTGTTCCTTTAAGGCTTTCAATTCCTTGCGTGTTTTATATAAAGATAAGTTGCAAGACTTACTCAAAATCGTTGATGGGAAAGGAATATAGCCGTCCATAATATCAACACAATGTAAACAAAGTTTATATAGAACATCGTTCAACTGCTCTCCCTCCTTAAAATCGTTCTGTTTCATACAAACCCTCTTTGGTTATTTCTTCTGTTCTAACAGCATCTGCAATACTCACAAGTTCTGCATCTGAATTATCAACCAAACTTTGCAAATGTTCTTTATATTCTCCTAACCAATGAAAGAACAATAAAAACATTTCGTCATCTAACTCGATGCTTTTCTCAAATGCTTTTATGAAATATCCAAAAAACTTTACTTTATATGACTTTGCAAACAATGTTTTGTCTGTTCTTGCGGTATTTATGCTTCTCAAAAAATTTTCAATATCAGAAATTTTATTTTTCCAAGATATAATCTGATTCACTTTAAATTTCTGTGCATCTGTCACGGTTTATAATCACTCCATTTCTTGATGAAATCGTTCTTTTATCCTTTGAATTGCGATTTTATTGACCAACCAATTCTACACCGCTACATGATTCATGAGTTCTGCCATTGTTTTTATATCTACGATACAATACTCTGGAAGATTTACTACAACAACGGCTTTTGCCATCTGCGGACATACTGCGTTCCCGCACCGTGCTACCTGCTGGCTCTTCGGATAAGGCTTGCCGGTATAATCGTGGTCGATAATATAATCTTCCGGGAAACCCTGTGCTCTGTATAATTCAGCAGGGGTCAGCATCCGTAACCCGATATCTGAAATAAAGTAATCAATACCATTTATGGTAAGGATAAGAATTTCATCCTCTGCAATGTTATAACCGCAATAGGTATTCAACATCTCTCTTACCTGTGGCCAGAACTTCAAATCGTTATATCCGTTTATCTTTTCAAGCCTTGTGTAAACTGTACCGAATTCACCGACACTCGCCGTTATTGTTCTCAAAGGCTTGTTTACACTTTGCCCTATGTCCTGGCCTTTGAATTCGGTAATATGAGCAAGTGTTAATGCTTCTCGGTCCTTTGAGCATATGGTATGTAGTGGAGAGTTTAACGAGATTCCATCTTGTGCATTTCCAAACCATTCAGTTAGATGTGCTACAGCAATGCCGTATCTGTTGGAGCCATCAACGGTCTGCAACGGCTTTTCAAAGCCTCTTGCTCTTACTTCCTTGTCGCTCTGCTCCGTATGGTACTGAATAAGAGTCGGAGACACAAGAGCGTTATGGTCAATCGCTGTAATCGTAGGTAAAGGATTCTCTATCTTTTCTCCCACAACCCCGCCAAAGTATTTGGACAGATGAGGTGCAATCAGCATCTGTTGTCCGCCAAAGTTAGCCGTAATGGTATTTACAGGGTCACGAATATCGGTTCCGGCAGCATTCAAGTGATTATGAATATGTAAGGGTGCCAATACCGGGTCTACAATTCCATATCCATGCTTTACTGTTACCGTTCCAAGAGGTTGATTAAGCTCTGATACTCTGTCAGCTCCGCCGTGATTAACTTGCACGCCATAAGGCGTCAGCATTGGATTTACAAGATTATGCTTTACCGTTCCGACAATCGTGCCGATAGGGTTATCAATGTCATTAACTCTCGGCGCCTGACCTTTCCTTTCGCCATATCCAACAGGAATAATAAATGGCTTTTTACTCTTGATAACAAACTTATCCATCCCTCTTGCAATTCGGCGCATGGTGTTGTCCTTCAATGGTCGCATAGCCTTAACACCGTATTTTTCTTTAATAGTGGAAGCGCTTTCAAAAATAGACGGACAAGGTAAGCTCCAGTCTATGATTTCTGCTGCAGATACCCAAGGCTTACATTTTCCGGACTTAACTTCTTCGCTGTCTCTCGGTGCATGGGTTCGTTCGGGCCATACAATCGGTTTGCCATCACATCTTGCGACCAGAACAAATCTCTTTCGGGTAGTCGGTGCTCCGTAATCCGCTGCCACAAGCTCACGGTATTCGATTACATATCCCAAAGCTTCAAGCTGACTAAACCACTTATCAAAGGTTTCTCCGGCTCTGGATTTAATCGGCTTCCCCTTTCGAACGGGTCCCCATGACTTGAATTCCTCAACATTTTCAAGAATAATCACTCTCGGTCTTACGGTTCCTGCCCATTTCAAAACAATCCACGCAAGTCCTCTGATATTCCTGTCAACAAGAGCTGCACCTTTTGCCTTGCTGAAATGCTTACAATCCGGAGAGAACCAGGCAAGGCCCACAGGTCTGCCGGCACAGATTTCAACCGGGTCAATATTCCATACACTGTCCTGCAGATGCAAGGTATATGGATGATTGGTTTTGTGCATCAGGATTGCTGCTGGGTCATGATTGATTGCAATGGTTACATTCTGACCTGTTGCAAGTTCAATCCCGGTGGATGCACCGCCACCCCCGGCAAAATTATCAACGATTATTTCATCCAAAAAGTTTATTTGGCCTTTTGGTCGCTCTGTATTCATTCCCACTTACCTCTTCAAATCAATCTTCAATTCATCCGCAATCTGCCGGATGATGCTTCCACCAAAACTATCCTTGGTCAGGTTAATGAACTTCTCAACCGTCATGGAATCATTCTCGATGTCAATGTCATGGTCTTTTGCAAAGGCTTTCCGTCCCATCTCGCAGCTTCCCGTCAGTTTGTTATGCCATACATAGAAATCCTTTACAGGATATACCGTGCCAAGCTTGAACTGCTGAATAAAAATATTGATTTTTTCTTCTGCCTCCATGTCATCAAATATCTTTTCTTCTAAGGCTTCCTGTGCCGCTTTCAGGGTTTCTCCGTGTGCGAAATACCCGTGTGCCTTTACCACATAGCAA
>JAZURN010000025.1:0-55606 GCA_045606185.1 Ructibacterium sp.
GGACTATGGCAGTTGTTGCAGTAACTGGAATGTTCGATTGAAAAATTACTGCAATTATACTACAGATAATCAGCATGGTTTTCATTCCACATTTTTGCACAGCTTCTGGCATCATTTTTCTCATCTTAAAGTCATCTCCTAAGTTTTCTCATAATTCTCATGTTTATAAGACGGCAGAGCAAATATTATGCTTTTTCCGCTACAATATGTCTTACGCACGCCTAATTATGTTATAAATATATGTCATATAATATAACATATATTTATAACTTTTGTCAACATATAATATATGTGAGGTGAAAAGTTATGGAGGATAAACTTATCATAAGCAGAAAAAGTCTAAAGGGCGAAGATGGTTATAAAACATTTTCTATTCGAATAAAGGACGAAACTGTTTCCAAATTAAATAAACTTTCCGAGGAAACAAATCGTTCAAGAAATGAATTGATTAACATCTTATTAGACTATGCCATTGATAACAGTAAGGTAAAATAATTTTTTCCAAGAACTGACTTCCTTTGGTTTTCCTAGCAATTAGCGGGACTTTCATCATAACAAAAGGACGAAACGATAAACTCGTTTCGTCCTTTTTGAATTACAGCTTATCTCCAAGCTTCTTTTCTGCCATATATTATATAGGAAGTTTCTCCTGCTATTCTGCAGAGTCCGTTGAGGCAGCTGCTTGTTCTGCTTGAAGTGCTGCTTGCTCGGCAGCCGCTTTTTCCGCCTGTTCTTTCTCCCATTGTTCCCGACTTCTGGGCATAAACACATCATGAATCAATTGGTCTGTTGCTGCCTGGTCCTGAAGATACCATGCAACGCCGTTTTCGTATCCGGCAATACCGGGAAGTTGATAGGATTCGATGTCCTTTACATCCAGATTTTGAACAATGTTCAGGTGCTTAAGCAAATCCTGCATGGTATAGTTGGTGCGAACATTATCCACAATGACCTCGAAGATATCGGTAATCTTAGCAAAGTACTCCGGTCTTGCTTTCTGGGCAATTAACGCCTTCAGGAATCTCTGTTGCCAGTAAATTCTTCCTTCGTCGCCCATGACATACTCTCCGGGGGCAGTTCCACCATTGTTCTGACGAAATCTAACAAAGTCATGTGCCATCTGCCCGTCCAGATGCTGCTGTCCTTTCTTCAAATGAATATGCAAATCCTGGGTAGGGTCGTCATAATTCATGTTATAGGGAACATTAAATTCCACGCCCCCTAAGACGTCAATAATTTCCTTGAACCCATCAAAGTCCACTGTAACAAAATAATGTACCGGGAGGCCGGACAGCTTCTTGACCTGACGAATCAGTTCCTCCTCCGGTGCATCGTCCATCCCCGCCTTCGCTTTGGCAAGCCCAACACCCATAGCAGCGTTCAGCTTCTGGCTGTGACCGTTCATGGTTACCTTGGTATCCCGAGGGAAAGAAAGAATATTGATTCTATCAGAATACCCATCATAGGAAAGAAGCATGTTGGTATCACTGCGGGTGCCATCAGCATCAATACCAATCAAAAGAAAGTTAATCATCCCCACCTGTTCGCTGTTACGATCCAACTCCGCAAGATTGACCTGTTCGCCAAAAGGCATCTCGGATACCTTTTTTGCTGCCAGAACACCGAGCACGGTGGTGGAAATCAGTACAATTCCTATCAGCAGGAGTGTTATTCTCTTTGCAAGTTTTGTCATAAGCATTGTCCACTCTTTCTTCTTCATTCACACGCCGTTTCTATTATATAATACTCAGCAAATCTTTGTCAACGTCTTTTTTGGAATTTACAAAATGTTCAAATTGTTCAAGAGAAAAGTCCCGTCATAATTGACGGGACTTTGTAGATTTCTTTATGCGTTGGCATCCAGAATGCAGATTGTTTTAATGCTTCCGTAAGACATATGAATCAGAACCTTGGAAGGATTGGTAACACCTGCGTTATACTCAACCAGACCCTTCAAGATGCCGTCTTTGTCAGCGGTTACATCTTCTACTACCATTTCTGCTCCGGTTTCGTTATAACGAATTACCCGGGCATTGGCAAAGCTGGAGAAGTTGAAGTTCAGCGCACGGCTCATATCAATGTTTTCTGCAGGAGTTGCATCGGTAACACGCTCCGGCAGTACTGCAAAACCGGTATCGTCAATTGCGGCAACACTACCCAAAACATACGCATATTCCGCAGTATACAACGTGCTTGCAGGATATGCACCCCAAGGATTGGAACCCTCTCTGCCTACACGATACAGAAGATTTTCATCCTTAATGAATGCAAAGCCATCCTTATCGGTACCGGGGCGGTAAATATCGCCAAGCTGCGGTACGAGAGAAGTAGCGGAAAGCCATGCCTCTTTTTCTGTACCTGCCGTTCTGTCGGCGGAGGAGAAACTAATGATACGGGTCATAACGTCGCCGGTCGCACTATTGGTGGCACGCTCGGGGGTCTTTGCAAGAACATGAACCGGGGTTGTGCTATCAACATCTGTTGCTGCGCTGGCGCCATAGCAAACTACAACCTTGGCGCTGTTGGTTTTGCTGACATCAAATGCCTCTACAAAATACTTTCCATTATTCTTAAAGACTGCAGAAAGACTCTTTTTGGCATAACCGTCATACTCCCCTCTATCGCTGGGAACTACAAATACAACACTGTTGGCAACGTCAAGAACTGCGCCGCTGGTGGAATTGGTCAGTTTCTTGGAGTTGCTGTTGTAGGTCATCTCTGTTGCACCGGTAATCGCATTGTAGAAATAGAGCTTATTGCTCTCAACTGTAACACCCGTGCCGGTACCCTGTGCAGTATAAACCTTATCCAGAATCGTTCCGGCAGAAGTCGTTCTGGTGGTATACTTGATTACCTGATGAATGTCTGCTGTCCCCTGATGATTATCCCAGTTCTGGATGGATGCCGAAGACAACAACTTCGATTCTGCGTCAGCAACATCCACAACAGGTGCACCATCAATCTTAACATCTGCCGTCAGCAGCGCAGATACGATGCTTCCGCTTTGGTTCAAAATCCGAACCTCTTTGGCCTCGTCAAAGGCACTGTCACTTCTGCGCATCCCGATAATGTATCCATAGAAAATATTCTCTACGTTGGCATTCGCCTTGTATGCAACAATATCGCCATTGATATCCTTATAGTATACACCGGAATCCTGAAGTGCAGGTTCTGGCATGGTTGCTGCCATGCCATTAAGCCAAGGTGCTGCTTTGGAGTAGCTATATTTTGTTCCGCCGATGGTAACGGATGACCCGGTTTCTACCGAGCTTACTGTACCGCTGACGGTATCATTAACAACTACTGCCTTCCGAAGAACCTCGCCGCCGTTTGCAGCGTTACTGGTTGCCAGACAAATAATGTTGCCAATCCCAATGGCATTATAATCTACATTACTTCCGCTTGCGTTTACAATGGTTGTCTTCACGCTATTATCGTTTACATTGAGAATCAGCTTCTTGTCTGTTCCGGTCTTGGTCAAATCATCAATGATAGAATACTCGGAAGCTACTTTACTGGAAACATAGTAAACAACATAAGACTCAATGTTAACCACATCGTACTTATTATCCTTGTCCGAATCCAGAAGCGTTACAGAACCAACCTGAGGAATCATGGTTGTATTGAAACGGCTTGCTGCAACGGTAGCACCATAAAGCTTGCCATTATAGAGAACAATGCTGTCATCTGCCAGATTTGCTATCTGCGTCTTGCCACGGCTTTCGACAGTATAGTAACGAATCTGCGTATTGCTGCTGGCACTGGTTTCGATCATATCAGCCGGAATGGTCAGCTTGTTGCTATCCTGTACCACATAGAGAACCAAATTCCGGATACCGCTTCCGTCATCCTTATAGTAATACTCTACCTCATGACCCAGATAGTTTTTGATTTCTGTATCGGTAGTTCTGTAAGTATAAACTGCATAATTACCATTGATCATTTCCAGACTCATAATCTGAACTTCATTATCCCGGAGCAGCACGTCCGGAGCAATCAGGCTGGACACGCCATTGGATGCAACTACGCCTCTACCCTTTTGATAACCCAGATAATCAGACAGAATGGTCTTTTGGGTAACTTCCTGCTTTTCTACCAGGTTAACCTCCAAGGAGTCATAAAGCATTTGTGCAATACATGCACGGCTTGCGGGAGTTTCTACCTTGCCGAGGCTATATGCCACATCGGTAATGCCCAGCTTGCCTGCTTGTCCTACATATTCTGCATACCAAGGTGTTCCACTGACATCCAAGGTATACCCCAAGGTGCAAACAATCATCTTAAGCGCTTCCTCGTAAGATACGTTGGCATTGGGACGGAAGGTTTTGTCCTCATAACCGTTGATGATACCCTTGGCATATGCGGTGTTGATATCAGGAATTGCCCAGTTGATACCGGAATCATTATCATCCACATCGGTAAAGGGAAGTCCTGCAGCGGTGGTTGCACCCAATCCGCCATAGTTCAAGGTACGCATCAGCATTGCGGTAAACTCTGCCCGGGTAACATTCTTATCAGGGCCAAAGGTGCCATCGGGATACCCGTTGATAACACCCATCAAATTCAATGTTTTAACCGCCTGTAAGTAAACCGCATTGGTGTCTACATCAGAAAAATTATTCTGCTTGTCTGCAGCCACAACTGCTTCCTCTGCAAGGACAATAGAACCCACACAGGTTACCACCATCATCACAGAAAGCATCAATGCCAGAAACCGTCTTGCTTTTCTCATAATCTTTTCCTCCTAAATCTATCATTTTATGCTTTTATATAAAGCAACTAAATTACATACTCCCGTACGCTACATTTTATCATCAAATTGCCAAAAAGTCAATAGGATTGAACCGTTACATTTTGGTTACTTTTGCAGTTCTTTCCTGTCTGACAAAGGTGTCCGCCTCCACTGGCTCCTCCATTTTAATATACACCTTACTTTGAGGACGATTTGCCACTTCCAGAGGAATCCCGTTTTCATCATAGAGTTCGGTTACTGTCTGGGAGAAGAATTTTCCCACCGGTCGGACAAACTCCACTGTACTTCCTTTAAAAAACCGGTTCTTCTGTATTATCTCTGCCAGCTTGGTTTCGGGATGATAACCTGTTACAATCCCTACCATCTCATAATCCCGGATGTAGCTGCTAGTGGCATAGTTTTGTTCTTTTGCTCCGGGCTTTCCAAAATAAAAGCCGGTGGTATAATCCCGATGACTGACCTTTTTGATTTCCTCCAGCCATTCTGGATTCACGGTGTAATGCTCTGGGTCTTCAAAATACGCATCGATCGCCTGCCGATACGCATGCACCACCGTTGCCACATAATACTCGGACTTGACCCGCCCTTCAATCTTAAAGCTGGAGAGTCCTGACTCAATCAGCTTGTCCATGTGTTCGATCATACAGAGGTCCTTGGAATTATAGATAAAAGTCCCTCTCTCATTTTCGTATACCGGCATATACTCCCCGGGGCGCTGTTCCTCCATCAAATGATACTTCCATCGACATGGATGGGCACAGTTTCCTTGGTTGCTATCCCTGCCTGCCATGTAGTTGCTAAGAAGACACCGACCCGAGTAAGATATACACATAGCACCATGGACAAAGGCCTCCAACTCCAGCTCCGGTTGAACCTTTTCCCGAATCTCCTTGATTTCATCTAAGCTCATTTCTCTTGCCAGAATGACTCGCTTAGCGCCCATCTCATACCATGCTCTGGCACTTCGGTAATTTACGTTATTGGCTTGGGTGCTGACATGGATTTCCAATTCCGGCGCCAATTCCCTGGTTACCTGAAACATTCCCAAATCCGAAAGGATTACCGCATCCAACCCCAGGTCTTTGACCTGGTTCAGGTAGTGTGCATACTCTTCAATATCCCGGTTGTGAGGAATGATATTGGCAGTTAGGTAAACCTTGCCGCCTCGCTCATGAGCAAAGGCGATTCCTTCCTTCATATCGTCAATGGAAAAATTCTCCGCAGCCACCCGCAAAGAAAACTCCTCTCCGCCAATATAGACCGCATCTGCACCGTAAAGAAACGCCTTTTTCAGTTTCTCCAAATTACCGGCAGGTGCCAACAGTTCCGGTTTCTTCATTTTGCTTCATCCTTTCTCCATATCCAAAATGCCTACCGACAACCGTCAGCAGGCATTTTACTCTTACTGATATTTCTTGTCAAAATACGCACAAATACCCTTTGCAATTCCCTCGGCATACAACTGCTGTCCACTGGTTGAGCCAAGAATTGCTGCATCTTGTTTCGCATCAATAAATCCGGTTTCCAAAAGTGCCGCTACCATTTCGGTATATCGAAGCACCGCAAAGCCTGCCGTCCTGACACCGCGGTCCTGAAGCCCTACCATCTTGACCACGTTTTCCTGTATCGCTTCGGCAAGATAGATGCCGTCATCCGATTTGTCATAGTAATAGGTTTCGGTTCCTGAAGCACCACCGGCGTTGCAGTGGATAGACAGGAATAAATCCGCCCCTGCCTCATTGGCAATGTCCGCCCTCTTGCGAAGACTATCGCTGACCGATTCCACTGACACATTTTCTGTCAAACTATTCCGGGTCATGATTACCTGAAAGCCGTTTCTCTCTAGCAAAGGCTTAACCTTGCTGGCAATCAGGTATGTAATATCCTGTTCTTTTAGTCCGTTGCCGGTGGCACCGGTATCGGTGGTATCGTAATTGTGTCCCGGGTCCAGAACTACCAGAATCGTTCCATCAACCTTAACCGGCTTACGGGTCGGCTTCGGGGTTTCCGTCGGTTTCGCCGTTTCGGTAGGCTTTGGTGTTTCCGTAGGCTTTTGTGTTTCCGTAGGTTTCGGTGTTTCCGTAGGTTTCGGTGTTGTGGTAGGCTCCGGTGTCGCCTCCGATTCTTCGGTATTGTCCGGCACAGGCGTTGGTCTTACTCCGGTACCGCCCACATTTACTGCATCCTGAACATTCCCGGTCAATCCGCCACCTACCAGCATGGCATTATAAACCACCTGCGCCACAAAGGCACGGTTCGCAGAATTGCTGACCCGCAACCGTGTTCCGTTCAACAAATTATACTTCTGCGCCACATTCAAATAACCGGAATACCACTTGGGCCCCACTTTCGTCAGGGATTCATCCCCGACACCGGAAGAGCAAACCACCATTTTCACTGCCTGCTCATCGGTTACATAGTTTCCGGGGCAAAAGGTCCCATCTTCCATACCGTTGATATAGCCGTTTTCGTAACAAAAAGAAATATAGGGGTACGCCCAGTTCTTCACGTCTACATCGGGGAAGGGCAGTTCTTTCGGCTCATAATAATTGGGGTTGTACCCGTTTGCCCGTGCCAAAAAGGCACAAAACTCCGCCCGAGTAGTGTTGTCCCCCGGAGCAAAGGCACCATCGCCACGCCCCTGAATCACTCCCGCATTGCTAAGCTTGTCCACCGCCTTGTAGTAAGAAGCCGTAATGGGTACATCAATAAACTCCAGACCAAAGACCTGAAGCGGAAGTGCAAAAATCATAACAGCAAGCAGCAACACTGCTACCATTGACCATTTACGGTTCTGCATGGTTATCACCTCATAGCTTGTTTCCTATGGAAAAACCGGACATGCTGCCATTTTCCCATAGTAACCAATTCTATTGTAACACACTCCCCGAAAAAAATCAAGTTACAGAACTGTTTCAAGGCGCAGGAGGTTTTTTCCACTTTTAGAAAATTGCAGTGTAAATGACAGTTATCAGCCCCGCAACACCCAGTGCCACACCGCTCATTGCACCTTCTATATCGCCAATTTCTAACGCCTTAGTGGTTCCCAAAGCATGACTGCAGGTTCCGATGGCAAGCCCCGCCTCCACAGGGTCTTTCACGCCGAAAAACCGAATCATCATAGGGGAAAACACCGCCCCGATTACTCCGGTAATGACGACAGCCGCCACCGTTACCGGAACCAACCCACCTGCCTGCTCCGACAGAGGAACCGCAATGGCAGTCGTTACCGATTTAGGAAGCAGCGATGCCAACAGTTCCTGATCCAGCAAAAAGAGGTGGCAAAGGAAAATCACGCACAGCATAGACACCGCAGAGCCTACTGCCGTTCCCACCAGAACGGGAAGCCAGTTTTCTCTTAAGCGGTCAAATTGTTCGTATATTTTTACTGCAATCAACGCCGTTGCCGGTGCCAAAAACAAAGCTATCACATCCCCTCCTATTTGATAGTTTTCATAAGGGATATCAAAGAGCATTAAAAAGCCGATGATAAGCAACAAAGAAACCAACATCGGGTTTACCAAAGGGGTCTTTGCCTTTTTGTTCAGCCAAACTCCAACGGCGTATGCAACAATGGTAAGAGCAATCCCAAAAAAGGGCGATATCGTCAAATTCTCTAAAACACCTAACAACTCATTCATGGTCTTCCCTCCTCTTTCGATATTTCTTCTGGAGAAAAACAGTGAAACGCACCGTATAGGCAGTTGCCGCAAATGTCAGTATGGTAGAAAGAATGCAAACTGCGAAAATCGGCAGCAATGCTCCCTTGATTCTACCAAAGCACTCCATCAGCCCCACACCTGCCGGAACAAAAAAGATTGCCATATTATTTAAAAGAAATCCGCCGCTTTCCTGAATTTGAGATGGTTTTACGATTCTAAACAAAAAGCCGAGAAAGAGCAAAACCATAGCAAGTGCACTACCAGGAAAGGCAAAGGGCAGCAATGCGGCAATTCCCTCGCTGACTACACAAAGGATAAAGATTCCCGCTATCTGCAATAATATTTTCATAAAATACACCTCTTCTTACATTGACACCTTCGCAAAATATATGATACAATACCAATATCCTTATCAATTGGAGACACGGTATGATACACAAAGACCTTGCCTGTTGTTTTACAGGGCACAGAATTATTGCAAAAGAATTTCAAAACACCTTACCTGCTCAACTAGAACTGCAAATACGCCGTTTGATTGGGCAAGGAATGGTGGACTTCATTACCGGCGGCGCTCGGGGGTTTGACACGCTTGCCGCACAAGCCGTTTTAAAGCTCCGGGAGGAATTCCCCCAGATTCGTTTGCTTCTGGCACTCCCCTGCAAGGACCAAAGCAAAGGCTGGGCATCTAGTGACAAGGCTGTTTATGACCGAATTTTCAAATCTGCTGATTTTGTCTACTTTACCGGAAATCACTACACCATAGACTGCATGATGCGCCGAAACCGCTTTATGGTAGACAACAGCTCTGCCTGTGTCTTTTACCTGACCAATCAACGAAGCGGCACCTACAAGACCGTAGCCTACGCCATAGAACAAGACCGGCAACTTTATAATATCTTAACCATAAAATAGAAAGTCATGCCACACAAGACTGCGGTAAACCGGGCATTCGGTTTACCGCAGTTTTTATTTTGTTTTCAAGTAAATCATCAAAACAGCAATATCCGCCGGAGATACTCCCGAAATCCGGGATGCCTGACCCAAAGACTCCGGACGAATTTTATCCAGCTTCTGTCGTGCCTCAAGACGCAGACCATCCAGCTTGAAATAATCAATCTCCTTGGGAAGCTTCTTTGCCTCCAGTTTTTTCAGCTGTTCCGCCTGACTTAACTGCCGATTGATATATCCCTCGTACTTAATGGAAATCTCCGCCTGCTCCCAGACCTCTCTGGGCAGGTCAGGGCGTTCCCTATCAAAGGGCGCAAGTCCCAAATAGTCCACCTGAGGACGCTTTAGCAGCTCTGACGCACGAATCCCCGACTGGAGAGTAGCACTTCCCACCGATTCCAGATAGTTCTGCAATTCCTCTGTAGGGGACAAACTTACCTTTTCCAGTCTGGCAATCTCTTCTTCAATTTGTTTCTTTTTTTCCAAAAATGCCTGATACCGCTCTTTGGAAATCAACCCAATTTCATATCCCAATGATGTCAGCCGCAAATCCGCATTGTCCTGACGAAGCAAAAGTCGATACTCGGAACGGGACGTCATCATCCGGTATGGCTCATTGGTACCCTTGGTTACCAAATCATCAATCAAAGTTCCAATATAGGCATCAGAGCGGTCAAGGATTACCGGCGGTTTTCCCGTCAGCTTTCTTGCGGCATTGATGCCGGCAATCAACCCCTGTGCCGCCGCTTCCTCGTAACCGGAGGTTCCGTTGAACTGTCCGGCGCCGTAAAGTCCCGGAATCTTCTTCATTTCCAGAGAGGGTTGCAGTTGGAGCGGGTCCGCACAATCGTACTCGATGGCATAGGCATTTCGCATAACCTGGGCATGTTCAAACCCCGGCAGGGAATGAATCATATCCAGCTGAACATCCTCCGGCATACTGCTGGAAAACCCCTGTAAGTACATTTCCTCCGTATTAAGCCCCATAGGCTCCACAAAGAGCTGATGCCGCTCCTTATCCTTGAACCGGACAATCTTATCTTCGATAGACGGGCAATATCTGGGGCCAATCCCCTTGATATCCCCGCCATAAAGAGGGGAACGGTGGAGGTTGTCCAGAATAATCTGTTTGGTTTTCTCGTTGGTGTAGGTCACATAGCAAACCGCCTGATTTTTCATTTCTCCTCTGGTTTCAAAGGAGAAGGGGGTAATTTCCTCGTCCCCCTCCTGCAGCTCCAGCTTGGAAAAATCAATGCTTCTTCGGTTAATGCGGGGCGGAGTTCCGGTTTTGAACCGAACCAGCTCAACCCCAATTCGTTGTAGGTTCTTGGAAAGCTCGGTGGCAGGGAAGACTCCATCCGGTCCGCTCTCCTGACTAAATTCGCCAATGATAATCCGAGCTTTTAAATAGGTTCCGGTGCAAAGAATTGCTGCTCTGCAGAGATACTCTGCACCGCTTCTTGCAACCACTGACCGAACGCTACCTGCATCGTCCAAGGTAACATCTACAATTTCCGCTTGCCGCAAATCCAAATTCTCGGCAAGTTCCAGCCGATGCTTCATATCCATTTGGTAATTTCGTCGGTCAATCTGCGCCCGAAGAGAATGTACCGCCGGGCCTTTTCCCCGATTCAGGATACGGGATTGAATAAAGGTGGCATCTGCCGCCTTTCCCATTTCGCCGCCCAGAGCGTCAATCTCCCGAACCAAATGCCCCTTCGCCGTACCGCCGATGCTGGGGTTACAGGGCAAGTTTGCCACGCCGTCCAAGCTGATGGAAAACAAGCAGGTGCGAAGTCCCAGCCGTGACGCTGCCAGCGCTGCCTCGATGCCGGCATGACCGGCACCTACTACTGCAATGTCATAAGTATCCGCAATAAACAAAGGCTCACCTTCCATCTTCTGTCTTTTAGAACAATCCTGTAATGGTTCCGTTTTCATCAATATCCATCCGATTCGCCGCAGGAACTGCTGGCAGACCAGGCATGGTCATCACATCGCCGGTCAGGGCGACCACAAAGCCGGCACCTGCCGACACCCGTACCTCCCGGACGGTAATGCCAAAATTCTCTGGTCTTCCCAAAAGCTTGGGGTTATCCGACAGAGAATACTGCGTTTTCGCCATACAAACCGGAATCTTATCAAATCCCAAAGCGGTCAACTGTTTGATTTCATTTTCCGCTTTGGCAGTGTAGCTTACATCATTTGCCCCGTAAATCTTCTGGGCAATGGCGAGAATCTTCTCCTTAATGGGCAAATTCTCATCATAAATGGGAGCAAAGCTTTCACTACCGTCTGCCGTTTCGATGGTTTCCACCACCTTGTTGGCAAGGTCAATGCCGCCGGCACCGCCCTTGGCAAATACCTCACACAAGGAAACAGTAACACCCTTTTCCTTGCAATAGTCCTCCACCAATTTTAGTTCGTTATCGGTGTCGGTGCCAAACCGGTTGATGGCAACCACCACGGGAAGACCGTATTTCTGCATATTTTCAATATGAGCACCCAGATTCACAATCCCTGCCTTGAGCGCCTCTATATTCTCCCCGGCAAGGTCTGCCTTAGGAACGCCGCCGTTATACTTTAACGCACGAACTGTAGCCACCAGAACTACCATGCTGGGTTTGAGGCCGCCGTAACGGCACTTGATATCAAAGAACTTCTCTGCACCCAAATCGGAGCCAAAGCCTGCCTCGGTAATGCAGTAGTCTGCCAACTTCAGTCCCAGTTTGGTTGCCTGTACCGAGTTACAGCCATGAGCAATGTTGGCAAAAGGACCACCGTGCATCAGGCAGGGAGTATTTTCCAGAGTCTGTACCAGATTCGGCTTGATAGCATCCTTCAAAAGAAGTGCCATAGCACCAGCCACCTCAAGCTGCTCTGCCCGTACCGGCTCGCCATCCATGTTATAGCCCACAACAATTCTGCCAAGTCTGACTTTCAAATCCTCCATTCCGTCTGCCAAGCAAAGAATCGCCATAATCTCGCTGGCAACGGTAATCATGAACCCGTCCTCTCTGGGAAAGCCATTGACCTTACCACCAAGTCCGACAACCACCTGCCGAAGGGCACGGTCGTTCATGTCAAGGCACCGCTTCCAGGTAATCCGCCGAGCGTCCAACTTTAAAGCATTCCCTTGATGAATGTGGTTGTCAATCGCGGCGGAAAGCAGATTATTTGCCGCAGTAATGGCATGCATATCTCCGGTAAAATGAAGATTGATGTCCTCCATGGGAACTACCTGGGCATAGCCGCCGCCGGCAGCGCCGCCCTTAACACCCATAACCGGACCCATAGAGGGTTCCCGCAAGGCAATGATGGCATTCTTCCCAATCTGTGCCATTGCCTGACCCAACCCTACAGTCGTGGTGGTCTTTCCCTCTCCCGCAGGAGTGGGGTTGATAGCAGTGACCAGAATCAGCTTTCCCTCTTTCCGGTCTTTGACCGCCGTCTGTACCTCCTCGCCCAACTTTGCCTTGTACTTACCGAAGAACTCCAGATGGTCTTCTGAAATATTGAGTGCTGCTGCAACCTCCTTAATGGGTTTCATGGTTGCGCCTTGTGCAATTTCGATATCTGTCTTCATGGAATCAATCTCCCCTCTTTTGTACTATCCTACTTAAAGCAGGGCAATCCCTGCACTTTTACATTTTTCTATGGTTTCCTTATCCCAAACAGAAACCTGAACCTCGCCGATATGGGCTTTTCCCAAAAGCAACATACAAAGCCGGGACTGACCGATACCGGCGCCCATGGTCAGGGGCAATAGTCCAGCTAACAAGGCACGATGGAATGGAAGCTCCCGCCGGTCTTCGCAGCCGGCTTTTTTTAGCTGCTCTGCAAGGGAAGCCTGGTCTACCCGGATTCCCATGGAGGAAATCTCCAAGGCGGTATCCAGTACATCATCCCAGAACAGAATGTCGCCGTTTAACTTCCAGTCATCATAGTCCGGAGCACGCCCGTCATGAGGCTTGCCCGATGCCAAAACATCGCCAATCTCCATCAGGAATACGGTCTTGTGTTCTTTGGTATACGCAATCTCCCGCTCCTTGCCGGTCAGGTTCGGATAAAGATTCTCCAGTTCTTGACTGGTTACAAAGCTGACCTCTCGGGTAAGGCAGGTGGTAATTTGAGGAAACTGCTTTTTAATCTCCTCCAAGGTGTCACAGACAGCATCCACAATTTTCTGGACGGTCGCCTTTAGAAAATCCTTGTTCCTCTCTTCCTTGGTAATAACCCGACACCAATCCCACTGGTCCACATAGACCGAGTGGATATTATCCAGGGTTTCGTCACGACGGATGGCGTTCATGTCGGTGTAGATACCCTCGCCCGCCGGGAACCCGTATTTTCCCAGTGCCATTCGTTTCCATTTTGCCAGAGAGTGTACCACTTGGGCATCCGCCTCGGCATCAGGGATATCAAAAGCAACCGCTCTCTCAAAGCCGTTCAGGTCATCATTCAGTCCCGACTTGGATTCTACAAACAACGGTGCCGTAACCCGACGCAGATTCAACGCCGCAGTCAGCTCCTTAACAAAGTTCTCCTTGATGACCTCAATTGCCGCCTGGGTATCATAAAGGCCCAATTTGGGGCGGTATCCCTTTGGAATGGTTAATTTACTCATGGTATCCTTCCTCCTGTTTCTACTCCCAACCCTTCAGTTGAGGGATAATCTTTTTCGCCATAGCACGGCGAACAACTTCAATGACATTTACATTTCCCATGGTGCCGGACACGGTCATTCTGACCAGACCATCCACACCCTCCGAGGGCAAGTTGACCTCAAATGCCTCTTCGGTACTTTTGTTATCCACCCGTGCCTGTAGCTGATATCCCGCCGCATGAGATGCTGCTACCACCACATCATTATAAGAGCCATAGGGAAAGGCAATCATATCACATTCCTTCCCTAAATTCTTCTCGATGGCATACTTGGATTTTCGCAATTCCAAAACAAGCTGATTGGCAGAGAGGGTTGCCAGTTCGGTATGGCTGGCAGTATGGGATTGAATTTCAATCAACCCGCTTTCTTCCATCTCCCGTGCCTGCTCCCAGGTAAAGTGAGGATAATTTACCTTACCTCCCTCCGCCGTTTCGCCAACCGTATCGGTCACCACAAAAATGGTCGCAGGAATTTCCAATTCCTTTAAAATGGGAAAGGCTATCTCATAGTTGCTTAAATATCCGTCATCAAAAGTAATAATGATGGGATTATCCGGCAGCGTTACTGCGCCTTCCTTATCCATAATATACTCATAGTATTGCCGCAAAGGAATGGGAGTAAAGTTAATTTTAATTGCCGTCATATGGAGCCGAAAATCATTGGGAGAAATCAAAGAAACCTCGTTACCCCCGAAAAATCCTTCATCAGTAATATGATGATAAAGAAGAATGGGAACCTTAACATTCTTCTTAACCACTTTTGGTTTTTCCGGTACCGGCTCTCCCTTTAGTTGGAGTAACCAGTCCGGAGCAGAACTGCCGGCCGCCTCAGCTACCGTGGCAGGAACACCGGTCAATAAAAGCACCAGAAAAAGCACTATCACTTTAACCAGTTTCTTCATGGTATCTCGCTCCCTTCTGTCTTATTTTCCGGAAGAGGATTCCTCCTCCGGCATGAGGATGTTCAAAATCGGATTGCTTTGGTATAAGCTTCGGGCTACCACAGATTGTTCGATGGCATGCCCCAACGGTTTATTTTCCCGTAAAGGAGGCACCACGTAGAACACCGCCAGCAAAATGCAAACAATCAGCAATCCTTCCAAAAGTCCAAATACCATCCCGGAAAGCCGATTAAAAAATCCAACCACCGGCAAGGACGCCACGAAATGCAGAATTTTTCCGGCAAGAAAAAGTGCCACTCTCGCCAGAACCAGAATCATCAAAAAGGAAATGCCGTTCAAAAGCAGCTTGGCAAAGTATTCTGCCACTGCAGTTCCCACAGCTTGGGTACTCTTTTCCAGCATCTGTTGGAAAAATCCTGGGGCACCGGTTGCCTGGGCCCCGATATCTGTCCTTTCTGCCACAGAAGAGAACAAACCCTCGTAAAGCGACGTCTTCTGCAAAAAAGCCGACAGATACGGATGGAAAACCCATGCTAAAACAAGAGACGCCAGATGAGAAAGCAACCGAAAACCCATCTTCACAAGGCCCTTTTTCCAGCCCTGAAAGATGAAAACCCCTATCACAACTATGATAGCAATGTCCAGTCCGCTTGGCCTCATCTCGGTTCCCCCTCTTCTTTATTTAATCCAGATAACATCCGCCTCGGTACTGCCTGCCGCAAGACATGTCTTGCCGCTACCGAAAATCCCAACTTCTTTAATGTCGTGGTTACAGGTACTCTTTTTCTTCAGCTTTCCGTTTCGTCTGATTTGCAAAACATCCCGCTGGCTGGCAATCACTGCGGTATCTCCATGAACCGCCAGCGTTGTAATGGGGCTGTCTGTCAAATAGCTCCCCACCTGCTTGCCACGGAGATTGTAAAGCTCCAACACTGCATTTCCCAAATGATCATACGCAGAAAAAGCCAAAAGGTCATCGCTGGAGATGTCATACTTGCCGGGACGCTTTCCGGCAAAGGAAACGCTGTAAATCAGTTTTCCACCCCCGGAAAACTTACAAAGCTCTGCATTGGATACTGTCAAAAGCTTGGTTCCGGAGAATCGAACCTCCCCGATAATGGTGCCGGGGCGTTCTGCAATGCGAATGACCTTTTTTTGGTACAGGTCAATAAACTGGATTTTGGCATCTGCCTGCGTCCCCTCACTGGAGAGCTGTGCCACTGCCAAATAGTGACCATTATCGCTGATATCCAAATCCATAATATAGCCTTCTCCGCTATTCCAGCGGAATAGCTCTCGTCCCTTTTTATCAATAACGGTAACACTGCCTTTATAACCATCTGCCGCTGTAGCAAATGCCGCCGTCCCTTTTTTGTTAACCTTGGCGGAAATAATATCCTTGGTAATTTGGTAATCCCGAAGCTTTTCCCCATCTTTATAGAGGGCGGCTGCATGATTGCCACCTAGGTCCGCCGTCAAAACATACTTTCCTCCTGTTTCCACCAAGGGGGAGGACAAAGACAAATCTACCGACCACTTGGTTTCCCCATTCTTTTCAATAACCCTCATGTTTTGGTTATTGTAAAGCAAAAGCTCATCTTGAAATGCCTGCATGGCATAATCGCTTCCGGCACGGAACCCCAAATCAATGGTACGGGTTCGATGAATCGGAATCATCAGCAATTGAAGCAAAAGAGCAAGCAGAACCAAAGCCCCCGCCGCCAGGACAGCAAGCTTTAACGGGAAGAACGTCATGTTCTTCCCCTTGACCGAAACCGTAACCGGCAGACTCCATCCTGCCAAAAACCATTGTTTCGCTTTATTCTGCTGATTGCCTTTTCTTGGTTTCTTCATGGTTATTCCTTACTTTCCCGAAAATCGTAGTACACCTTTTTTAAAAACAATCCCTGCGGCGGTGCCGTCAGACCACACCGTTTCCGGTCACAACTCTCTATGATGGCAGGCAAATCTTCAATTTGGATTCTGCCAAGTCCAATTTCTACCAGGGTGCCGGTAATAATCCGCACCATGTTATACAAAAACGCATCTGCCTCTACTGTAACGGTAATCAGTTCCTTTTGCTCCGGGTCCTGTTCCACCCGGCAACAGCTCACTGTCCGCACCGTAGTCTTCTGACTTCCGCCGGTTGCCATAAACCCTGCAAAATCGTGAGTTCCTTCCAGAATAGGTGCCGCAGAAATCATAGCATCCACATCCAGATGGTAGGGCATTTGCCAGCTATATCTTGATACAAAAGGGTTCCGGATTCCGCTATTCCAGATTCGATAAATATATCGTTTCCCCTTTGCAGAAAACCGGGCATGAAACTCCGGCTCCATCTCCCAGGCGGAAAGTGCGGAAATATCCTTGGGCAAATGATAGTTCAGCGCATAAGGAAGCCGCTCTGCCGGAATACCGGTTTTAGAATGAAAGTGAAACACATACTCTAAGGCATGGACTCCCGCATCGGTACGACTACAACCGGTTATCTCAATGTTCTCCCCGGTTAAATCAGAGAGAGCCGTTTCCACTGCCTGCTGAACAGAAATGCCATTCTTCTGCCGTTGCCAGCCATGATAGTTGGTGCCGTCATAGCGAATCAGCATTGCAATATTTCTCATATCAAATCACCTTACCAAACAGAAAATTGGCGACGACAACCAATGCAAACAACACCAAAAAAGCAGCACCTGCTCTCAGGTCTTTCTTCCCATACTGCAGTTCTTTGAATCGGGTTCGGTTCTCCCCGCCACGATAACACCGGCATTCCATTGCCGTTGCCAGTTCGTCCGCCCGGCGAAAGGCACTGATGAAGAGAGGAATCAAAATCGGCACCATTGCTTTGGCACGGCGAAAGAGATTACCGCTTTCAAAGTCAGCACCCCGTGCCGACTGGGCTTTCATAATCTTATCCGTTTCCTCCATGAGAATCGGAATAAACCGCAAAGCAATGGACATCATCATGGCAAGCTCATGGGCTGGAACTCCTATCCTCTGCAATGGCCGGAGCAACCGCTCCATCCCATCGGTCAGGGCAATGGGAGAGGTGGTCAGAGTAAGCAGCGATGTCCCCACCATCAAAAACAACAATCGCAACACCATAAAGGCGGCAAAATAGATACCCTGCCGGGTAATGGAAAAAATCCACCAGGAAAATACCACATCTCCCCGGGTCAGGAACAAATTAAACAAACCGGTAATAACCACAAAGACCAGAATCGGCTTAAGACCTTTTAAAACAAACTTCGGGGGAATCCCGGAAACCAAGATACACCCCACGGTAAATGCCGCCAAAAGAAGATACCCTATGAAATTTTCAATCAAAAAGGTCAGGACAATGTAACACAGAACCAATAGAATTTTGGTTCTCGGGTCCAGATGATGAATCACACTTTCGCCCGGAAAATACTGTCCCAATGTAATATCCTTCAGCATATCGGTTGCTCCTTTAACCTCATCAAATCACAAAGCTGACGGTAGGCGTCCTCTACGGTATAAACTCCCTCGTCCACATTCACGCCGTTCTTTCGCAAACCATCCATGATTTGCGTAATCTGGGGAATATTTAATCCTATTTCGGTCAGGCGTTCCGCCTGTTGGAAGATTGCTGCCGTCTTATCAAACATCTCTACTTGACCATGGTTCATGACCAGAATCCGGTCGGCAAGTTTTGCCACATCCTCCATACTATGGGAAACTAAAATGACGGTCATATCCATTCGCTCATGCATATCCTTAATCTTGCAGAGAATCTCATCCCGACCGGCAGGGTCCAGCCCTGCCGTAGGTTCATCCAGGATTAACACTTTGGGTTCCATAGCAAGAACCCCCGCAATGGCAGCACGCCGTTTCTGACCGCCGGATAAATCAAAGGGGGATTTCTCCAAAAGCTCGGGGGAAAGTCCCACCATATTGGCGACAAAGGCAACCCGCTCTGCTATCTCCTCTTTGGGAAGCCCCATATTGGTCGGTCCAAATGCAATATCCTTTGCCACCGTTTCCTCAAAGAGCTGATACTCGGGATACTGCATAACCAAACCAACCTCAAACCGAAGCTGTTGCAGATTGGTAGACTTCTCTCCCAAAACCCTCCCGTTTACCGTGATGGTTCCGGAGGTGGGCTTTAAAAGCCCGTTGAGCATCTGAATCAAGGTGGACTTCCCCGAACCGGTGTGGCCAATCAAGCCAATGAACTCCCCCTTACGAATCTCCAGAGAGATATGATGGAGGGCAGTCTTTTCAAAAGGACCTCCCTGCATATAAACATAACTGACATCTTCCAGTTTTATCATTTTGCTCACCTATTTGCTTTCTTTTGTCAGCCTTTCTGTCAAAGCCTTGATGCAATCCTGCGGATTTAAAATATCCCCCGGCAAATCAGCACCGCTCCGGTTGAGTAGATAAATAAGTTCGGTGGCTTGAGGGGTATCCAATCCCAAATGTTTTAACTCCTCCACCTTAGGGAAAACCTCGCTGGGCGTTCCCTCCATGGTAATCACACCATGGTCTACTACAATCACACGGTCAGAAAGAACCGCCTCATCCATATAATGGGTAATCAGCACCACGGTCATACCATGCTTTTCTTTCAGCTCCCGGATGGTGGCAAGAATCTCTTTCCGCCCCGCCGGGTCCAGCATGGCAGTCGGTTCATCCAGAACCAGAATATCAGGACGCATAGCAAGTACACCTGCGATGGCAATTCTTTGTTTCTGCCCTCCCGAGAGCATGTGGGGAGCGTGATTGCGAAACGCAACCATATTGACTGCAGAAAGTGCCTCCTCCACCCGCTGTCGGATTTCAGCAGGGGGAACACCCAGATTTTCAGGGGCAAACGCCACATCTTCTTCTACAATATTCGCAACCATCTGGTTGTCTGGGTTCTGGAATACCATCCCCACCTTTTGGCGAATTTCATAGAGAAGATTCTCTTGGGAGGTATCCATTCCCTCCACCAGCACCTTTCCTCCTGTTGGCGTCAGGATTGCGTTCAGGTGTTTTGCCAGGGTGGATTTCCCGGAGCCATTATGCCCCAAAACTGCCAGAAACTCGCCCCGTTTCACTTCCATGGTAATCCCCCGAAGAACAGGAATCTCTTCGCCGTTTTCCTCGTTTTGGTAGGAAAACCGCAGGTTATCTATCTTGATTACTGCTTCCAACACGACACCTTCTTTGTTATTGATCTGCCTGCCAACGAGTGCTGTATCCGCAAGGTAAAATCAAACCGCCGCAGGTTATGGGAAGTCCCACTTCCTGTATCTCGGTAGCACCGCCGAACTGTTCTTCCAGTGTCAAAGACATCACATTCTTCATAATCTGTCCCGAAAGTCCGGTGGTATATGTGTTAATTAAAAAGAATAAAGGACTTTCAGACAAAACCTTAGTACAGAGAACCACCAAATCAAACAGTTCTTGTTCTAGCTTCCAGAGTTCCCCATTGGGGCCTCTGCCGTAAGAGGGCGGGTCCATAATTACGCCATCATACTTTCTGCCACGGCGAATCTCCCGCTCCACAAACTTCTTCACATCATCCACCAGATACCGGATGGGTCGGTTTTGGAGTCCGGACAACGCCGCATTCTCCTTCGCCCAGTTGACCATCCCCTTTGCCGCATCCACATGGCAAACCGATGCTCCCGCTGCCGATGCCGCAACAGTGGCACCGCCGGTATAAGCAAAGAGATTCAAAACGTTCACATTCTCCCGTTCGCTTTTCCGGATAATACTGGAAAACCAATCCCAGTTGGCTGCCTGCTCGGGGAAGAGTCCGGTATGCTTAAAGCCCATGGGCTTAATGCCAAATCTCAAGTCCCCATAGGAAATCTCCCAGGAATCGGGGAGCTTATGGTAGACCTCCCAACGGCCGCCGCCACTGCTACTCCGGATATATCGGGCATCCGCCTTTTTCCAAAGGGGAGAACGCTTTCCATCCGGAAGGCTCCAGACAATCTGTGGGTCGGGACGAATCAACAGATGCTCTCCCCAACGTTCCAGTTTTTCTCCTTTGTCGCATTCAATCAATTCATAGTCCTTCCAGCCGTCTGCAAGAAACATCTTCCGCCACCACCTTTCCGGTTTTGGGTATCCAACCCCACGATAATTCAAAATCTTAAAGATAGTATATTATATCACTTTTTTACAGAATCGTCAAGTTACGGTGTGGTTACAGACAAGGATTTCCAAAAGAAAAACCGTGTGCGCAAGCAGCTACAGCTCTCCGCCGCCTATAGCGGCGCCTTTCCTCTCTTGAGTGCACAGAAAATTAGATGAGATTGGCTTGGGGCGAGGTTCAGTAAGGCAGGAGTGTACTTTGTGTACATGACTGTCTTGCTGAGCCGATGCCCTGAGCCAAGGTCGCAAATTTTCAAGCACGACTGGGCAAAAAAAGAGTGTGAACCTTGTTCACACTCTTTTTTTGATTAGTCAAAGAAATAGATATTTACATCCCGTCTGCCAAACTGGTAACAGGTACTCCGATTGGGGAAGAAAAGGTCTACCTTGTTCCCCTTAATGGCACCGCCACAGTCCCCTGCGATGGCATAACCATAGATAAACTGTCCGTCTACCGACTCGATATACATCTTGGTTCCATAAGGAATCACTCTGGGGTCTACCGCAATCACGCCATACACCAAAGGCATACCGGTGGAAGTCTTGCCCGCCCAGATTCCATTATCGGCAGGAGATGCATCATAAGCAGTTGCCGTAAATCGTGCCATCCGGGTATAATTGGTGGGACGGTATGCAGGAACAACACCAAGCTCCCAGATGTTCTTAGGACCGCATTCTACAATCTCGGTCACCGGGTCAGAAAGCTTTGCCTCCCGAACCAGGGTCCGGCTTACTTCCTTGCCGTCCTGATAAGCAATGTCATACTCGTACTCAATGACACCGTTGATGCCCTTTTGAATTACCTTGGTCTCTCCGGTTGCCATGTCAGGGTTCTCAATCTCCTGAACCTCATAAGGAATATCCTCTTGTACTGTTACAGTATGATGGTCGTTTAACACAACGGTAATGGAAAGACCGTCACGAATGGGAGCAGACAGGGTAGGGGTTACCGTGTCGTTTTCATCTACTGTGATTCCCAATTCCCGAAGGACATCGCCAACCTTTGTTTTGGCAGTGGCATGTTCCTTGGTTTCTCCCATATAGGTAAGCTTTACTGTGCTGGCACGATAAATGCGAATCACTGCATCATCCTCTATCTTGTCCGCCAGAGCATAATTGAGTTCATCGCCCTGATTCAGCACAATCCCCTGTTTGGAAAGAATCTTGCCAACCACAGTATCAGATGTTTCAATCTGTACCGGTTCCTTGCCCGCCTCGGCAATGGTAATGGTATTGGCATCGGCAAAGGTAAAGCCTCCGCATACCGTTACAAGAAGCATCGCTGCCAAAACTGCTGCAAGCTTTCTCATTCCCGATAAGGTCCGGATGACATTCTCTCCTCTCAGTTTTTTTAACATTCAATCACCTCAAAATAGTTTTGGCAAAAAAATTTGCCCTCCAAATTCTTCAAAATTGGAAAAATTTGGATTTTTAGTACTGCACCGTTATTATAACCGCATCCCAAAATTTCGTCAAATTTTAAATTCGGGTTTATCTTTTGTTATTTTGGTTCAGCCAAAATCATTTTCGATTATCGAAGATTTTTTCCCGATTTCCTCTCAAATTCTCTCGAATTCTTCCAAATTGACCCGAATTGGAAAAAAATGGGAGAAATTTTGGTTATTGTGCAATACAAAATTATCTGGTATACTAGAAAAAGAAGTTTTTTTCCACGAAACGCCGAAATGTTACAATTGTGTTACAAAAAACCAGAATTTGAAGAATCCCGCATAAAATCAAGGTTTTTTGGAGCTTCGAAAGAAAAAATAACATAGCCGAATTGATTTTAGGCGTTTTGCACAAAAACCACCGTTTTTTATGATAAATCATAAAAAAATAAGCTTTAGGAGAGATTATTATGGATTCATCTTTGCTCCGGCCAGGGGAACGGTTGGACGATTTACAATGCCGAAATCTCCACTTGATTCAAAATCCGGATTGGTTTTGCTTTGGGGTGGATGCAGTATTGCTTGCAAGCTATGCTGCAAAGGCTATCAAAAAAGATGCCCGGGTTTTGGACCTGTGTTCGGGGAATGGAATCGTTCCTCTTCTCCTCTCCGCCAAATCCCCGGCGAAGGAAATTATCGGACTTGAGATTCAGGAACCGGTCTGGGAGATGGCAAATCGTTCTGTCAAGTTCAATCATTTAGAGGATAAAATCCAGATGATTTGCGGAGATTTGAAGGAGGCAGAAACCATATTTGGAAGGAGTTTCTTCCAATATATTACGTGCAATCCTCCGTACAAAGAAGCAGGGAGCGGAATTCCTTCGGCAACCGACACAGTCACTTTGGCACGGCATGAAATTCTCTGTTCTCTGGAGGATATCATTCGGGTTTCTTCCATTATATTAGAACCTCTGGGGAAACTTTGCCTGATTCATCGTCCGGAACGACTGGCAGATATTTTTTGCCTGATGCGAAAATATGGTATGGAACCGAAACGGCTTCGTTTTGTTCATCCATGCACCGAAAAAACTGCCACCATGATTCTGGTGGAGGGTGCAAGGCAGGGAAAACCCCGACTGTTTTTAGATCCACCTCTTTATATTTACCAAAAACCGGGAATCTATTCGGAGGAAATCAACCAAATCTACGAAAGGGAGTCGGCATTATGAGCGGAACACTTTATCTTTGTCCCACCCCCATTGGGAACCTCGGGGATATTACCATACGAACCTTAGAGGTTCTAAAGTCGGTGGATTTGATTGCCGCAGAGGACACTCGGGTCAGTCAGAAGCTTCTTAACCACTTTGAGATTAAAGTACCTTTGACCAGCTACTACGAGCATAATAAACGGGAAAAGGGAAGTTATCTCATTGGAAAACTACAGGAGGGTCAGAACATTGCAGTCATTACCGATGCAGGAATGCCCGGCATTTCCGACCCGGGAGAGGATTTGGTAAGGCTTTGTGTCAAAGAAGGCATTCCCATAGAAGCGCTCCCCGGACCTTGTGCTTTTGCCACTGCTTTGGTGGCATCGGGACTGCCCACCGGTCGGTTTGCCTTCGAAGGCTTTTTGACCGTCAACAAAAAAAACCGAATCGAGCATTTAGAATCCTTGAAGCAGGATACCCGAACGCTGATTTTTTACGAAGCACCCCATAAGCTGCAGACCACCTTAAAAGATATGCTTTCCGTTTTTGGGAATCGGGAAATTGTTCTTGCACGGGAGCTGACCAAGCGATACGAAGAGTACCGCCGCACCACACTGGAAGATGCCATCATATATTATGAAGAAACTCCTCCCAAAGGCGAATTTGTTCTGCTCCTTGCCGGTGCCGACCCGGAGGAAATTCGCCAGATTACGTTAGCAGAACTTCCCTCTGCCGAGGAGCTGATTCGCAAATATGCCAAAGAGGGCCTTCGTGCCAAGGAGCTGACCCGCCAGGTTGCAGAGGAGCTCCACCTCCCCAAACGGGATGTGTATGATTTGTATTTGCAGTTGAAGGAGAGCTTGTAACAGAAAACGGAGACAACAAAGTTGTCTCCGTTTTGTTATCATATTTCCTCCACGTTCTTCATATATATTACCAAAGAATGATACTGATACGAAACGAGGTAATGAATGTGGCTATGCGTTTAAACAAAGAAGAACGAAAAACCGGCGAAGTAATTTGCCAAAAATGCAGTCAAACCATGGTGGAGAGCGATGTCATTGTTCCCGACGTGAAACCGGATATCAAAAAGGTTTTGGAAATCAACAGCACGGTATGCATTACCCAAAAATCCATTCAGCAGGATAAAGTATTTCTTCAAGGAATGATTCGAATGACGGTACTGTATCTTCCTGATGAGGATACCACCGGTCGGCTTTGCAGCCTTTTTGTTACCCAGGACTTCAATCATTCCATAGACTGCCGAACTGCGACACCGGATATGCAGCTCTCTTGTGAAGCGACCGTGGAAAACGTTGACCACACGTTGCTCAACAGTCGCAAGGTCAATCTTCGGTGCGTGCTTGGTCTTGGAATCAAGGTAGTTCGGCCCCTTCTTTTGTCCCTGACTTGCGGAACAGAATCCTCAGAGTCCATTGCTCTCAAAAAGGAACGTCTCCGGCTTTTGGGAAACACCGAGACCTGCGAATGCCAGATTATCCTACGGGAACAGCTGGAATTTCCCTCGGGAAAGCCCACCATTGGGGAGATACTACGAATTACTGCCACCCCCACCGCAACTGAGCTTCGGCTGATGGACGAAAAAGCCGTCGCCAAGGGTCAGGTTCGCATCTGTACTCTCTATAACAGCGAAACCGACCAATCGGTTCAGTTTATGGAACATCTTCTTCCCTTTACCGAGATTCTGGATATGGAGGGTGCCATCGAAGGTATGGACGCAGACATTGAGTTCAGCCTCCATGATATGTATTACGAAATTCGGGACGATTCTGACGGAGAGCCACGGAATCTGGGACTGGAGCTGGTTCTTGCCGCCACCGTTCGAGGAAACGAGATAACGGAAATTGATGCAGTAACCGATGCCTATTCCCTCTATGGAGAACTGGAGCTTACCACCAAAACCCACCACATTGAGCAGCTTCTGGACCATAGCACTGCCGAGCTTTCCCACAAGGACCAGGCACAAATCCCATCCATGCTTCCCCCGCTCAAACAGGTATGCGACGTTAATGCCAACGCAAAGATTGACCGTATCTCGGTAGAGGGAGATCAGATTACTGTCTATGGTACCGTCCGCACCAACATTCTCTACCTGACCACCGACGAAGCCGTTCCTGTTTCGGGGTTCAGCCATACTTCGGAGTTTTCCCAAAGTTTCTCCGTAGCAGGGGCTGACAGCAACACCGCTTGCGACGCTCAGGTTTTTCTCAATCATATCAGCTATAGCTTAAGCGGGAATGACTCTTTGGAACTGCGCTTTGTTCTGGGGCTGACAATCAAATCCTTAAAAACCGGCGAGACCGTTTTTGTGGAAGATATTGCCCCCTGCCCCAATGCCGGAAGGTTACACCCTTGCATGGTTCTGTATTTTGTTCAAAAGGGAGATTCACTCTGGAAGATTGCCAAAGCTTACCATACCACCGTAGAAAACATTAAGACGTTAAACAATTTGGAATGCGATACCATCTACCCGGGTCAGCAGTTAAAACTTCTTGCTATGTGTGCATAAAAAGAAAAATCCACCCGCCATACGGGTGGATTTTGTAATCACTGCCTCATTTAGAATTCGGCATCTTCGTTCATGGCACTCTCTTCCAGCACTTCCTGATACTTCTGCAGGATGCTTCCATGAAGAATCTCACGGGTTTCTGCATTGATGGGATGTGCAATGTCTTTGAATTCTCCCTCGGGAGTCTTCCGGCTAGGCATTGCAATGAAGAGCTTGTCCTGACCCTCAATGACCTTAATGTCATGTACCACAAAGGCATCATCGAAGGTAACGGAAACAACCGCCTTCATCCGTCCCTCTGCATTGATTTTTCTTACCCGAATGTCAGTAATCTGCATACAATTACCATTCCTTTCACCAGTTCTTCTTCTGGCTTTAATTTGTATAAAATTTAATTAATTTTCTCGAAACAGGAAAAAGATATTGAATATCCCTTTTATTTATGGTAAAATATAACTATAATTTCCATCACAGTTTCAGCCGGGAAACCATTCTCCGGCTCTGATGAAAGAAGGTTTTTCCATGCCTCAATTTACAATTTCTGATTTAAAGCCAGGCTCTACCATTCATATGATAGGAATCGGCGGAATCAGCATGAGCGCCCTTGCTCATATGCTTCTGGATTTTGGATATCAGGTTACCGGCTCGGATTCCCAAACCAGCCACCTAACCGAATCTCTCCAAAAAGCAGGTGCAAAAATTTCTATCGGGCAGTCTGCCGAAAATATCCAGAATCCCGATTTGGTCTGCTATACTGCAGCCATCTCTTCTGCCAATCCGGAACTTATAAAAGCCAAAACCTTAGGCGTTCCGGTTATCGAGCGAGCCGAGCTTCTGGGGGCATTGATGAAACTCTACCGCTACCCCATTGCAGTTGCAGGCACGCATGGCAAAACCACCACAACTTCCATGCTTTCCCTGGTGCTTTTGGAAGCAGATACCGACCCAACCATCTTGGTTGGCGGCGAACTTCCGCAAATCTCCGGGAATTTCCGTATCGGGAAAAAGGACTATCTTCCTTTTGAAGCCTGTGAATATGTGGAGAGTTTTCTGTATTTCCATCCATTTTTGTCTATCATTACAAATGTAGAAGAAGACCACTTGGACTATTTTAGCGATATTAACCATATTATAACATCTTTTCGGAAATTTGCAAGCCTTACTTCGCCCTCTGGTTGCATTATTGTTTGTTCTGACGATAAAAACGCTTGTCAAGTTGTGCAAAATACCGATAAAAAAGTCGTTTTTTATGGTTTGAGGGAAACAAATTCCGATTACACCGCCGGAAATCTTATGATTGATAAGTCAGGATTTCCGCACTTCACTGTTCTTCGTAAAGGAGAAACCTTGGTGGATTTGGACCTGAAGGTGGCAGGCAACCACAATATTTTAAACGCTCTAGCGGTTACTGCAGCAGCAGATTTTCTGGGTCTTTCCATGGATGCTGTCAAGCGGGGGTTAGAGAGCTTTACTGGAACCAAACGCCGTTTTGAGCATTTGGGGAAAGTCAATGGCTGTGAAATTGTGGATGATTACGCGCATCATCCCACCGAAATCCGTACTACATTGGAAGCGGCAAAGGGAATGGAATATCAGGATACTTGGGTGGTTTTTCAACCTCATACCTACAGTCGAACCAAAAGCCTGCTCCATGAGTTTGCAGAGGTTCTTCCTCTTGCTGACCATGTACTGATTGCAGATATCTATCCCGCCCGGGAGGTTTATGATGGAACCATCCATTCTTGCGATTTGGCATTTTTGATTCCGGATGCAATCTATATGAGCGATATGTCTGCCATTGCCCGGTATTTGAAAGACCATGTCAAGCCCGGAGATTTGCTAATCACCATGGGTGCCGGCAATGTGAATCAAATTGCCTATCAATTATTGGAAGAATAGAAAAAGGGTTCTCCTTATGAAGTGTACTCTAAAGGACAGGTATGCGGGACGTCGAGGACGCCGTCCCCTACAATTTAAACGCTAGATTTTGTCAAAAACACGGGGTTTCAAAAGGGGCGAAGCCCCTTTTACCGCAGTGCCCGAAGGGCACAAGGGACCGCTGGGGCTAGGCCAGCGGAATGGGGTCTGGCAAAAGAAATGAAATCTATATTGCATACGAAAAGGGCAGAAACACTTGTGTTTCTGCCCTTTGATCGTCCTTAAGCGCATTCTGCATATGGAGAAACCTTTTAAAATCCCGCTGTAATACTTCCCATATAATGAAGAACCAATCCTATAGCGGTGGCAAAACAGGCAAGGGCAATCCCTACACTTGCCAGACTTCTCCAATTTCCTCTTGGCTTTCTATGCCGGGTTCTTTCTTCCCGTTTGCTGATTCCCAGCTGGGTTTTCTTCATTGTCTGCACATAGGCATTGATAATCCGTTCCGCCTCGCTGACAATGGATGTTCCCGGCTCCCTTCCTGTTGTCCCACCATTTCGCAGAATGAAAATTGCCTGCTCAATGGAGCTTGAATCAATGTCGTCAATGATAACCACCCGTTTGGAATTCTTTTCTCTCATGACTTCCTCCCATTTCCTTTTCTTCCTGTATCAAGTATCGACACACCCCAAAGGATTTATGCAATCTTTTCATAGAAAAAAGGAAAATTTTTTTCAAAAAAGCCTTGACAAACGGGCAGGAAGGTAGTATAATAACTCTTGCGTCTGTGAGAGGACAGGCTTCAAACTGAATAAATGCACCTTTAGCTCAGCTGGTAGAGCACCTGACTCTTAATCAGGGTGTCCAGGGTTCGAGTCCCTGAAGGTGTACCAGAAAGAAACGACAATTTTCGATAAGAAGGTTGTCGTTTCTTTTTGTACTCTTATCTTTTCACTATTCACTCTTCACTAAAAATGTGCCTCGCAGTGAGATATTTCATTAAAATATATATGACATCTAAATCCTTTTACTTTTTTGTTTCGCATACTTTCTTTCAATTCCGGTAATGCTAATCCCATAGAAAGGAAAGTGATACCATGATTGAACAAGATACCATCAAACTACTGCGGGAATGTGATGCCGGGGTCAAAATGGGAGTTACCTCCATAGACGATGTTTTGGAGTATGTGGGAAATGACAAATTCAAAAAGCTCCTGACCGACTGCAAAGAAGAGCACGAAAAATTAGACCGGGAAATTCAGGAACAGTTAGACAAATTTCAGGACGATGGCAAGGAGCCTGCTGCCATTGCCAAAGGAATGTCCTGGATGAAAACCAACATCATGCTTGCCATGAACGATTCCGACCACACCATTGCCGATTTGATGACCGACGGTTGTAACATGGGCGTCAAGTCCCTGAACAAATATCTAAACAAGTACGAGGCCGCCGATGAGTTTTCCAAAGACATTGCCAAACGGCTGATTAACCTGGAAGAAAAACTGACGGTGGATATTCGAAATTATTTATAAGGACACCTTCCCCACAACAGATTGTTTTTTCACTCGTGAGCGCAAAGAAAATTAGGTAAAATTTGTTTGATACAAAAAGAGGAATGGCAGGCGCATACTTTGTAACTGTCATTTCTCTTTGCAGTAGCGGGCAAAGATTGCCTGATTTTCAAGTACGACTGGATAAAAAAGCAGAAACGATTCAATAATCGTTTCTGCTTTTTCTTTACCGAATTCCGTAATGCTCAATAATATAATCCATATCCTTATCCCCTCTGCCGGAGAGGTTGATTAAGACAGAACCTTTGTCCATTCGCTGTGCCAGCTTCATGCCATAGGCAACGGCATGGGAGCTTTCAATGGCAGGGATGATACCCTCAAGGCGAGAGAACTTAAAGAAGGCATCAATGGTTTCTTCATCATCTACCACATCATACTTCACTCTGCCGATTTCCTGTAAAAAGGCGTGCTCGGGGCCGGAAGAAGGATAGTCCAGACCGCTTGCCACCGAGTAAACGGGAGCCGGCTCGCCGTTTTCGCCCTTTAACATGATACTGTTAAAGCCATGCATAATCCCCTCGGTTCCATACTTCAAACTTGCTGCATGGTCGCCCAGCTTTTCCCCTCTGCCCAGAGGCTCGACGCCGTAAATCTCCACCGGGTCATTTAAGAATCCGGCAAAGAGTCCTGCCGCATTGGAACCACCGCCCACACAGGCAACAATGGCATCGGGGAGGTGTCCTGTCATCTCGATAAACTGGTCTCTCGCCCCAATACCCACAACACTCTGGAAATCCCGAACCATCATGGGGAAGGGATGGGGACCCAGCACCGAACCGATACAATAGATGCAATCCTTGTATTCCTTGCTGTAGGCATCAAATGCCGCATCCACCGCCTCCTTTAAGGTCTGCAGCCCATGGGTAACCTCAATGACATTGGCACCCAAAATCTTCATCCGGGCAACGTTGGGAGCCTGCTTTTTGATGTCCACAGACCCCATATAGATATCACATTCCAGACCAAAGTATGCCGCCGCAGTTGCCAGCGCCACACCGTGTTGACCCGCACCAGTTTCGGCGATGACCTTTTTTTTACCCATGTATTTGGCAAGGAGTGCTTCGCCCATACAGTGGTTCAGCTTATGGGCGCCGGAATGGTTCAAATCCTCTCTCTTTGCATAGAGCTGTACCTTGCCGCCCAAGGCATCGGAAAGCCGCTCCAAATGGGTAACGGGCGTGGGTCTTCCTTGAAATTCTTTCCGGATTCTCCGGAGTTCCGCAATGAACTTTCTGGATTGGCAGATGGAGTAGTACGCTTCGGTAATTTCCTCCATTGCCTTTTTCAGCTTGTCATCGATGTAGACACCGCCGTACTTGCCGAAGTATCCGTTCTTATCGGGGTAGTGGTTAAAATAGGTATCAAAATTAACATTATTCAAAATCATGGTTTCATCCTCCATTTATTATTTTTGTTCGCTGATGGTCGTTCCTCTACGCCATCGTTTCACAAACAAGAACATAACATCGCTTCCTTTTTGGTCTGTCAAAACAAAAACGCCCTTGACAGAATGATTCTATCTGTCAAGGACGAATATCTCATATCCGCGGTGCCACCTTGCTTTACAGGCTAACCTGTACACTTTCCAGAGTACCAACATACTCCCGACCCATTACGCAGGTCCTGCGTCAGTGCATTTAACACTGCCCTCAACAGTCCATATTACACAGAGAGCCTTTGTGGAACTCACACCGTAATCCACTCGCTGGAAAAGACCGGCTCTGTCTTTTTTCTGTCTCAACGGTTTTTCAACTTTTTATTATTATAGTACCAATCCTCTGTTTTGTCAACAAAAATTTTTATTTCTCCAGAATATCCGAAAGATTTTCCTGAATTTTTGCTGCCACATCCGGCTTGTTCATGGAATAAACATGAACATTTTTGATGCCGTTGGCATACAAATCAATCATCTGGTCGGTGGCATAGGCAATTCCCGCCTGCTTCATGGCAGCAGGGTTATGACCGAACTTATCCACCAGACTCTTGAACCGCTGGGGCATAAAGGAGCCGGACAGATGAATCGCACGCTCCACCTGATTTGCATTGGTAATTGGCATGATACCGGGAATAACCGGGACAGTAATTCCAGCCTCCCGAATCTTGTATAGGAAATTGTAGAGCAAATTGTTGTCAAAAAACATCTGGGTTGTAATAAAATCACAGCCTGCGTCCACCTTTTCCTTCAGGTGTTTGATATCCTCTTTCTGGTTGGTGCTCTCGGGATGAATCTCGGGGTAGCAGGCACAACCAATACAGAAATTGGGATCAATCTCCTTGATCTCCCGGATCAAATCAATGGCATACCGATAGTCCCACGTTGTCCGGTCCGCATTCAGCATGGACTCGGGGATATCCCCACGAAGTGCCATAATGTTTTCCATGCCGGCAGCCTTGATTTCGGCAATCTTCTCCCGCACAGTCTCTTTGGTAGAGGAAACACAGGTCAGGTGTGCCAGGGTGGGAACCCCATACCGCTCCTTGATGTTCTTGGCAATCTCCAGAGTATATCGGCTGGTGCCGCCACCGGCACCATAGGTTACACTCATAAATGCCGGTTTTAACTTGGCAATCTCCTCGGTGGCAAGCTTGACACTTTCAAACCCCGTCTCCGTCTTGGGAGGAAATACCTCGAAGGAAATTGACAAAGTATCCTTTTTCAAAAAATCAATGATTTTCATAACATTCGCCTCTTTTCTACTCTGTTTTTATCATATCACGGTTTTGACACAGAGTCAATATTTTTGAAAAACCGAGGTTTGCCTTTCCGGGCGATTCGTGAATCGCACCTACGATGTTGACATATCATTTGCGGATGGGCTGTAGGGGGGACGGTGTCCTCAACGTCCCATAACAGGCGGACAGAGTCGTCCGCCCCTACCGTTATTTTCCGGGTAAAATTCGCCGTTTCCTCTCGTGAGTGCGCAGAAAAATTAGCGAGATGTGTTCGAATCAAAAAGAGGAATGGCAGGCGCATACTTTGTGTATGTAACTGTCATTCCCCTTTGCAGATTCGGGCACAGATTGCTGAAATTTCAAGCACGACTGTAAAAAAGTGTTGTGTGCTATTCAGCACACAACACTTTTGTAATATGTCTTGTTACATGGCAGTTAATATTAACAGCACAGGGCATTCCGGCAATATGGGTGGGAAAGGTTTCCACATTTACACCCAACGCGGTAGTCTTCCCGCCAAAGCCTTGAGGTCCGATGTCTAGCTTGTTGATTTTTTGGAGCAAAGTATCCTCCAACTCCGCATAGTAAGGGTCGGGGTTTTGAGAATCCACGTCCCGCAGAAGTGCCTCTTTGGCAAGGGCAGCACACTTTTCAAAGGTGCCGCCAATCCCCACGCCCACCACCAGAGGCGGGCAGGGGTTTCCGCCTGCTTTCTTCACGGTTTCTACCACAAAATCAATGATGCCGCTAAGACCTTCGGAGGGTTTACACATCTTGATAGCGCTCATATTCTCACTGCCAAAGCCCTTGGGTGCCAGAGTAATCTCCAGTTCTTCCCCCTCCACCAATTCCAAGTGGAGAATCGCCGGGGTATTATCTCCGGTATTTCCTCGGCGGACCGGGTCGGCAACCACCGATTTTCGAAGATACCCGTCCCGATAGCCCTGCCGTACGCCCTCATTGATGGCATCGGCAAGCAGACCACCGGTAATATGAACCTCCTGACCCAATTTGATAAAGAAGACCGCCATGCCGGTATCCTGGCAGATAGGCATTTGTTCGCTACCTGCTATCTCTGCATTCTTCAAGATATCGGTCAGGATGGTTTTTGCTGTTTCGTTCTCCTCCCGGGCAAGACCGCGCTCTAACGCACACCGCACATCCTTGTTCAGGTTACAGTTTGCCTCGATACACATCTTTCGCACCGTTTGGACGATTTTTTCAAAAGAAATCTCCTTCATAGCAACTTCTACAGTTTCGAGAGACTCTCCAGAACCGTCTGGAGCATTGCCTTGTAGCTTTCGCCCTTCTTCCGCTCTTCCTCTACCACGCTAGCTGGTGCCTTTTCGGTAAAGCCTTTGTTATTCAGCTTACCCTCAACCCGCTTAATTTCTCCCTCTAACCGCTCTTTTTCCTTGGTCAAACGAGCAAGCTCTTTCTCCTTGTCCACCAACTGGTCAAGGGGGAGCAGAAGCTCTGCACCGGGAGCTGCAACGGAAACTGCGTTTTCGGGGATGCCCGCACGGTCTTTCTGAATCTTTACCTCATCGCTGGACGCCAACTTGGTATAGAACACCACTCCCTTTTCAAAGACTTCCGGCTTTTCGGTCACGATATACAGGGTGGATTTCTTGGAGGGGGGAACATTCATTTCGTTACGGATGTTCCGGATGCCCTTAATGGAATCCATAATCATCTGCATTTCTGCCTCGGCATCGGCATTTGCCAATCTTTCGTCATAGACCGGGAAATTGGAAATCATGATGCTCTCGCCCTCATGGGGAAGTGCCTGCCAGATTTCTTCGGTAATAAACGGCATAAAGGGATGGAGCAGTTTTAAGGTATTGGAAAGCACATAGGTCAATACCTGTTGTGCCACCTTATTGCTCTCGCCCTCTTCAAAGAACCGGGGTTTTACCAGCTCGATATACCAGTCGCAGAAGCTATCCCAGATGAAGTCATACAGCTTGGATACTGCCACGCCCAGCTCGTACTTGTCAAGGTTTTCGGTTACTTCCTTAACCAGTTCGTTATAGGCATGAAGAATCCACTGGTCCTCCAGATGGAGCTTGTCCCTCTCGGGGAGCTGGCACTTTTCAATATTCAGGTTCATGAGAACGAACCGGGAGGCGTTCCAAATCTTGTTGGCAAAGTTCCGGCTTGCCTCGACACGCTCGATGTAGAACCGCATATCATTACCCGGAGAATTACCCGATGCCAGCGTAAACCGCAGAGCGTCGGCACCATACTGGTCAATAATCTCCAGGGGGTCGATCCCGTTCCCCAAGGACTTACTCATCTTCCGACCCTGGGAGTCACGAACCAGACCATGGATATACACATGCTTAAAGGGAACCTCGCCCACATGCTCTAGCCCCGAAAACATCATTCTTGCAACCCAGAAGAAGATAATGTCATAACCGGTAACCAGAGTGTCGGTGGGATAGAAATATTCTAAATCTTCGGTCTTATCCGGCCAACCCAAGGTAGAGAAAGGCCAGAGTGCCGAGCTGAACCAGGTGTCCAGAACGTCCTCGTCCTGCTTCATCTTACCGCCACACTTGGGACATACGGTAACCTCCTCCTTGGAAACCACCGTTTCATCACAGTCCTGACAGTAGTATGCCGGAATCCGGTGCCCCCACCAGAGCTGACGGGAAATACACCAGTCATGAACATTCTCCATCCAGTGAAGATAGGTCTTGGAGAATCTGTCGGGAACAAACTTGGTATCGCCGTTGATGACGGCCTCCGCCGCCGGCTTTGCCAGGGGTTCCATCTTTACAAACCACTGTTTGGAGGTAATCGGCTCTACCGTAGTACCGCAACGGTAACACTGTCCCACATTATGGCTATGGGGAACCACCTTAACCAGAAGACCCTCTTTCTCCAAATCCTCGACCATGGCTTTTCTCGCCTCATAGCGGTCCATGCCCTGATACTTGCCACCGTACTGATTGATGGTAGCGTCGTCGTTGAGAACCTTAATCTGTTCCAGATTATGCCGCAAGCCAACCTCAAAGTCATTGGGGTCATGGGCGGGGGTAATCTTCACACAGCCGGTACCAAATTCCATATCCACATAATCATCGGCAATGACTGGAATCTCTCTGCCAACTAAGGGCAGAATCAGCATCTTGCCCACCAGATGGGCATACCGCTCGTCGTTGGGGTTTACTGCAACGGCAGTATCGCCCAGCAGGGTCTCGGGGCGGGTGGTAGCAATCTCAATAAAGTCGTCACTGTCCTTGATGGGGTACTTGATATGCCAGAAGAATCCATCCTGCTCGGCATACTCTACCTCGGCATCGGAAAGGGCGGTGGCACAGCTAGGACACCAGTTGATAATCCGGTTTCCCTGATAAATCAAACCCTTGTTGTAGAGGTTAACAAAAACCTCCTTTACGGCTTTGCTGCATCCCTCGTCCATAGTAAAGCGTTCCCGCTCCCAATCGCAGGAACAACCAATCTTCTTGAGCTGGCTGATGATTCTGCCGCCGAACTTCTCCTTCCACGCCCAGACACGCTTTAAGAACTCGTCTCGACCCAAGTCATAGCGGGTCAGACCCTCGTTGACACGGAGGTCCTCCTCCACCTTAATCTGGGTAGCAATGCCCGCATGGTCGGTGCCGGGTACCCACAGAGCCGCATAGCCCTGCATTCTCTTGGCACGAATCAAAATATCCTGGAAGGTTTCGTCCAGGGCATGTCCCATATGTAACTGACCGGTTACATTGGGAGGGGGAATCACAATGGTAAACGGCTTTTTCTCCGGGTCAATCTGGGTATGGAAATACCCCTTGTCCACCCAATTCTGATAAATCCGTTCTTCTACCTGTTTCGGGTCATAGGTCTTTGAAAGCTCCTTTGCCACAAAATCGCTCCTCTCTGTCTTCTGTATGGAAAATCCAAATGGATTTTTCTGCTGCAATTACATCAAATTTCATTATATCATCATTTTTCGGTATTAGCAAGCCTTTTTTCGACAGTTACCAAACATAATCTGCACCCAAACTACCCAGCAAATACCGGCGAATCATATCCAGTACATAAAGGCTGGTTCGCTCCCGAACCATTTCTCTGTCTCCGGCAAGCTGTAAGCGGTATGCCTGATGGAAATTCTCAGCACAAATGCTGATATAAACCAGTCCCACCGGCTTTTGGGGTGTCCCTCCGCCGGGGCCTGCAATCCCGGTTATGGAAACGCCGATATCCGCACCCCCACGGGCTCTTGCACCACGGCTCATTTCCAGGGCGGTTTCCTCCGATACTGCACCAAACTGTGCCAGCGTATCATGGGAAACTCCCAGAAGTTCTTCTTTCTTCTCATTGGAGTAGGTTACAAATCCGCTATGGAAACATCCAGAGGCACCTGATACGTCGGTCAGCTTTTTGGCAACCAGCCCGCCGGTACAGCTCTCGGCAGTTGCCACCGTCATTCCTCTTCGGTTCAAAAGTTCCACCACCGCCTGCTGCAGGGTGGCGGTTTCCCCCTCGGCATAGACAAAGTCTCCTAAAATCTCCCGGACTTCTTGTTCCAGAGGCGTGAGCAGTTCTTCTGCCTGCTCTACGCTCTCTGCCTTGGCAGTGAGCCGAAGCTCCATCTCCCCGGTTTTGGCATAGGGAGCAATGGTGGGATTTTGTTGTCTATCAATGATTTCTTTCAAGCGTTCCTCTGCCGCCGATTCCCCTACCCCAAACACCTTTAAGGTTCTGGAATGAATTACACAATCAGCTTTCTGGGAAAGATAAGGACGCACCTTTTCCCGGAGCATGGGAACCATCTCCCGGGGAGGCCCCGGTAGCATGATAAAGACCTTCCCCTCATGCTCCACAATGGCACCGGGGGCAGTACCGTTATCATTATCCAGCACAATACACCCCTCCGGCATCTCTGCCTGCTTCCAATTGTTATCGGGCATAGGGCGGTTCATCTTTTGGAACCGTTCCACCAGTCGACGTTTACTCTCCTCGTGCATCACACAGGAAAGACCGCAGTATTCTGCCACGGTTTCCTTGGTCAAATCGTCCCCGGTGGGACCCAGCCCCCCGGTTAAAATCACACCGTCGGCACGGTCTGCCGCCGTTTTAAGTGCCGCCTTTAACCGCTCCGGATTGTCCCCAACCACGGTGGTATAGTAGACATTCATCCCCAACTCGCTTAACATCCGGCTGATGTCCCGGGCGTTGGTGTTTACAATCTGTCCCAGTAATAACTCGGTTCCCACCGAGAGAATCTCAAAATTCATAAAAACTCCTTACGGTTCAATGATAATAGTTTCTACCTCTGCCATGGCTCTCTCTATCATTTCGTCCAGGTTTACCAGCGCCTTTTCCGCCTCGACGATTTCAGCAATCTCGGGACGGGTTTTGGGATGCTTGGGTACGAAAATGGTACAGCAATCCTCGTAGGGCAGAATTGAGGTTTCGTAGGTGTCAATCTTTTTGGAAATGGCAACAATTTCTTCCTTGTCCATCCCGATACAAGGCCGGAACACCGGCATGGAAACGGCATTGTCGGTTACCGCCAGGCTCTCCATGGTCTGGCTCGCCACCTGACCGATGCTCTCGCCGGTAATCAAGGCTCTTGCCCCGTCCTTTTCAGCAAGCTTCTGGGCAATTTGCATCATAATCCGCCGCATAATCAGGGTCAGGTAGTTCTTGGGGCACTTTTCAATGATGGCAAGCTGAATCTCGGTAAAGGGGACAATGTGCAGCCTAATTTTTCCGGTGTAAACCGACACCAGCTTGGCAAGGTCAATGACCTTTTCCTTGGCACGGTCGGAGGTATACGGATGGCTATGGAAATGGACTGCCGACAGGGCAACGCCACGCTTTGCAATCATCCAGCCTGCCACTGGACTATCAATCCCGCCGGATAAGAGCAGCGCCGCCTTGCCGTTGGTTCCCACCGGCATACCGCCGGCGCCGCTGATTTTCCGGGTAAAGATATAGGCCTTCTGGCGGATTTCAATCTGCACCAGAATATCCGGATTGTGGACATCCACAGACAAACCCTTGACATTTTTTAGGATAGCACCGCCCATCTGCTGGCAAATCTGGGGAGAATTTAAAGGGAATTGTTTGTCCTCCCGCTTTGCCTCCACCTTAAAGGTCTTCCCCTCGGTGTCCATCTCCTGCAAGCATTCGATGGTGGTCTTGGCAATACTCTCCATATCCTTATCACAGGAAACTGCCGGGCAGATGTTGACAATACCAAAGACCTTCCGCATCCGCTCGATGGCATCCTCCATGTCGATTCCCTCATCCAGCGGTTCCACATAAATCATGGACTGGGACTTGCGAATCTTAAACTTTCCTGCCGGCTCCAGTGCCTTTTCCAGATTCCGAAGAAGCTTTTGCTCGAACATGGGTCGATTCAGACCCTTCAGGGCAATTTCTCCATACTTCAATAATACAATATCCACTTTTTTCATTGGTATTCTCCTGACTCTTATATTTTTAACTTCCGCAAATTTGCAATAATCCCGGTCAGCACCTCTAGTGTTTCATCAATATCTTCCTTGGTGGTCATCTCGGACAAGCTGAACCGGATACTTCCGTCAATCAGCTTTTTCGGCGTACCAATGGCGGTCAAAACATAACTTGGCTCCTTTTTGTGGCTGGAGCAGGCAGAACCGCTGGACACATAAATTCCACTGTTCTCCAAGGAGTGGAGCACCACTTCAGACCGCACCCCATCAAAGGAAACATTCAAAATATGAGGCGCACATCCGTTGGGCGTGTTGATTCTCACATTGGGAATCCGCTCCAGAATCCCCTGTTCCAGACGCTTCCGCAGAAGCTCCATCCGGGGAACCGACTCCTGCATCTTACCATGGCAAAGCTTTGCCGCAACACCCAGCCCTGCAATCCCGGGGACATTCTCGGTGCCGGGGCGGAGATTGTCCTGCTGCCCGCCGCCAAAGATGATGGGGGCAATCCGAGTTCCCTTTTTGATATACAGAACCCCGATGCCTTTGGGTCCGTGAATCTTATGCCCACTGATGCTTAACATATCGGCACCCAATTCTTTCACATCACAGGGGACCTTACAATACCCCTGAACCGCATCCACGTGGAGCAGCGCACGGGGGTTTTTCTTTTTCAAAACGCTTGCCATCTGGGAAATGGGCTGTACCGAGCCAATCTCGTTATTGACCAGCATAGCGGTTACCAGAGCGGTATCGGGGGTAATCATAGCCTCAAACGCCGAGAGCTTAATAACCCCGCTTTCATCCACCGGAATCACATCCACCCGCCAACCCTTTTTCTTAAGATGGCTTAAGGTGTTCATGGTGGCAGGATGCTCCAAAGGAGTGGTAATAATCTGTCTGCCACGGCTGACGCTGCAAGCACCACGAATGGCAAGATTGTTGGATTCCGTCCCGCCGGAGGTAAAGTAAATCTCATTGGGATTGGCATGCAAGGTTGCCGCAATGGCCTCCTTGGCACCCTTGACCTCCTTTTCGGCTGCAATTCCCAACCGATGCAAGGAGGACGGATTTCCATATTGTTCTTTCATGACACGTGCAACCGTCTCCGTTACCGCATCATAGGGACGGGTGGTGGCACTGTTGTCCAAATATCGTTCCATCTTTGTTCCTCCAAATCTCTGATTTTTTATTGTATCACAATTCTGTGGTTTTTTCAACCGATTCTTGGATTTTTCCAAGAAAAATTCCCCGTCAGTTTATTCTATGCAACAACGGGACAAAGGGGACTCAAAATTTCCCCTTTTTTGACAGAATCCATCAAGAAAAGGGGTAGACAAACCGGACAGAAATCGTATATAATAACCCCATAGGAGATTTTATGCTATGGAACGAAAAACCTTAAAGACATTAGAATACCATAAAATATTAGGCATGCTCGCAGGCTTTGCCAAGAATGAGGAAACCAGAGCCAGGATTGATACTTTGGAACCATCCCCTGACCTTCGCATTGTGGAGCAGACCCTGTCAGAGACCGATGCTGCAGTAACTTTAATCTTAAAGTACGGGGCACCGGAACTTTTGACGATTTTTTCTATCAAGGAATCCTTAAAGCGGCTCAATATTGGTGGCTCTCTCAACATGGGCGAGCTTTTGAACCTTGCCCGCATCCTGAAGAATGCCAGAACCTTAAAGAGCTTGACGGCAGAGCAAAGCGGGGTTTTGTATGGCTATCTGGAGTCTTTGACTCCGGACAAAGCCATGGAAGACCGGATTTTCGGCGCCATTTTATCCGAAGAAGAAATGGCAGACGGAGCAAGTCCCGAGCTTGCTAGTATCCGGCGGAAATCCAAAAGTGCCGCAAACAAAATCAAAAGCTCTTTAGATTCCATGATTCATTCTTCCCATTACCAAAAGTTCTTGCAAGACCCCATTGTAACCCTGCGAAACAACCGATACGTTGTCCCGGTCAAGGCAGAGCACCGGGGCGATGTGCGAGGGATTGCCCATGACTTTTCCGCCTCGGGCGGCACCGTCTTTATCGAGCCAGAAAGCGTGGTCAATGCCAACAACGAACTCCATGAACTGGAGCTAAAAGAAAAAGCGGAAATCGAACGGATTTTGCTGGAACTCTCTGGGAATGTAGCAGAACTTGCGGAGATTCTGGATTTGAACTTTGATACTTTGATTCATCTGGACTTTGTTCTGTCCAAGGCAAAGCTGGCACTCTCCATGAAAGCCACCTGCCCTATCATTAGCCGGGACGGGTATATCAACATCCGCAAGGGACGGCATCCCTTAATCGACCCGAAAAAAATTGTCCCCACCGATGTCTGGCTGGGGAAGGACTTTGATTCCCTGATTGTAACCGGTCCCAATACCGGCGGTAAGACCGTGGTTCTAAAGACGGTTGGCCTCTTTTGCCTGATGGCACAATCGGGACTCCATATCCCGGCGGCAGAGGATAGTACCATGCCGGTCTTTGACAATATCTTTGCCGATATCGGGGACGAGCAGAGCATCGAGCAGAGTCTTTCTACTTTCTCCTCGCACATGACCAACATTGTGCGGATTGTAGAACAGGTTACTGACAATTCTCTGGTTCTCTTTGACGAGTTATGCTCCGGCACCGACCCTACCGAGGGTGCAGCACTTGCCATCTCCATTTTGGAGAACATTCGCCTTGCCGGTGCCAAAACAGTTGCCACCACCCACTATAGCGAATTAAAGCTTTACGCCCTCTCCCAAGACGGGGTGGAGAACGCCTCTTGTGAATTTGATGTCAATACCTTAAGTCCTACCTATCGCCTCTTGATTGGGGTGCCAGGGAAGAGTAACGCCTTTGCCATTTCCTCACGGCTGGGACTGCCCGACAGAATCATCGACCGTGCCAAAGAACGGCTCTCGGAGGAAAACATCCGGTTTGAGGACATCTTATCTAGCATCGAGAAGAACCGGCAAACCACCGAGCAGGCGTCGATAGAATCCCAGGAGATGCGAAAAGAAATCGAGGATTTGAAGCTGCAGTTAGAACGAGAACGGGATAAAATCGAGAAACAAAAGGACAAAATTTACGACCGGGCACGGGAAAAGGCAGATAAGATTATCCAGCGTGCCCAGGAAGAAACCGATGCCCTTTTGGACGAGGTCAAAGCCGCCAGACGGGCGAAGGACGAAAAAGAGACCCTACGCGTCATGGAAGAACTGAAAAAGGAACTGGGTCTGAAAAAGAAAAAGAACAAGTCCCCCAAGGCAAAGGCTCCTGCCGTGAAGACCTCCAACGTGAGCATCCACAGTCTGCGGCTGGGTGCTACTGTTATGCTGAACGATTTGGGAGATAAGGGGAGCATCCTTTCCATCAACGAAAAGGACAACACCGTAACTGTACAGGTGGGCATTATGAAGGTCAACAGCCGGATTGAGAACCTGACCCTTTTGGAAGATGAGAACAACACCGACAAGCGTGCCTACACCCCGCCCCGAAAGACCCAGAGCGGCATCCGGAGCGGCAGCGTCAAGACCGAGGTTGACCTTCGGGGGATGCTTTTGGAAGAGGCTCTTTTAGAAGCCGACAAGTTCCTGGACGAAGCCAGCATGGCAGGTCTTCATGCCGTCAGCATTATCCACGGCAAGGGTACCGGAACCTTGCGGAGCGGGATTCAGCAGATGCTCCGGAAACACCCACAGGTAAAGAGCTTTCGTCTTGGCAAATACGGCGAGGGCGAAAACGGCGTTACCATTGTGGAAATGAAATAGGAGCGTAACGCTCCACCCAATGCCGGACATGGTTTGGTAAAGCAGGAGCTATGCACACCGTTGGGAATGCCGACCCCTACAGTGTTTGAAGGATAATAAAGTGCGAAGAAACTTTAGTGAGATGTGTTCGACACAAAAAGAGGAATGGCGGGCGTGTACATGTAGTACATAACCGTCATTCCTCTTTGCAGTAGCGGACGCAGATTGCTGAATTTTCAAGCACGGCTGAAAAATATCCTTACGATATCATTCCAGGTTACGTATACCATCAAAAGAATCAGCAGAGTAAAACCAATAAAATGAATCCATCCCTCTTTTTCCCGGGGAATCGGCTTGCGGAATATTAGTTCAATCAAAACAAAGATAATTCTTCCGCCATCCAATGCCGGTAAGGGCAAAAGGTTCATAACCCCGATATTCACTGCTAGGAACGCAGCAAAAAACAGGAGCGGATACCATCCGCTTTGGGCTACCGTATTCATGGCGCTTACCACCCCCACCGGTCCTGACATATCCTGCATTCCCGCCTGACTGGAAAGTAGCATTCCCAATGACACAAAGACCAGTTTGACCATCCAGACCGTCTGGAAAAATGCCTCGTGGAGAATCCCACCGATGCTGATTGGCTGAATGGCGATATTGAAGCCTACCACATAACCCGAACTTCCGTCCTCATACACTGTTTCCATGGGAGTAAAATCTTCGGTAAACTTCTCCCCGTCCCGCTTGATTGTCAGGGTGGCTTCCTGATTCCCGTTTCGGGAAAGCTCAAAGCTCAAATCTGTCCGGATATGCACACGCTTTCCATTCACAGCGATAATCTCATCCCCCGGTTGCAAAAATCTCGCCGCCGAGGCTTTGGGGTTGACACTTTCCACTATAGTGGAAGGAAGTCCCTCATTGACAATAGCATTGGTTGTCATCAATCCCAGCACAATGACAAACCCAAGCAGAAGATTCATCAAAACGCCGGCTGCCAGTATGACCATTCTGGGCACCGGTTTTTTGTTATTAAAGGCTCCGGGGCTGTCGCTTTCCTCGTCCTCTCCCTCTAACTGACAGAACCCGCCCATGGGAATGGCACGGATGGAATAAAGGGTTTCCCTTCTTCCTTGTCTTTTCCAGATAGCAGGTCCCATTCCAATCGCAAATTCGTGAACGGTTACCCCAAACATCCGGGCGGCAAGAAAGTGCCCGAACTCATGGACAAAAATAATCACTGAAAAAATCAAGATAGCACAGATGATGGTAACCACCATGTCCATATTGGATACCTCCTAAATTCCCATCTCTCTTACGGCACGGTCTGCCGCAAGCAAATCCTCAATCGTAGGAGTTGTCTTATTCTCAAACCGGCTCATGGTTTTCTCTACAAATGCGGGAATCTCCAAAAACCGAATCTTCTCCTGCAAGAACGCTCCCACTGCCACCTCATTGGCGGCGTTTAGTATGGTGGGCAGAATCCCGCCCCGTCTTCCCGCCTCTTTGGCAAGAGCAAGACAGCAGAAGGTTTCTTCATCCGGCTTGGCAAAGGTAATTTTTGCAAGGTCGGAGAAGGACACCCGCTCCCCCTTGGCAGGAAGCCGCTGAGGGTAGGTAAAGGCGTACTGAATGGGATGCTTCATAGAAGGAAGCCCCAGTTGGGCAATGACGCTATGGTCCCGGAATTCCACCATGGAATGAATGATGCCCTCCCGCTGAACCACCACTTCAATATCGTCGATTTCCACATCAAAAAGCCACTTTGCCTCAATGACCTCAAGACCCTTATTCATTAAGGTTGCACTGTCAATGGTAATCTTGGCACCCATACTCCAGTTGGGGTGCTTCAATGCCTGGGAGAGCGTTACCGTTTCCAGTTCTTCTTTGGTCTTTCCAAAGAAAGGCCCGCCCGACGCCGTCAGCAGAATTTTAGCAAGCTCTTTTTTCTCCCCTGCCTGCAAGCTTTGGAAGATGGCACTATGCTCACTATCCACCGGCAGAAGCCGAACCCCATGCTTTGCCACCGCATCCATAAAGATTGGTCCCGCAGTGACCAGCGTTTCCTTATTGGCAAGGGCAATATCGATGCCCGCCTCAATGGCTTTCATAGTAGGGAGCATTCCCGAAAACCCTACAATGGCAGACAAAAGCATATCCGCTCCCGTTTCTGCCGCCAAATAGCCTAATCCCTCCTGCCCGGAGAGAATGTTACAATCGGTATCCGCCACGGCAACCGCCAAGGCTTTGGCATCTGCCTCATCCGGCACTGCCGCAAAAGGAACATGAAATCTACGAATCTGCTCTTCCAGCAGCTTTAAATTTTTATTGCCGGAAATCCCGACAACCTCAATTTCCTTGATGCCCCGTAAATCCTCCACCACTTCTAACGCTTGGGTGCCAATGGAGCCGGTTGCACCGAGTATTGCTAATTTCATCGTTATCGCCTACTTTAGTTAGTCTATGTAATAAAACCCGTTTTCATTACGCCAAAATCCCGATTTTCAGTAAAAACAGGAAGATAATCGGCGCAACCATAATAATACTGTCGCAACGGTCCAGAATTCCGCCATGACCGGGGAGCAGAGTGCCAAAATCCTTGATGCCACATTGACGTTTCAGCATGGATGCCACCAAATCCCCAATCTGGGATACCACCGAAGTTACCAGTCCCATCAAAAAGAGAAGCCACAGATTCAGTTGGTTTCCCGCAAGGCTGCCTGCAAAACAGTTGTTCACTACAATGCCGAACAAAATAAAACTCAAGCCACAACCGACCACGCCACCTACGGCACCCGCCACTGTCTTTTTGGGGCTGATGGTGGGACAGAGTTTCTTCCCTCCCACGGTACAGCCTACAAAGTAAGCACAGGAATCGGTCATAAACGCACCTACAAAAACCAGCCAGATATAGATGTTCCCCAGCTCCAAATCCCGAATATAGATGATATGGGAGAGAAAATAAGGAATGTAGATCAGTCCCATTGCCAAAAGGGCAATATCCTTGAATGTGACCTGATTTTTGCTCATCAGCATCAGTAAAAACAACGCCACAACATAGAGATAAACCAAAACCAAAGCGGTATCTGTCAGGTAGTAAATCCCAAGAGGAATCACAACCGCTGCAAGATACCCCATCAGACAGAGAGCTTTTTTCTCAGCAAGTCCGATTGCTTGATAGTATTCGTGCATTCCGACCAACGCCGCCGCCATAACCACCAGCACAATAACCGGGGTAGGGCAAAAGAGCAACCCCAACAAAAGAGGCAAGCAAATAACCGCCGTTAACACTCTTTGTTTCAACGAAGCATCCATCCTACTTTACACCTCCAAACCGTCTGTCACGGTTCTGATAATCCAGAATCGCCTGTTTCATATCCGATTCTTTAAAGTCAGGCCAACAGATGTCGCTGTACCAGAATTCAGCATACGCCGCTTGCCATAGCATAAAGTTGGAAAGCCGCTTTTCGCCGCTGGGCCGGATAATCAAATCCACCTCGGGAAGGTCTGCCATGTCAAGGTAACTTGCAAAGGTTGTTTCGTCGATTTGAGCAATCTTTTCTTCGTTGCCGGCTACATCCGCACAAAGCTTTCGTGCCGCCCGGACAATCTCGTCCCGACCGCCATAATTCAATGCAATATTCAGCACCATCCCCGTTCCGGGAGCGGTAACCGCCTCTGCATGGTGGATGGCATCCTGAATTTTCTGACTCAAAGGAGAGATGTCCCCACTGATTTTCAGCCGCATATTTCTCCCTTTAAACTTTTCCTCTACCATTTGCAGATAGTGATAAAGCAAATCCATCAAAGCATCAATTTCCTTTTGAGGCCGGGACCAGTTTTCGGTGGAAAAGGCATAGACTGTCAATGCCTTAACCCCAATGCTATCGCAGTAATCACAGAGGTTTTCCAGAATATCTGCACCCCGCTTATGTCCTGCACTGCGAGGAAGACCCCGCCGCTTTGCCCAGCGGCCGTTTCCGTCCATAATAACCCCGATGTGCTTTGGAATCCGTTCCATATCCAATTCCAGCGTTTCTTTTTTCTTGAAGAACATGGCTATCCCTCCATACAAGAGAGGGAATAGAGTTTCCCCTATTCCCCTCACGTTTTCTCCTTCCGTTCTGCCTAAACCTCCATAATCTCCTTGGTCTTGGCAGCAACGATGGTATCAATCTCTTTGACAAACTTATCGGTCAGCTTCTGGATTTTGTCTTCCAAATCCTTTAAATCGTCCTCGGTAATCTCTCCGTCCTTCTTCTGCTTTTTGAACTGTTCCAAAGAATCCCGACGGATATTCCGAACGGCAACCTTGCCCTCCTCGCCACGCTTGGAGATACCCTTGCTCAGGTCCTTTCTCCGTTCCTCGGTAAGAGGCGGGAAATTCAAACGAATGACCTTACCGTCATTGTTGGGGGTAATTCCGATATCCGATGCCAGAATTGCCTTTTCAATTTCCTTAAGGATGGAAACATCCCAGGGCTGAATGACCAAGGACCGTGCCTCGGGAACCGAAATGGTACCTACCTGACCGAGAGGGGTTTGCGCACCATAATATTCTACTGTGATTTTGTCCAAAATCGCCGGGTTGGCTCTGCCGGCACGGATGGACGCTAGGTCATTTTCCAGAGCGGCAATCGCTTTGTTCATTTTATTTTCTGCATTTGTCATGATAAATTCCTCCCTTATTCTATTACCGTTTTACCAAAGTACCAATCTTCTCGCCCATGACGGCACGCTTAATGTTTTCCGGGTCATCAAGGCCGAAGACCAGAATGGAGATATCGTTGTCCATGCACAAAGAAGTTGCGGTGGAGTCCATAACTCCCAGCTGTCTGTTCAGCACATCAATAAAGCTCAAGGAATCGAACTTCTGTGCCTCGGGATTGATATTGGGATCACTGTCGTAGACACCGTCTACCTTTTTCGCAAGCAGAATGACCTCTGCATCAATTTCTGCTGCCCGAAGTGCCGCAGCTGTATCGGTGGAGAAGAACGGGTTACCAGTGCCGCAAGCAAAGATAACAACCCGACCCTTTTGCAGGTGTCTGCCCGCCTTTAAGCGAATGTAGGGTTCTGCAATCTGCCGCATTTCAATTGCGGTCTGCACCCGACCTTCTACGCCAAGTTGCTCCAAAGCATCCAAAAGCGCCAAAGAATTGATAACCGTTGCCAGCATACCCATATGGTCTGCCCGGGAACGATCCATTCCCTCGCCGGTTCTGCCACGCCAGAAGTTTCCGCCGCCAACAACAATGGCGATTTCTACACCCATGTCATAGCATTCTTTAATCTTCCCTGCAATGGCATTGATGGTGGGTTGGTCAAGGCCAAAGCCCTTTTCCCCCGCCAGTGCCTCGCCGCTGATTTTCAGCATGACTCTTTTGTACTTTGGTTTTTGCATCCCAATCTGCCTCCTGTTTTTATTTTATGTTACTCGATAATAGTAGCTTCTGCCGTTGCAGTCGCTGTAGGTTTTGGTGTGGAAGTAGGTCTTGACGTTGCGGACGACGGTTCCGTTGTAGAAGCCTTCGCTGTCGCAGTTGCCGCAGGCTCTACTTTGGGTTTTTGTGCAGTGCCTTTGTACTTTTCCAGTTCTCCTTCTAAAACATCTAGCTGATCCTGCAGAAGCTGAATCTCCTCCCGCAGTTCCTCATTCTCACTCTCCAAAGACGCTTCGTCCACCTGTGTCGCTTCTGCAGATTCAATCATCATCTGGAAGGAACAGGCAAAGGACGCCAAAAACACCCCAATTGCCAGAAACAGAAGGCCAAAGACAATCAGAACCTTTCTTCCGGCTCCCGTCTTTCTCTCCTTCTGGCTTTCTATCTCTTCTCTCATGATAACAATCCTTTCTTATGGGATTTAGTGCATCATCAATTCGCCCAAGGCACCCAGATTCAATACCCCGGTCACAAGCAGTGTCATAACAAAACCGGAAATCATAATTCCCAGCAAAATTGCGGGCAAAGCATACTTGAACCGCATATCCAAAAGGGAAGCAATCATCGCTCCCGTCCAAGCACCGGTTGTGGGAAAGGGAATCGCCACAAACACCATCAGCGCCCAGGCACTTGCCGCCTTTAAGCCGTCTGCTTTCCGCTTTGTTCTATCCTCCAACCAGTGAGCAAACCGCCCAAACCACTTTGTCTTTTTCAGCCACTTTACCAAGGGACGGAACAAGAGCATCACAAAGGGTGCCGGAAGGAAGTTCCCCACCACTGAAAGGAGATACACCGATAATATATTCATAAAAGTATGGTCCACATTCGCCAATGCATAAATCATTGAGCCGCGAATTTCAGAAACGGGCAGCATGGACAGCACAAAGGTCCAGCCGTAAACTCCAAGTATATTTCCCATAGATTTTTCCTTCGCTCCAATATCCTTTTCCTATTTTACACAGTATAGCACAGCTATCTCCTTTTTTCAAGAGAAATTTCTGCCCCAAACCTATTTTCTGCCGGAATACCGCTGCCGCCTTCTTTTGTTCCGTCGAGCTCTGTCGATTTCCTGCCAGATGCGGAGGAGAATCAACAAAACAAAGAGTCCCAAAACCGCCAGAACCAGATAACAGAGAATCCGAATCAGCAAAAAGCCCCAGAGCCATTCCAGAAAAGCATATGCCGGCCAGAAAAAGCTCCGCTTTACTGTCAAATCGGTATGTAGCTTACCAGCACCAATTTTTACATCATCTAAAAAGACCGAAACCGCCCCGGTCAGGGTTCCCTTTTCTACCGGAGCTTTGACAAATTCAGGCAAATCCAGCTTGACCTCCAGTTCCTCTGCCTTGGTACCCTTAGGAACCAGCACCGAAACAGAATCCACTGCCGACAGAGTAACGCTGTCCTTTGACCGTCCCCATTTGACCTTAATCTCGCCCATAATCTGGTCTTTTTTTACGGGTGTTACCAGTTCAAAGGCAGAGAATCCGTAGTCCAGCAACCGGGCAGTGTCCTTATGAGAGTTTTCTACCCCCTCCCCATGGAAGAGAACGGTAATCAGTTCGATACCGCCTTTCTCGGCAGATGCCACCAGACAATTGCCGGCTTCATCGGTATAGCCAGTCTTGATGCCGGTTGCCTCGGGGTAATAATACTGGGAATATCGCATGGTAGAAACCAGACCATTGGTGTTGATGTAGTACCGCTCCTCCTCCGTCAGGTTGGTAGGCGGAATCTTAATATGGGCAATCTCCACAATGCTTCGAAAGGTTTTATTCTGCATGGCCTTTTGGGCAATGACCGCCATATCTGCAGCCGTGGTGTAATGGTTTTCGTCATGAAGTCCGTGCGGGTTTTCAAAATGGGTGTTTTGAAGTCCCAACTTCTTCGCCTTGTTGTTCATGGCGTCCACAAACCCCGCCCGGCTTCCGGACACCGCATAAGCAACCGCCATAGCGGCATCGTTACCTGAGGGAATCATCAAGCCGTACAACAAATTCTGGAAGGAGATAACCTCCCCCTCCTTTAAGGCAATGTTACTGCCGTCCCACGCAAGTCCTTCCAACATTTCCGCTGTAATGGTAATGTTCTGCTTTAAAGATATCTTGCCGGATTTTACCGCATCCAAAGCTACCAAAGCCGTCATAACCTTGGTGGTACTGGCAGGATACATCTTTTTCTCGCTGTTTACCTCATAGAGAACATTCCCGCTTTTTCCGTCAATTAAAATTCCGGTTTCTCCTTTGCCCAAAATAGGTCTTCCCTGGGCATCCTCGGTGGGTTGTTCTTCCTTTTCCTCGGTTTTTTTACCGCTACCCAAATCCACCATATCATCGCTTTCAATGGCAAACGCCATATCCACAGGCAGGGCAAAGCTTCCCAGCAGCAGGGTCACGCAAAGCAAGCTTAAAATTCCGTATCGATTCCAGTTCTTCAATGGTTTCAACCCTTTCGGTTTTCTTTCTCTTGTCTTTCCCGCTCCGCCTGGGAAAGTCTTACATACTGGGGCACCAGTTCCCCATAAGAAATGGTTTGCCCCGCCTTGGCCGCAGCATAACCAACCTCTGCCACCGAAGCACCCAAATTCATGTTCTGGATAACCGGAGCAAACATGGCGTTTTCGCCCAAAGTAGCCTCTATCTTCTCCCGAAAGACGGGCACCCCGTCCCCACAGAAGATAACAGGAAGTGTTTCTTCTTTCAGTTCTGCAAGGAGTTCCTCAATTCCCAATGCTCTGTCCTCACAGAGCCGTTTCATGGTTCTTCCGCCCCGGAACAAAGCGTTATACACCTGTTCCCGTCTGGCATCTAGAATGGGGCAAATGATTCCGTCAAAGACCGCCAAATGATTGGCAAGCCCGTGAAGGGTGGACACGGCAACACAAGGCTTTTTGACCGCTTGCGCCATTGCTTTTGCAGTGGCAACACCAATCCGGACTCCGGTGAAGGAGCCGGGTCCAACTGCCGCTGCAAAGCAATCCACATCTGCCACTTCTTTTTCTGCTTGAGAAAACATCTGGGCAATCTGGGGCATCATCTTCTGAGAATGGGTCTTCCCGGTATTGATGACAGTCTGGGCAACCAATGTATCATCCTCTAACAAAGCAGCTGTCGCCGCACTGCAGCAGGTATCAATTCCAAAAATCAGCATACTGTAATCTCCCTATAGCTTTCGCCCTTTTGAGGATTCTTGGCAAATTCAATCCTAAGGGTATTTTGGGGTAGCACACCCCGAATATTATCCGCCCACTCAATCAGGCAAATTCCCTCCCCAAAAAGGTAATCGTCCATCCAGTCGCACTCCTCCAAAGAGGGGTTGTCCAGACGGTACACATCAAAGTGATAAATGGGGATTTCCCCATGATATTCATTGACTAAGGTAAAGGTAGGACTAACCACCTGTTCCGCATCCCCGAAATAGGCGACAACCCCCTTGACAAAGGCAGTTTTTCCGCAGCCCAAATCCCCCACAAGTGCCACAACGGCACCGCAGGTAAGCTCTTTTGCAATCTGTTGTCCTACTGCGAATGTCTCCTCGGGAGAGGTGGTTTCGAATTTCCGCATACCGCTTTCTCCTTATCTGTTCTGGTTTTCTTATTCTACCAGGAGTAAAAATGCTTGCTTGCAAGGGCATTTTTGCGACGCCGTCAATATTGTGCGGGATGTGCAACGCACATCGGCGACGGAGTTGCAAAGACTTGCTTGCAAGGCTTCCGCACTTATATTATATAAATTTGATGGCACAAAGTCAATATTAACTATTGAAAAAACGACAACTTTCTACTATAATAGAATGGAGAACACGCCCTCGGGCAAAAGAAAGGGTTGAAAACCTATGAATCGAATTGATAAAATCAATTATTATTTAGACATTGCTGAAACCGTCATCGAGCGTGGCACCTGTCTTCGCCGGAATTTTGGTGCTATCATTGTTAAGAACGACGAAATTGTTTCCACCGGCTATACCGGTGCACCCCGAGGCAGACAGAACTGCTCTGATTTGGGCTACTGCACCAGAGAGAAGTTGCAGATTCCCCGGGGAGAGCGGTACGAGCTATGCCGGAGCGTCCATGCAGAGGCAAACTGCATTATCTCCGCCGCACGGCGAGATACCCTGGGCGCCACCCTTTACTTAGCAGGCAGAGATGCTAAAACCGGCGAGCTGGTAGAGAACGCCTCCAGTTGTGCTATGTGTAAACGAATGATTATCAATGCCGGTATCGAAACCGTCATCGTCCGGAACACCCCCACTGAATACACCGTTATCCCCGTCAGCGAATGGATTGAGAACGACGATTCCTTGAATGGTACTTTGGGGTATTAAGGAAGCCTTGTTATTTTCTTCTGTCAGAACCACAAAAAGCACCCAACTGGGTGCTTTTTTATTTTACAAAATATTCTGTTGCAATTTCTTTATCCGCCTCCAATTGTGCTCTTAATTCCTCAATATTTTGGAACCGGATAATCTCCCGGATTTTCTTGTGGAAGCGTACCGAAATCTCCTTACCATATAAATCCCCGTTATAATTCAGCAGATGGCTTTCAATACCGGAATGATTCTTTTCCACAGTGGGTTTTGCTCCCACATTGGTCATGGCGGGATGCCACACCCCGTCCACATTCGTTTCGGTCAGGTAGACCCCAAAGCCCGGGAGCAACAAATCTTCGGGGAACTCCAGATTGGCTGTGGGAATCCCCAGTTCTCTGCCGAACCGGTTTCCGGCAACCACCCTGCCTGAAAGCTCAAAACTTCTTCCCAGACAGGTTTCCGCCTCTTGCATTTTTCCCTCTAAAATCAACTGCCGAATTCGACTGCTGGACACCGTCTCGCCGTCCTTCATGATACAGGGAACCTCACAAATCTGAATTCCAAAGGGTTCTCCCAACTGCCGGAGCAAAGAAACATCCCCTTTGCCATGTTGTCCAAACCGGTAATTGAACCCTGCCGCCACAAATGCTGCGTCCAGAATTTCTTTTAGGTAGTCTTTTACAAATTCCTCGGGAGAGGTCCGCAAAAATTCCGGCGTCACGGTCTGGGCAATGGCAATCTCCACGCCCAATCTTTCCAGAATCTCCAACCGCTTCTCCAAAGAATTTACATGGCGAATCTTCTCTCCGGTCAGCACCTCTCTGGGTTGGTTGGCAAAAAAGTAAACCACCGGGGTCAAGTCCTCCTGGGCTGCCGTATTCACTATCTTTTGGATGATAGCCTGATGCCCGATATGGATGGCATCAAAGCCGCCCAAGGCAACCGCTGTGTGGGAGAACTGACCTTTCAGCTCCCGAAGATTTTTTTCGTTTTCCGGATAAAAAATCTGCATAACGGCTCCTTTCTATTCTCTATCCCCCAAAGAAGGTCTTTTCCAGTTTCCACCGGCTCTCCACCACCGCCGAAACCGCCAGAAATTCTCCTGTCGGGTCATACATTCGGCATTCTGCCCCCTCGGGGAAATCCTTGGCACGGATTCTTACACCATGGCGAACCATTTCCGCCTCTTTGGAGGTCAAGTGCAGGGCGGGCAAATTTCCAAAGACCTTGTCCGTCGGCATCAGGAAGGAGAAATCCCCCTCTTTCACTGCCGCCTCAACCTCTTTCAGAGTTAGAGCATCCTCCAGGGAGAACTGTCCCGTTTTGGTACGGCAAAGCTCTGCCATATGGGCGTAGCAACCCAATGCCTCCCCCATATCCTGGCAGAGAGTCCGGATATAGGTACCCTTGGAGCAGGCAACCCGCATGGTAAAGCAATGGTTTCCCAAATCCAACTCCAAAATCTTAATCCCATGGATGGTAACCTGCCGTGGCTTTCGCTCCACCGTCTTTCCCTCCCGGGCAAGCTCATAGAGCTTTTTTCCATCCTGCTTGATGGCAGAATACATGGGTGGAATCTGGGAAATCTCACCCAGAAACTTTTTTGCCACGGCAAAAATATCCTCTTCTGTTACAGAAACCTCTGCGGTACGAAGCACCTTGCCGGATGCGTCCTGGGTATCGGTTTCGCTCCCCAGCTGAACTGTTGCGATGTATTCTTTTTCGGTGGCGGTCAGCAAATCCACCGCCTTGGTGGCACTCCCCACACAGACCGGAAGAACCCCCACCGCATCCGGGTCCAACGTCCCGGTATGTCCAATTTTCTTCATGGACAGAATCCGCCTAAGGCAGGCGACTACGTCAAAAGAGGTATAACCTTTTTCTTTGTTAATGACAATAACGCCGTTCATTTTCTGTCCTCGCTTAACTGCTTTCTAATCTCAACCAGAACCTCGTCTAATAGCTCCGGCACGGTCTTTCCGGTCACACTGTAGCCGCTGGCACGGACATGACCGCCGCCACCCAATGCCACAGCGATTTTCGAAACATCTACCGTCTTGAGAGAACGAAGGCTGACCTTATAAGCACCTTTTTCCCGCTCCCGGACATAGATGCCAACCTCCACCCCCTCGATACTGGAGGGCATGGTCACAATCCCGGCAGCACCGGCATCGTCGATTCCGGCAGCATCAAAGTCCTCTATCCCAAGATAAAGAGAGCAAACTCTGCCATCCTCATAAAAGGTAAGACGGTTCAATGCCCGCTGCATCAAGGCATAGTATTCCTTGGTTTTGGTGTCGAAAATCTTTTTGGAAATATCAGAGAAGTCGGCACCTGCCTCCATAAGCTCCGCCGCAACCCGCAAGGTATTGGGGGTTACATCGGGAAACTGAAACCGCCCCGTGTCACAAACCATTCCCATATACACATTGTGAGCAATCTCCTTGTCCACCGAAATCCCCATTTCGGTATAAAGACCCATCATCAGCTCGCAACAGGAGGAGCAACCCTCAACAACCGTTTTCTTTGCGTAATCGGCATGGGTTACATGGTGGTCAATTGCCACAGTGTTTGCGTGATTCTCGAACCGTTCTCTATGGGTGCCCAATCGGTCGGGAGCGGCACAGTCTACCGCGATCAATAAATCGCAATCCTCGGCGGCAAGCCCGGTTTCTTCCTTGCCCTTCACAATCTCATACGCCTGCTTGTCCGGTTTTGCAGACAGATAGACCTCCGCCTGCTTTCCCATACTCTGCAGAACCAGTTTTAAGGAATAGGCACTTCCCAGGGCGTCCCCGTCCGGGTTCTCATGGGCAAAGATGCCAACCTTTTCCGCTCCGGAAAGGAGCGGAATCATTTGTTCAAACATAGCACACCCTCCTCTTACAGGTCCTTTAAAATCTCGTTGATATGGGCACCGTAAGCGATGGAGTCGTCCAGTTCAAAGGCAAACTCCGGGGTGTTTCGCAGGTTTAGCCGCCGACCGATTTCACGGCGGACAAAACCGCTGGCACTTTTGAGTGCTGCAATGGCATCCTTTTGTGCCGATTCCTTTCCAAGGACGCTGATGTATGCCTTTGCAAACTTCAAGTCCTTGGTAACCCGTACGGCTACCACCGAAACCATGGTGGAAAGCCGTGGGTCTTTCAAGTCCCGGATTACCGCACTGAGTTCTCGCTTGACTTCCTCGGAAATCCGGTCTATTCTACTATAATTTGCCATAATTCCTCCACAGACAGGGGACTATACCTCCACCTGCTCCATTACATATACCTCAACAATGTCGCCCTCTTTGATGTCGTTGTACTTATCGATGCTCAAGCCGCATTCGTAGCCGGCATTGACTTCCTTCACATCGTCCTTAAACCGCTTTAAGGAACCCAGCTCGCCTTC
>JAZURN010000026.1:0-18255 GCA_045606185.1 Ructibacterium sp.
GTGTTTCTGCCCTTTGACTATCCTTAAGAGCACTCGGCATATGCCGAGTCGTTTTTGTATGTAAGATTATTCTTCAATTCGTTTTTCATCATGGTGCTTGATGATATCAACCAGATAAGCAAACCCCGAAAACAACATGGATAAAATTAAGAGTCCAAAAAGAATGGTTGCCCACAGAGGTGTTATGTCTTGCCAGAAAATCACGGTAATCACAATGGCGTAGAGAATAACCGTGGTGGCTTTGCCATACCAGTGAGAATAAACCACAATTTTTTTCAGGTAGAGGACTCCGCCAATAATTATCATAGCAACTTCTTTAAAGAGAACAAAGAGAATCAGCCAGGTGGGAATCAATCCAACCCAGCAAAGGCAGATGACGGCGGTAATTTGCATCAGCTTGTCCACAAAGGGGTCATAGACCTTGCCGAAGTTGGTAATCATGTTATAATGACGAGCAATGTAGCCGTCCACTACATCGGTAATGCCGGATAGAATAAATATCATTGCCGCCAGGGGCAGGTTTTTTACCCCCAGAACCAGATAGGCAAAGATAGGTACCAGAATCAGCCTTACTGTGGTTAGAATATTTGGAATCATACTGTTTCACCTCGCAATTCATCCAGAAGACGGTAGATTTCTGGATAGGTTTTCTTAAGATTGAGGGGTTTGAATTCAGGGGAAGTAAATCCATGGGTTGTGGTGCCGGTGGCCAAAAGAGTTTCGTCGGAACCCCGAAGAACCCGATAGGAAAACTTGCATTTGGCAACACCCAATTCGGCAAGTGTTACCTCAATCCAGACCTCGTCCCCGTACACCGCACCTTGAATGAATTTGCAGTAACAATCCACCAGAGGAAGCAACACGCCTTGTTGTTCCACTTGGTCATAGGACATTCCGGAGCTTTTAAAAAACTCGGTCCGTCCTACCTCAAACCAAGGAAAGTAGCGGGAGTGATGGACAACACCCATTCGGTCTGTTTCGCAGTAGCGAACCTGAATTTTTGTCCTGAACATAAAAGTCCTTCTTTCTGTATTTCAAAATCAGAGTATTTTAGCGACGCCGCCGTAAACCTTGCCCCGTGCGCCGTCTATGGTAATGGTAGTACCGTTCTTTAAAATCTGGGTTGCGCCGGTTGCCCCTACAATAACAGGAATGTCAAGGGTCATGCCAACCACAGCAGCATGGGAGGTTGCTCCCGGTTTTTCGGTAATGATGGCGGAAGCCTTTCGCAGAATTGTGATGATATCGTTGGTGGTTTCCGGGATGACCAGAATGTCGCCGTCTTCAAAGTTGTTCAGGGCTTCTGCGGTGTTCTTGGCGATACAAACCTTACCGCATGCCACCTTGCCGGATGAACCCAAACCGCTTAACAAAACATCTCCAACCAGTTGTACCTTTAAAATATTGGTGGTACCGCTAATGCCTAAAGGTGCACCGCCGGTAATTACCACAACATCCCCCTTTTCAATGAGGGTTGTCTGCTTTTGTGTCTGTTCCAAAACATGTTCAAAGAGCGCATCAGAGGTTTCCTTCATTTCGGTATGGATTGGGGTAACACCCCAGGAAAGTGCCAATTGCCGATAAACCCGATCGTTCATACACCCTGCAATGATAGGGCAGTTGGGACGGAACCCTGAGAGTACTCTGGGAGTAAAGCCGGACTTGCTGACCGTAATGATGGCGGCAGCGCCCAAATCGTGGGCGGTGGTGCAGGCGGAGTGACTGATGGCATTTGTTACATCCATGTTGCCTCTGCCGTGCCATGCCTCGAAACGCTTGATATAATTGATATCTTCTTCTGCTTTCATACAGATTTGAGCCATACTCTTAAGCGCCTGAACAGGATACTCGCCCACTGCGGTTTCCCCTGAAAGCATAACTGCCGAGGTGCCGTCATAGACTGCATTGGCAACATCAGAGGTTTCTGCCCGGGTAGGACGAGGGTTGTGAGTCATGGATTCCAGCATCTGGGTCGCTGTAATGACCCGCCTGCCGGAACGGTAGCATTTTTCAATGATTTCTTTCTGAATGGAGGGAAGCTCCTCAAAGGGGATTTCCACTCCCATATCCCCACGGGCGACCATAATGCCCTCGCAGACCTTGATGATATGGTCGGCATTGTTGACGCCCTGACGATTTTCGATTTTGGCAATGATTTGAATATCCTCGCCGCCATACTGTTCCAGAATCCGTTTGATTTCCAAAACATCAAAGGCGCTCCGGACAAAGGAGGCAGCAATGAAGTCCACTCCCTGCTCGATGCCAAATCGGATATCCTCAATATCCTTCTGACTGATGTAGTCCATATTTAAATTCACATCGGGGACATTCACGCTCTTGTGATTGCTGACAGGACCGCCGTTTAGTACCTCGCAAAGGACATCCTTGTCCTTAATCTGAATGACCGTCATCTCAATCAGTCCGTCATCAATCAGAATGCGGGTGCCAATCTCCACATCTTCGGCAAGACCGCCATAGGTAATTTGGGTTAGCTCGCAGGTGCCCTCCACCTCTCTGGGGGTCAGGGTAAATTTTTGACCTTTTTCCAGAATAACACCGTCGTTTTGAAATTTTCCGGTTCGGATTTCAGGACCCTTGGTATCCAAAAGCAGAGCAATGGGAAGCCCCAATTCTTCTCGCAAATCCTTGACAGCCTGAATCCGCTGCTTGTGTTCGGCGTAAGTGCCGTGAGAAAAATTCAGTCGTGCCGTGTTCATACCGCCCAGCATAAGCTCTCGCAGTACGGCGGGGTCATCGGTAGCGGGCCCTAAGGTGCAGATAATTTTTGTTTTACGTGTCAAGGTAATTCCTCCTAAAAGATATGTCGGGTTATATCATCAACAATCAAGGCATGATATCATACTATGCTTTATAAAAAGCATTATAATATATTTCTGTAAATAAAGTCAAGGCAAAATCATGCAGTTTTTGTCAAGATTATATATTGAAATTTCATGTTTCCTGTGGTATACTGTGAATAATTTGGATTTTTCCATGAAATTTAGGAAAGAAGGTTGATTCAGTTGAAGATTTCTGTTACCAAAACAACTGCGCCCAAGGCGAAACCGACCATGGAAAATTTGCCGTTTGGTAAGTTTTTCTCTGATCATATGTTTGTCATGGACTATACAGAGGGAAAGGGGTGGCATGATCCTCGTATCGTTCCTTACGGTCCTCTGGAACTGGAACCCTCTGCAATGGTGTTTCATTATGCCCAGGAGATTTTTGAGGGCCTCAAGGCATACAAGTCCAAGGATGGCGAAGTTCGCCTGTTCCGTCCCTACAAGAACTTTGAACGGTTGAATGTTTCTGCGGAACGTCTGGCAATCCCGGAACTGGATGTGGATTTCTGTGTGGAAGCACTCAAACAGTTGGTAGAGCTTGACCAGGATTGGATTCCCGAGCAGGCAGGTGCATCTTTGTACATCCGGCCTTTCATCATCGCAACCGATGAATATTTAGGCGTAAAGCCCTCTGATACTTATAAGTTTATTATTATTTGCTCCCCCAGCGGACTTTACTATCCGGAGGGTTTGGCACCGGTTAAGATTTATGTTGAGGATTCTTATGTTCGTGCCGTAAGAGGCGGTACCGGCTTTACCAAGACCGGCGGTAACTACGCAAGCAGTATTAAGGCACAGGTTATTGCTCATGAGAGCGGTTATTCCCAGGTGCTCTGGTTGGACGGTGTTGAGCAGAAGTATATCGAAGAGGTTGGCGCTATGAACATCTTCTTCAAGATTGATGGCGAGGTCGTAACACCCATGCTCAACGGCAGTATTTTAAGCGGTATTACCAGAATGTCCACCGTAGAGCTTTTAAAGAAGTGGGGCATCCCTGTATCTGAGCGAAAGATTTCCATCCAGGAGGTCTATGAGGCATACCAGAACGGAAAACTGGAAGAATGCTTCGGTACGGGTACCGCAGCAATCATCTCCCCCGTTGGGGAGCTTCGTTGGGGCGACCATGTAATGAGCATCAACAATAACCAGATTGGCGAAGTAACCCAGAGAATCTTCGACACCATCACTGGTATCCAGAATGGAACTTTGGAAGATGAGATGGATTGGGTAGTAACTGTAAAATAAAGAAATGTAAAAAAATAGCGGGAACGTTCGTGTTCTCGCTATTTTTATTAAAATTACAACCGTACCGGTACATTTTCCTTATGTAAGTATTCTTTCAAATCGTTAATTTCAATTTCCCGGAAGTGGAAGAGGGAGGCGGCAAGTGCCGCATCGGCTTTGCCCGCGGTCAGAGCGTCCTTAAAATGCTCCATGGTTCCGGCGCCGCCGGAGGCAATGACGGGCACCGATACGTGTTCGGAAATCAGCCGGGTCAACTCCAAATCGTAGCCCGCTTTGGTGCCGTCGCAATCCATGGAGGTCAAAAGAATTTCCCCTGCCCCCAGCTTGTCTGCTTGCATTGCCCATTCCAAAGCATCCATGCCAGTATCAATTCGTCCGCCGTTGATAAAAACATTAAAGCCGCTGCCATCCTCCCGACGTTTGGCGTCGATGGCGACCACCACACATTGCCGGCCGAACTTGTCGGCGGCATCGCTGATGAGTCTGGGATTCCGGATGGCGGAGGAGTTGATGGAGATTTTGTCAGCGCCCTCTTTTAAAAGGAGCCGGAAATCCTCTACAGTACGGATTCCACCGCCGATGGTAAAGGGGATAAAGACGGTTTCTGCTACTCGACGTGCCAAATCCAGCACGGTAGCTCTTGCTTCATGAGTGGCGGTAATGTCCAGAAAGACCAGCTCGTCTGCCCCGGCTTGGTTATAGACCTTGGCAATTTCCACCGGGTTTCCGGCATCCCGCAAATTCACAAAATTAACGCCCTTGACCACCCTGCCATTGTGAATGTCCAGGCAGGGAATGATTCGTTTTGCGTACATCAAAAGTCCCCCTTTGCGTCAAGAAAGTTTTGCAAGATAGCAAGACCTACATCTCCGCTCTTTTCCGGATGGAACTGGGTGGCAAAGATGTTGTCCTTTTGCAGTGCAACCGTCAACTCTCCGCAGTAGGTGGTGGTTGCCGCCACAATGGATTCGTCCTTTGGCTTTGCGTAGTAGGAATGGACAAAGTAAACAAAGGGGTGTTCCGACAGTCCGGCAAAGAGGGCGGTTTTCTTTGGAAAATGCAAGGAGTTCCATCCCATGTGAGGGATTTTATAGCCTTCCTGTTTGGGGATTTTCACAATTTCTCCTTGGAAGATGCCAAGACCCTCCACCCCGGGAGTTTCCTGGCTGGATTCAAACAATAACTGCATCCCAAGGCAGATGCCCAGGAATGGCTTTCCGCTCATTGCGGCATGACGTACCACATTGGTAAGACCTGCAATGTGCAGGCTCTGCATACAGTCGCCAAAGGCACCAACCCCAGGCAGAATGACATGGTCGGCTTTTTCGATGATTTTTGCATCCGATGTAATTTCCGCTTCAGCCCCCAAAAGCTGGCAGGCTTTTTGAACGGAACGTAAGTTTCCAGCTCCGTAATCAATGATTGCAAGCATGAACGATTTCCTCGCTTTGTTAGAATGAATATCTAGTATCATATCATAATTTATGACTTATTGCAATACGCAGAAGAAAAGTTGTTGAAAAGAGAAAGAATTTGTGATATAATTATAAATCATGTTGATGATTTATGACTTCATTTGAAAATTTAATGATTCCGTCATTGATGCGGAAACAGGAGGTAGTATGGAAAAAGTAGCAGCAAGAAAGCGTCGGTTTGGGGACCGATACGACGGCTACAAGGTTAAGTCAAACGACCCAATGTTCGGAGTAATCCCTCATATTATGCGGTCTAGACTTGATTGTCAAGTCTTCTTTGAGGAACAGATTGATGTTTCAGATTTACGGGAGTTTATTTTACAGCACAGAAAAGAGATGCCAGGACTTTCGGCATATCACTTATTTGTGGCGGCGGCAATCCGCACCATTGCACAAAAACCTCGGCTAAACCGCTTTGTTAGTGGTAGAAAGATTTACGCAAGAAAGTATCTTCGTGCATCCCTGACCGTGAAGACAAGCCGGAGTGAGGATGCAGAAGAAGCTGTGGTTATGCCAGAATTTGCCCCTACCGACACTCTTTATGAGGTGGTAGAGCGGTTTAATGAACAGGTGGCAGAGGCAAAGAAACAGGACGAGGTGGCAAAGGGCAACGATACCGATGTTCTGGTTCGGCTCCTCAATTATATGCCTGGCTTTATCCTTAAGTTTGTGGTATGGGCACTCCGGAATCTGGATGCCATTGGTAAGATGCCGAAGATGATCAATCGCTTGAGTCCCTTTCATTCCAGTCTTTATATTACCAATGTAGGATCCATTGGCATCAATTCCGTTTATCATCATTTGTACGAATTCGGCACAACCTCTATGTTCATGGCAATCGGGAAAAAGGAAACTGTTCGGGAACTGCAAAGCGACGGAAGTGTTAACTCAAAAACCGTGATTACAACTCGATTCGTGCTGGACGAGAGAATCTGCGATGGCTACTATTTTGCAGTTGCCATCAAGCTATTTAAATATTATATGAAGAATCCCCAGCTTCTGCTGATGCCTCCGGATTATATCGGAGAAGATTATTAAAGAAAAAATTCGTGGTTTTTTTAAAAAACCACGAATTTTTTATTGCAACTGTTGATGATTTATGATATAGTGAAGAAAGATTGACAACCATTGTAAAATATAATTGGCAAAAGGAGGAAGAGTGATGAAGGCAATTGTCAACGGCAGTATTATTACAAAAGATGGAATTTTAGAAAATCATGCCCTTTTGTATACCGATGTCATCCAAGGAATCGTCCCAGCAGATGGTATTCCTGATGGTGTAGAAGTGATTGATGCCAAAGGCGGATATATTTCTCCCGGCTTGATTGACTTACATATTCATGGATATCTGGGAAAGGATGTTTGTGATGGAGAAGAAGATAGCATTCGCACCATTTCCAAAGGGATTGTGGCAAATGGCGTAACGGGGTATCTTCCCACTACCATGACGGAGGATATGGCGGTCATCAAAAAGGCGATGCAGGTTTTACGGGACCTGAAAGAAGAGAGTAAAACATGGGAGGGCAGCGAGATTTTAGGTTGCCATGCCGAGGGTCCCTTTATCAGTGAGGCGAAAAAGGGTGCACAGGATGCTAAGTATATCTTAAAGCCGGATGCGGCGTTTGTGAAAGAGTACGCCGATATCATCAAGATTATAACCCTGGCTCCCGAAACCGACGCCGAGGATTTTGCGGAAATCCGGAAGATGGCACGGGATACCGATGTAGTGGTTTCTATGGGACATACCTCGGCGGATTATGAAACCGCCATGGAATCCACCAAAAATGGCGTCAAGCACGCTACCCATCTTTTCAATGCTATGACCCCCCTTGCACACCGTGCGCCGGGCGTGGTTACGGCGGCACTCAATAGCGATGTCAGCTGCGAATTGATTGGGGATACGTTTCATGTATCCACCGCTCTCTACGATATTTTATGGAAATTAAAGGGTAGAAAGCTCTGTATTATTACGGACTGTCTGCCGGCGGGAGGACTTCCTTACGGCGAGTATACCTTAGGCGGGCAGAAGATTATCTATCGGGATATCGTTTGTCGCTTGGAAGACGGTACCGTGGCAGGAAGTGTTCTGCCTCTTAATCAGGGCGTCTGGAATCTGTATCAGAATTCCCAGATTCCTCTTTGGGAGTGTGTGAATTGTGCATCTTTGAATCCCGCAACTACGATTGGTGTGGAGAAGACCAAGGGTTCCTTGGAGATTGGCAAGGATGCGGATATCATCATTTGTGATAGTAAATTTAAAGTACAAAAAACCATTATGAAAGGATGCGTAAAGTATGAAGCTTAAGGTTCAGGCAAAATTAGACCCTCAATTTACCCCTCTGGCACTGGTCTGCCGGGAGATGCGTGAGGCAACGAAAGAAAACGGACAGGATATCGTGATTGGTATTGAAAGAAATAAGGGATATATGGTAACTTATAAGACCAGAATCTTTCCTGACGGTTGTGGTCATGACGAGGAAAACTTTGACTTTGTTGAAAGAATGGTCAAGTCCCTTTTGTGGGTAGCCGGTGGTTATAAAGTCATCATTGCCGGCAGCGAGGTTGTGGGTAAGAAGATTCAGGAAGCCTACACCTACGGCGGTCTTCGGGACTTTGATGTGAAGTTCATGGAGAGAGTCTATGAAACCTCATTTGCGGTAGAAATCCGGGATATTAAGGATGCCCCTGTTGATAAGTCGGCAGCGGCACCCATTGGTAGACACTTAGACGGGTGCAGAATCGGTTTTGATGCCGGCGGCAGTGACAGAAAGGTCAGTGCAGTCATTGATGGCGAAAGTGTTTATTCTGAGGAAGTTGTCTGGTTCCCCAAGACCAATCCCGACCCCGACTATCATTACCAAGGGATTCTGGAGGCAATGAAAACGGCAGCATCCCATATGCCTCGGGTAGACGCCATTGGTGTTTCCAGTGCCGGTGTTTATGTAGATAACCGAATCATGGTTGCATCCTTGTTCTTAAAGGTTAGCGATGAGGACTTTGACAAAAAGGTTAAGAATATGTATCTGGATGTAGCAAAGGAAATCGGTGCAGATATTCCCATCGAGGTAGCCAACGACGGCGACGTTACCGCCCTTGCCGGTGCTATGGATTTAAACGATAACGCAGTGCTTGGTGTTGCAATGGGTACTTCGGAAGCCGGCGGTTATGTTGACCCGCAGGGCAATATTACCGGTTGGCTGAATGAGCTTGCTTTTGTTCCGGTGGATGCTTGTAAAGATGCTATGGTTGACGAGTGGTCGGGAGACTACGGCTGTGGCGTAAAGTACTTCTCCCAGGACGGTGTGATTAAATTGGCACCCTATGCGGGAATCGAACTGGACGAGGCGCTTTCCCCTGCAGAAAAGCTGAAAGTGGTTCAGGAATTGATGAAGAAGGGCGACCAAAGAGCTGCGGATATCTATGATACCATTGGTGCATACTTTGGTTATGCCATTGCGTACTATACCGAATTTTATGACATCAAGCATGTCCTGATTATGGGCAGAGTTACCTCGGGAGAGGGCGGTACGATTCTCCTTGCCCGTGCCCAGGAGGTTCTGGACAAGGAATTCCCCGAATTGGCAGAGAAGATTCAGCTCCACATCCCTGACGAAAGCTCCCGCCGTGTGGGACAGTCGGTTGCAGCAGCAAGCTTGCCCGAACTCTAAACCGAAATGTGAAAAAACAGAGCAGTCGAAAGACTGCTCTGTTTTTTCACATCAAAAGGATTCTTTTCGACGTTGCTTTCGGAGGGCATGGCGGCGCTTACCGGCTTCCCATTCCAGACGCTCCTCATGAGTAACGGGGGTTAAGGCGGGGACTGGGGTGGGAAGGTCGTTTTCGTCCAATGCCACCAAAACCAGATAGGCGGTGTTAATCAGCCGCCGCTTCCCCGAGAGCTGCTCTACATAGGTTTTGACACAGACCTCCATGGAGGAAATGCCAACATAGGTTAGCTTTCCGGTTAAAACCAAGGTGTCGTTGGGGTAAGCAGGGCCTAAAAATTGTAGGTTGTCAATGGCGGCGGTGGTAACATTCCGTCCCGAATGCCGCCGTGCTGCCGTTGCGGCAACCACATCAATCCAGGCAAGAAGCCGCCCGCCAAAAAGGCGATTAAAGCCGTTGATGCTGGATTGATTTAAAATCTGAATCTGTTCGGTGTAGGAATCACTTGGGGTCTTGGTTGGATTTAGCATGAATTTGTCCTCCTCTGGGGCAAACCTTCATACAAATTCCGCAGACTACACCTCGCCCAATCTGCTGAAAGGCGGACTTCATATAGTCGCTGCAGGCACGGGCATCCAAAATGGTTTCACGGTCAGCACCCTTTTCCCAAGCTCTACCGGTAATTGCCATAGCGGGACAATGCTTTGCACAAAGGCTGCAATCGCCGCAGGGGGATTCCAGCTGCTCCGGCTTGTCCGGAAAGGGGCAATCGGTCAGGATGGTACCCAACCGAATGCGGGGACCATGCTGGGTGGAAAGGAAGAGTCCGCTTTTTCCCACCGCTCCCAAGCCGGAAAGACTTGCGGCGTATTTGTGGGAGAAGATTCCCTGCAATCCGTTGACCGATTGAGAAGCGGGAACGGGTACATACCGGTATCCGGCATCTGCCAACATTCCGCCAACTCGAAGAGAAAGCTGGTCGATCAAGGCGTTGATGCTACGGTAATGATGAAAGTATGTATGGGTGGGTGCGGTGTCTATCTGCTCCACAATGGCATCGGATAAGGGGATGGTGTAGGAGATTGCATAGGGAAGGGAGAAGGAGTTCTCCTCTTCCAAATGGCAGAATCCAACCTGTCCGGCTCCGTGCTTCAATAAAAAATCTTTAATTGTATTTTGTAGTTCCATGGCTATTCCTCCAGAGCACAAACGCTTTTTAGGTAGTCCAGTGTCTTTAAGTGCTTTTCCAGTTGCAGTTCCAGACAGTATTCCCCGAGCCGGCTCAAATTGGCAAGAGATTGCTCCGGCAGACGAAAGGAAAAGACCTTCTTGGCATCTGCGGAGGCTATGTAGGAGATGGCGTGCAAAACTCCATTGCCTACCGCAATCAGTTGAGGAACATCACTTCCACAGTCGTTGCAGTAAGCCTTGTTCTCCCGTGGGTCAAAATAGGTCAGCTTCTCTGCATTTTGACAGCGGGAGCAACTGGAGAGTTCAGGTAGAAGTCCCTGTATTGCCAAAGTACGAAATTCATAGACCCCTTTGATTTGTTCCGGGGGAAGCTTGTTTTCGCCCAGGAGGAAGAGGGTGTTTAAGAGTAGTTGCATCTGTTCCGGGTCAGGGGAATCCTCCGGAATAACCCGGTTGGCAACCTCGCAGAAATAAGAGGCATACGCCATTGCCTCCAGAGAGTTTCGTAGATTTGCAAAGGAAGAAAGAGTATCTCCGCTATTAATTTTATAAAGGCCCTTATTCCGCCCCTGAAAGAGAGTAAATTCGGCATAGGTAAAGAGCTGGGTTATGGTAAGAAGCCCTGATTTGTTGGAGCGGGCGCCACCCGCCAGAACCGAAATTCGTCCCAGCTCTTTGGTAATTAAAGTTAAAATACGGGAGCTGTCCCCGTATTTGATTTCACGGGTTACAATGCCCGTAACTTCAACAATACCCAAGACGCTCCCTCCTTGTGTTTTAAGTTTCTGTATCTTCCCCTTGAGAACCACTGGGTTCTTCTGCAATTTCCGGGGTTGAGTTGCTTTTTTTTCGGTAGGCAAGGTATGCCGCAACCGAACCGGTGGTTTCAAATTCCTGCCAGGAATCATCCGGTGTATATGTCATGACCGTCCCCTCCATATCCAATACTTGTGAAGTTAGTATTATGATATGCAGTCGGCTTTATACGGTGCCGGGAACGGTCAATCTTTTCCAGTTGTTCCAATTATTCAAAGCCGATATCGGTAATGAAGTTTTCTCTGTTTCGCCAGTCTTCCTTGACCCGAACCCATAACTCTAGATAAACCTTGCTACCTAGGAACCGCTCAATATCGGCTCTTGCCTGCTTGCCGATTTGCTTTAGCTTTTCGCCGCCTTTGCCAATGATAATTCCCTTGTGACTCTGCCGTTCGCAGTAAATGGCGGCTAAAATTTCGTAAGTACCGGATTCCTTTTGCTTCATCCGTTCAATTTCTACGGCAATCCCGTGGGGAATTTCCTTGTTGAGAAGTCGCAATGCCTTTTCCCGGATGAACTCCGATACAATCTGTCGTTCTGGCTGGTCGGTAATGACATCGTCGGGGAAGAATTTGGGACCTTCCGTCAGCAACTCGCTGATGTTTTCTACCAGTGCGGTCAGGTTATTTCCTTTTTGAGCCGAAATGGGAACAATGGCGGTAAAGGGGTACAAATCCTTGAGCCTGTCCAAAATCGGGAGAAGCTGTAGCCGCTCCACGGTATCAATTTTATTGACTGCCAGAATGACGGGAACATCCGAAGTTTTGAGCCCCGCCAGTGCCGCCTTTTCCAGCTCCAGTTCTTCGGGTTTGCAGTTGCAGTCTACCACATAAACCAAAACGTCAATATCCTGGGTGGCAGTGTAGATGTACTTCTCCATCCGCTGACCAAGTTTGTTGTGGGGTTTGTGAATTCCAGGGGTGTCAATGAGAACCATCTGCAAATCCGGTTGGGTGTAGACACCTAAAATTTTAGTACGGGTGGTTTGGGGTTTGTTGGATACAATGGCAACCTTTTCTCCCACCAAGTGATTGAGCAGAGTGGACTTTCCCGCATTGGGGCGTCCGGTAATGGCAATAAATCCAGATTTCATATGTTTTCCTCTTTCAATAATTTATCCTCGGGTCAATCCGATCGTGTCGAGAATTTCCCGTTGATAGCCGAACATCTCGGCTTCTTCTTCGGGGGTCATGTGGTCATAACCTAAAAGGTGGAGCATGGAATGAACAGTCAAAAAACCAACCTCTCGGGCAAAGCTGTGTCCGTATTCTTCGGCTTGTTCTGCCGCCCGTTCCAGAGAAATCACAATGTCTCCCAGGCACAAATCGTTGGTATCATAGGGGTCTCTGACGATTTCTCCGTTTTCGTCATATTCAAACATGGGAAAGGAGAGGACGTCGGTGGCACGATCAATTTCCCGATGTTCCGCATTGAGAGCACGGATTCCCTCGTTGTCGGTAAACATGACGCTGATTTCTGCCGATGTGGGAAAGCCCATGTGCAAAAGACTTGCCTTGGCAGCCTTTTTAACCAGCCGTTTTAAAGAAAAGTTGACCGGATACTTGTCCTGTTGATTCAAAAAACTGACTCTCATAAAAATTCCCTTTCTATCCTTGGGTGCGTTCCCGCTTCTGCTTGGCTTTCTGTACCCGTTCTCGTTCCAGTTCCTTGCGTTCGTATGCCTTGACAATCCGCTGTACCAGAGGATGCCGAACCACGTCCCGTTCATCCAGATAAACAAAGTCAATGCCCTCTACATTTTTGAGGACGATTTCCACGTCCTTAAGACCGGATTTTCGGTCCCGTGGCAGGTCAATCTGGGTAATGTCGCCGGTTACCACAATCCGGGAGGAGAAGCCCATACGGGTCAAAAACATTTTCATCTGTTCCGGTGTAGTGTTCTGTGCCTCGTCCAGAATGATAAAGGCGTTATCCAAGGTTCGTCCACGCATATAGGCAAGAGGAGCGACCTCAATGGAACCCCGCTCTAAATTCTTGTGAAAGACCTCGTATCCCATCATTTCCCCCAAAGCATCATACAGAGGACGGAGATAAGGGTCTACCTTTTCTTGCATATCCCCTGGGAGGAAACCGAGACTTTCTCCTGCCTCAATGGCGGGACGGGTTAAGATAATGCGGTCGATTTCCTTGGATTTAAAGGCAGCAACCGCCGCCGCAACGGCGAGATAAGTCTTGCCGGTACCGGCAGGGCCAATCCCGAAAACAATACTGTTTTCTTTGATGGATTGAAGGTACTGTTTTTGCCCCAGAGTCTTTGCCTTGATGGGAACGCCTCGAGTGCTGATACAGACCACATCCTTGCCCAGCTCTTCCAATTGCTCCTCGTTGCCTGCCTCTATCTGGGAAAGGACATAGCGAACCTCTTGCTCGCCAATGGTTTCTCCCCTGCTTGCCATAGAGAGAAGATTCCGTACGGCACAGAGTGCCTTGTCCACCTGTTCCGGTTCGCCGCCCAGCTTGATTTCCGAGCCACGGTTGATGATGGCAACATCCAATTCCTTTTCAATCAGCTTGACATTTTCGTCAAAGCTGCCGAACAGGTTAATGACCAAATCCATTCTTTCTGCTTCGATAAATCGTTCCATGCAATTACCTCTGATTTTTCTTGAAATTCTACTTTTCTTATCATAATCCAGATGCCGTATTTTGTCAATAAACAAAAGCCATAGTTTTTAGAACTATGGCATTATTTTTATGTTGTACAGAGTTGAAAAAAATATTTATAATTTATACCATTTCTTTTGGTTTGGAAAAAACACAACCACAGTAGTTCTGTCGATAGAGTTTGTATTCTTTGGAAAGAAGAATGGATTGCTTGTAGCCATCCCTCTTTTTAAAGTCAGCGGGGAGATGAGGAACCCCTAGTTCCATGGAAAGTGCTTCTCCGATTTCATTGAGCTTTTGTGCGTTCTTTAGTGGACTGATGCTTAACGTAGTGCAAAAGAAGTCAAAACCTTGTTCTTTGGCAAGTTCAGCCGTTTTTCGAAGTCGCAATTCATAGCAACGAAAGCAACGTTCTCCGCCCTCGGGGACAGTTTCGAACCCCTTGGCGATTTCCAAAAAGCTCTCGTGGTTCCAATCACAATCAAAATAGCTTACAGGATTTTGGAATTTTCCTTCCCGAATCAAGCGAACTTGCTCTGCTTTTCGAAGTTCATATTCCTCTCTGGGGGAAATATTTGGGTTGTAGTAAAGGACAGTGATGGAGAAAAATTGGCTCAAATAGGTCAGAACATAACTGCTGCAAGGAGCACAACAACTATGAAGCAAAAGCCGTGGCGTACGGTTTTCTGTTTGTAAGGATTCAATCAGTTTATCTAGCTTTTTTTGATAGTTGATTACATTTGCCATCTTGACTTTTCCCTTTCTAAAGCACTTTTTTGTAAAAGAAAAATCCCGTCTTGCGACAGGATTTTCTTTTGGTACGCCCGACGCGATTCGAACGCACGACCTTCAGAGTCGGAGTCTGACACTCTATCCAGCTGAGCTACGGGCGCATATACAACGACAATTAGTATACCATATCCAACCTCATTTTGCAAGCGTTTTTTAAAAAAAGTTCGAAAGAAGTTTTTTAATTTACCTAAAATAGAATGCAAATATAATACTTTTCACCAAAACAGACGTATATTGTCCCCAAATAATACCCCACAGAGGCGATTATGCTCTGTGGGGTGGTTTTAAAAACTAATCCTTTTTGCTTTCAGCAACGATTTTGTCCACGATATTCTGAGGTGCATCCTGATACCGTTCAAACTCAAATGCAAAGGAACCTCTTGCTTGCGTAATGCTCCGAAGGTCGGAGGCATAAGTGTGCATTTCAGCCATGGGAACCTCTCCCTCGATTACAGTCATGCCATCGCCTGCAGGGGACATGCCCAGCATCTGTCCGCGACGTTTATTGATGTCGCCAATGATGTCGCCGGTGTAGCTGTCGGGAACAGTAACGGATAAGTGACCAATGGGCTCAAGCAGAACGGGGGATGCCTGTTCCATACCGGCTTTATAAGCCAGATTTGCGGCAATCTTGAACGCCATTTCGGAGGAGTCTACGTCGTGGTAGGAGCCGTCCACTAAGGTCGCCTTTAAGGAAACCATGGGATATCCTGCCAGAACACCCTGCTGCATGGATTCTAAAAGACCCTTTTCTACTGCAGGGAAGTAACCCTTGGGAACGCTGCCGCCGAACACCTTTTCTTCAAAGGTCAGACCGTCTGCCTCGCCAGGCTCAAATTCAATCCATACATGACCATACTGACCGTGTCCGCCGGATTGCTTTTTGTGTTTACCCTCAACTTTAACCTTTTTGCGAATCGCTTCCCGGTAAGCGACCTTCGGCTTTTCAAAGGAAATTTCCACGCCAAACTTATTTTTTAACTTACTAACAATAACATCAATATGCTGGTCGCCAAGACCCTTTAAAATCTGTTGACGGGTTTCCTTGTTATTTTCTAAGACAAAGGTCTTGTCTTCTTCCATCAATTTGGTCAAACCTTGTGCAATCTTTTCTTCCTCGCCTTTTGCTTTGGGGACGACAGCAAGACTCATATTGGGTTTTGCAAAGGAGATTCCTTCCAGCTGCAAGGGATGGTTAAGTCCGCTCAAAGTATCGCCGGTACCGGTCTTGGTTAGCTTTGCAACTGCTCCAATATCGCCGGCATTGAGGCGTTCCACTTCCACCTGTTTCTTGCCCTGAACCACATAAATTTTACCGATTTTTTCGTTAATATCTTTGTTCATGTTATAAACGGTGGTGTCGGGGGTCATCTGTCCGGAATAAACCTTAAAATACGAAAGTTTGCCTACGTAGGGGTCAGCAACGGTCTTAAATACCAATGCCGATAACGGATCTGCTACATCAATCTTAAGACGGGAGGAAGAACCATCCTTCTTGGTGCCGGTAATGAATCCCTCCTTGGAATCCGGTGCAGGGAAGTAAGCGTGCACAGCGTTCATCAGAGAAGAAATACCCAGTTTATTGGCAGCGCTACCGCAGAGTACAGGAACCACGTCGCCGGCAGCAACACCACCGCGAAGTGCTTCGTACATTTCCGGCAGGGTAAATGCTTCGCCGGCAAAGTATTTATCCATCAGTTCTTCCGAGGTTTCTGCCACCGCTTCGTTAATCATATCCTTAAGAGGAGCAAGTTCGTCCTCCATCCCTGCCGGCATTTCAGCGGTAATGGTACGGTTGCCGTCAAATTTTCTTGCTTCGCCCTCTACTACATTGATAAAGCCGGTAATCTTTTCGCCCTCTCGCAAGGGGAGCTGGAAAGGAGCAATCTTTTTCCCGTATTTGTCTTTGAGCTGTTGCAATACGCCCTGATAGTTGACTCTCTCATCATCAACCTTGTTGATGAAGAAGATACGGGGAATCCCCTGTTCTTCGCAGTAGTTCCATGCTTTTTCTGCTCCGACGGTCAAACCTGACTTACCGGACAGAACAATGATGGCAGCATCCGCTACGCGAACTGCACTCTGTACCTCGCCTACAAAATCAAAATAACCGGGAGTATCCAAAATGTTAAACTTTACGCCGTTCCATTCGCAGGATGCCATGGCGCAACTAATAGAGAACTTCCGTTTGATCTCCTCTGGGTCGAAATCCATGACCGTATTTCCGTCTGTAGTTTTACCCATCCGGTCAATATTGCCGGAGGTATAAAGCATTGCCTCTGCCAGAGAAGTCTTCCCGGCGTTACCATGCCCAAGTAATACAAAGTTTTTGATGTTTGATGTGTCATACAGTTTCAAACGACAGCCCTCCTAAATGTTATATTATTCTAATCTTATTCTGATTGGAAAAGAACTTACCCTTTTATTTTACTTGATTTAATTTGATATTTCAACCGAAAAATAAACAATATTTTACTCTAAAAATAGGCAGAATGCACAATTTTCAAGGACGAGGGGGTTCATAATTTTAGAATCCCAAAAAGAGGGGAACCAAACCGGGCACAGTCCATAAGATGATAATGAGACAGTTTTGATTGACTGTTATCTTATGAAGGAGGAATAGTATGAGCGAGAAAAATGACAGACGAAATCGTCCTATGGAAACACAGGATGATTGTTTTGTTTGCTGTGCTGTAGACGGAAACGGCGATCATGGCGAAGCTGCCGCTGTTCTTGCAGACAGCGTAGAAGAGCGTGCGGATACCAGGCGTCGCCGTGCCTGTGAATTTAACGAACCGGTTTGCATCAATGTTAGCCAGATTTATGATTCTTGCCGGGATCGGGACTGTGTGGCAGACCAGAGAGTATACCTTACCGATGAGGGACAGGCGCTCTTAGAGAGAGCCATCAATGTTAAACTGAAAAAAGCAGAGGTTATCTGGGTCTTTACCGATGTTGAGCCTTTGTCCTTCCAACGAGGGTATTTTTCTGTTGACTTAAAGTTCTTTGTTTGTGTAACCTTAGAAGTATTCTGCGGTGTTTCCAACCCTGCTATTATACGGGGGCTTACCACCTATGATAAGCGAATCATTCTCTTTGGTTCCGAAGGGAACTCCAAACAGTTCAGTTCCAGATTCAATCCCAATGAAAATGGCGAAATAGCAGAATCCTGGAGAAAGATCAATATGCCTACCGTTACCGTGGAGGTTGTAGAACCGGTAGCTTTGACAGCAAAAATTAAGGATGAGGATTGTTGTGATTCCTGCTGCGATTGTGATTGTCCCGTAAGTTGTGCCTATAATGTATTCCCCGAGAACATCTGTAGCTGCTTTGACGGCGATTTGGTTGTGGATGACTGCAGACGACAGGTTCTGGTAACCTATGGATTGTTCTATATTGTACGGCTGGAACGGGATACTCAGCTTCTGGTAGATGCAGTGGATTTCTGTATTCCAACCCAGGAATGTAGCTCGGCAACCGAAGAGAGTCCTTGTGCTCTCTTTAACGATATTCGTTTTCCTATTGACGAATTCTTCCCCCCTCAGAAAAAGAAGGAAGAAGAAAAGAACTGCGGTTGTGGTTGTAACTAATCGTAAAAAAGA
>JAZURN010000027.1:0-124826 GCA_045606185.1 Ructibacterium sp.
TGATGGTGCGGGTGTAGGTGTTATGCTGATTGAAGTTTCTATTGCTTTCATATATATAGTAATACTTTCTATAATTGGATTAATAATTAAAAGTTTCATATTAAAACTTAGAAATAAGTAAAGGCATCTAAACCATTCGGCCCTTCCAAAAAGAAACGACAACTTTCTTGTCGAAAGTTGTCGTTTCTTTTTGTACTCTTATCTTTTCACTTTTCTCTCTTCACTCTTCACTAAAATTGTCGTTTCCAGATAAGAGATAAAAGATAATAGAGAAGAGGAAAGCTTATTTTTGTGTCTGCATCTATATCATTCTCTATTGCCATAGAAATCCAATGATAAAGATATGGCATCTAAACCGTTCGGCATCTTCCAAAATAAAAAGAAAAGGTTGTCGAACAGGACGCATGTTTTCGAAAAGATGGCAGGATTGTTTATTGAATCAAAAAGAAATTGTGATAAAATAATGGCAAAATAGTTGTTTGTTACCTCAAAAGAGGGCCCATGTTCTGCGATAAATGGCCGATTTTGTACAAAAAATATCTGGTATAGATATTGAAACAATGAGTATTTTTGATATAATAGCAGTAAGAGATTGTGTATGAAATTGGGGTGTTGGGCATGACGTGTTTTCAAATGGGATTGAATGAGATATTAAAGGTTCAACTATTGGGCAAGGAAACCCTGATTCCCCCTACCAAACACATTACCAGATACACAGGGGAGTACATTTTGTATGCAGTTACCAAAGGACAGTTGCGGCTTCTTGTCAATGGGGAACGAGTAACACTGAATCCGGGGGATATCTTTCTTTTTAATAAGGGGGATTTTCAGACACCGGAAGAAGCTGTTTATTGCGAATACTATTATCTGCATTTTGACTTGAAGGAGATCAAGACAATGGAACTTTCCGACGAGGACTACCAAAAGGAAACCGAGAGGAGGCAAAATGCCTATTGGAATACCGACACCTACAGCCTAGATTGCTACGAGAACTTCGCCCTTCTCATCAGACAGAAAAATCACATTGCCGACCAAGGAGTCTTTGAATATCTCATGGAGATATTAAAGAACAATCGGTTGACCGTTGCGGGAAAATATCCGGAAAAACGACTGGATATTTCCCATCATGTCCAGAAGTTTTTTCTAAAACTGGAAAGCCTCAATGAAGCAAAAAGGGGAAAAGGTTATTATACCGCAACGGAGATTGCCCGCTATGTTGAGAATCACTTTGCGGAGGAGATTTCTGCCAAAACCATTGAGAAAAAGTTTTATATCAGCTTCGACTATGCCAACAGACTTTTCGAAAAGAATATGAAAAGCAGTATCATTCGGTATCGAAACACCGTTCGCCTGAACCAAGCAAAGGTAAAGCTTGCTACCACTAGTTTGTCCATAGGTGCAATTTCTGCTATGGTCGGATTTCGGAGCGAGCAGTATTTTTGCAGAGCCTTTAAGAAACATCTGGGGATAACCCCCACGGAGTATCGAAAGAATTTATGGAAGGAGTAACACCATGGGAGCTTTGCACAGAGAGCTTTTGACCATCGAAGAAAATGGGAGAAAACTGCGGTTCTGGGAAATCGTTCTGTCCAAAATCCTGGAAACGGTCTTTCTCTATGTGTTGGGGACCATCAATTCGCTACTGCTTTCCGGCTATGCTCCGGAGGCGGTTACCATCGCCAATATTGCGAACCAAATTTTCAATCTGTGTGTAATTCTCCCCAACATGGCAGTTACGGGAATGGCAATTCATATGAATATCGCTCTGGGACAGCGGGATACCAAAGGCGTGGCAGAGCTTGGAGGAACTGCTACGGTTGTTGCAACGGCAGTGGCTGTTCTCATAGGGGGAGGGATAATCCTCCTTGCCGAGGATATCATTCCCTTAATGAATGTAGAGCCTTTTATGGTGGAGTCTGCGGTTGGGTATCTGCGGCTTTATCTTGGCTTTCTGCCCGTGGTGGCATTGATGAATGTTTTTAACAATCTTTTGATTTGCAACGGCTATGCCTCCCGAACCTTTCTGGTGGGAATTCTTTATAATTTGCTGAATGCCGGACTGTGTTACCTTGTGCTTTATACCGGAATCCTTCCGGACGCTGCTAAGCTGAATGGGGTGGCTTGGATGAGCGGTGCGGCAAGAGTCGGCGGAACCCTCGCGGCAATGGGATTTTTCTGGGCAAAACGGTGTTCCTATCGTTTGGGCTGCAAGGTTAGCCGAGTAAAACAGATTCTTCGGGTAGGAATCCCCGGTGGCATGAACGGCTTTTCCTATCATTTGTCCCTGACGGTAACCACGGCATTTGTTGCCTTGCTTGGAATTTCGGTTTTTAATACCAAGGTGTATATTTCCAATATTATTGCGTTTTCCTCGGTCATCAGCCTTGCAATTGCTCAGGCAGGAGCGATTTTTAGCGGCAGATACCGAGGCAAGGGGCAGTTTGAAAGCATTGAAAAAATTCATCGGCAAAATTTGGTTCTGGCAATAGCGGCAAATTTACTCATTGCAGTTCTGTTATATCTGTTCCATGTTCCGCTGATTGGCATGTTTACCCAGGAGCCTGCCGCCATTCAATTGGCGGGAAGAATTATGCTGATTGACATTGGAGTAGAGATTTTCCGGGCCATCAATCAGGTCAGTGACCAGTCCCTGAATGCCAACGGAGATGTGATGACAACACTTCTGGTTTCTGCCCTTTCCTGCTGGGGATTCAGCGTGCTTTTTTCCTACCTATTAGGAATCCGGTGGAATTTGGGACTATCCGGTGTCTGGATAGCCTTTTTGATGGAGGAATGTTTTAAAACCGTTGTTTATACCATTCGCTGGCGTTCCGGAAAATGGAAGAGTATTCGAATTTAACAAACCGACCCAAAAGCATTCCGCAAGGGATGCTTTTATGCATCTTTCTTTTCTGTAACATTTGTTGAAAGATAGACTTTTTTGTGATATACTGCAAAAAATGGAGTTTTCTGTTTGTTTTAATAAGAACGGAGAAAAAGGCGGGATGTTTTTGAATAAGTGCTTAACATTTCTCAAGAAATACTATTTTCTATTGGTGCCCATTGCCATTACGGCGGTGTCGGTGCTGTTTTTCCATCCTTACTATGACATTGGAAAGGATGATATGGTGCTGTCCAATATGGTCAATAGTGCCCAAACCAATGAGCATAGCGAGTTTTTGGTATTTATTTCGATATATCTTGGGTACTTTATGCGATTTTTTGCTTTGGCGTTCCCCGCCTTGAATGTTTACGAAATTGTCCTGTTGCTTTCCTTTACCGGGGCGTTTGTAGCTTTCTTTTATAATACAAGACAGTACAAAAACAAGCTTTTATCAGCTGTAATTCTAACCTCCCTCCAGATTTTTCTGCTCTTTGGAATTACCTTTACCATTGTGGCATTTCTCTGTGCTGCCGCCGGTGTGATGTTGGTTCTGGAGAATGTCAAACGGCTTAATAAAAAAGCTATTAAGTATTTTGTTCTGGCATTTTTGCTGATTTTTGTGGGACTTGGCTATCGAAGAGGCAGTTTAGCCACCTGTGTATTCTTGGTGTTTGTACCCACATGGTTTTTTGCTGTGATAAAGAAACGCAACTCTCTGGCAGTGGTTTTGGCGATAATCGTTCTGTTTTCCGGAACCCATCAGTTTTTAAAAACCAGCCAGAGTCTTTATGTGGCAAACCTCTATGAGGGAACCGATTATGCCACATTCAATCGGTATCGGGGAATCGCCTCGGACGGGGGGGATTTGTATTATCGGGACCATCCTCTTTATTTCCACGTCCGGGGAATTTCGGAAAATGATGTGGATATGTATCGGGCGTTCCGGTTTAATGATAAAACCATCTTTCCCACGGAAACAGTGCGGGAACTGGCAGAAAGCCTGACCGACGAGGACAAATATTTGTTCGATTTCTGGAAGGTCATGGCGCAGTCCTTTGAGGGGAGATTCCTTCATTTGTTCCTGTTAAGTGGGGTATTTTGCTTGGTTATTCTCAAAAGAAACCGATTGGAAGTGCTGGCGGATATTGGATTTGTTATGACGGCGATTATCTATCTGCATTTTCGCAAAAGAGGCATTGGCAGGGTGGTTAATCCGATTGTTCTGATAGGATATATCCTGCTTTTAAGTCAGTTTTTGCAGAGTACCGTTTCCTGTTCCAGGACAGCTTTTGCCAAGGCTCTTCGGTATGGGGTTGTGGCGGTATTACTGGTGTTTGCCATTGTGAAGCCTCTTTGCTCCCATCGGGGCGGGTATTATTGGTTCCTGGAGCGGGAGGAGAAGAATACAGCGAAGATAAATGCATATCTGCAGGAATACAAGGATTTGAAGTTTGTGTCCTTTGCCAGCCTATCTTCCATGCGAAACCTCTCCTTGACCCGTGTCCCACCGGAGCACGAAAATCTGATTTCGAATGTTTATGTAGGCTGGATGGTATACACGCCCTACTGGTATGATTTGTTGGAGCTTCACGGGATTTCTGAGTATCAGGATTGTCTGTATCTGTCCTTGGTTGACCCCAAAATTAAGATTCTTTGCAACAATACCGGTACCATCGACAGTTTAGAAAGGGCGTTGGAAGAGCATTATGATATTTCGGTGGGACGTCGTTTGGGCATGGTGCAGAATGGCAGAATGATATACGACATGTGGATTGAAGAATAGAAACCAACAGGAGATGCGACGACAGAACATCTCCTGTTTATTTTTTGGAAAAGGGCGTACACTAAAGAAAAACGATGGGAGATGCGCTTTATGTGTACCGCTGTAACTTACACCACAAAGGATCATTATTTTGGACGGAATTTGGATTTGGAATATTCTTACCGGGAGACGGTTACCATAACGCCCCGAAACTTTCCTTTCAAATTTCGGCATCAGATGGAGAAGAAAGAACATTTTGCCATGATTGGAATGGCATATGTACAAGAGGGGTACCCTCTTTATTATGATGCCATTAACGAAAAAGGACTGGGCATGGCAGGGTTGAACTTTCCTAGCAATGCTCGGTATCAGAGCCTTGGGGCAGAATGCGAAAACATTGCCCCCTTTGAGTTTATCCCACGGATTTTGGGACAGTGTGAAACGGTGGCAGAGGCAAGGGCGGCAATGGAAAACATTCGGCTGGTTCGGGAGAACTTCAGTCCGGAACTGCAGACAACCCCTCTCCATTGGTTGATTGCAGATAAAAAAGACGCCATTGTGGTAGAGCCAAGGGAGGAAGGGCTACGAATTTATGACAATCCGGTGGGAGTTTTGACCAACAACCCGCCCTTTGAGATGCAAAGGCATTGGCTCAATCATTTTATGGGAATTTCGGCAGAGCCTTTGGAAAATCGCTTTTGTGCGGCAATCCCCTTTGAGGAGTACAGCAGAGGAATGGGAGGCATCGGTCTGCCTGGGGATTGGTCCTCGGCGTCCCGGTTTGTCAGGGCGGCTTTTGTAAGAAACCATGCGGTATCGGGGAGTACGGAGAAAGAAAGTGTCAGTCAGTTTTTCCGCATTTTAGGGTCGGTAGAGCAGCAACGGGGCTGTGTCCGGCTGAAGGATGGGAGCTATGAGATAACCCGATATTCCTCCTGCTGCAATCTGGACAAGGGAATCTATTATTACACCACCTACGAAAACCATCAGATTTCTGCAGTAAAGATGATGAATGAGGAACTAAATAGCTCCTGTTTGGTAAGCTATCCGCTGGTGGAACAGGAGAGGATTTTTGAACAAAACAAAAAAGCGGTTGACTTTTGGGGGACGGTGTCGTAGGTCGCACTTGTCGGGAATTGGGAAAAGAAAAAAGAGGGTCCTATGCCGAGTGCTCTTAAGGATAGTCAAAGGGCAGAAACACTTGTGTTTCTGCCCTTTTCGTATGCAATAATGATTTTGGTTTTTTAGCCTTGCCCAATTGCGCTCGCCATGGCTTATGAAGAAACGCTCTGCGTTTCCTAAAAGCCGGCGCTGTCGCCCCTCATATTCCGTTACAAATATGCCACTGGCATATTTGCTTAACACGAGAACCCGAGCGCTTCCTCATCCCCTTCGGGGATATCGGCAAAAGGGGCGACGCCCCTTTTGAAACCCCATGGTTGTGGCGAAATCTAGCGTTTACATTGTAGGGGTCGGCGTCCTCGACGACCCGTATCAAAATGTCCTCTACAGTACATCCCCTACGGGAATCCTTTTTATTGTATTTCTTGTTCCAGATTCTGGAACAATGGAGAATTAAAAAAATCAATAATGGAAATTTCCAAACCGTCACATAATTTTTTAATGGTAGAAATGGTGGTGCTGTTATTTCTTCCGCCGGTAATATTACTTAATGTGGATTGTGTAATTCCGCTGATGGTCGCTAACTTATTAACGGTAATGTTCTTTTCATAGCACAATTCCAGAATCCGTAACCGTACCGCTTTCCCAATGTTCAAAAATACCACTCCTGTTACTGTTATAGTAACAGTTTACCTATTTTGAGTTATAAAAATTACCTCATTTGAGTTGACATTTGAAATTTAATGTGATAAAATAAGGCAAAAAACAATAGAGTTTGTTCTCATTCCAAAGGGCGGGATGTATCCCGCCCATAACCTCCCTTTTGTGCATACTATTGAAACGAAACCTAGGAAGTGTTTTAGGTATCAAAAAACCTCCGTGCGGAGGTTTTTGCAGATTTTTAATTCGTATTTTGTTCCGGCTCAGCCAAGAAGATTGTTTTTCGAAATGCAGAAGGAGTCGTGCCGACCTTATTTCGGAAGATTCTCATAAAATGTACATCGCTGTGGTAACCGCATCGGGACGCAATGGTGCTAATTTTCATATCTGTACTGGAAAGCAAATGTTTTGCGTATTCAATCCTGCTGTTGGTAATGGAGGTCTGGACGCTTTCGTTGAAATATTCCTTGTAGGAATGTTGAACATAGGAACGGCTAAAGTTTAAATCCTGGCAGATTTGCTCCAGCTTCCAATCCTTGTTGGGGTTAAGATAAATATCGTTTCGTAAGGAAAAAAGTGCACGAAAGAAATTCTTATCCGTGGGATTGGGAACAAAAAGAAGATCCGAAATCTTATGTAAAATCAGGTCAAAGTAAAGATGGGTGGATTTTACCCGATGCTTGTTCTGGGAATAGCTTTCGAAGAGAAGATTTTTAATAAGAAGGGAGATGGGTGCAGAATCATACAGAAGCATGACTTTGTCAAAGGGGATGCCCAAATCTTTGATTTTTTTCAAATCGTTTTTGTTTGCAGTAAAGTGAATCCAATCGTTAAGAAAGCTATCGTCAATGGCACCATAATATTGCGGCGTTCCTATCTGATAGAGAATTACGGAATTAGGAGGAACAATTTCTTTTTTTCCATCAATAACAAAATAAGAGCTTGAACGGATAACTACGAGGTGGTAATCGCCTGAACCATGAGGGCGATTGATACAAAAGCTTGCGTGTTCTTGACTACCATGACCGGCACGAATAATATGCATGGGAATCTCCTTTCAAAAAAGCACAATATGTTAGTTAAAAAACATTATAACACATTGAAATTATTTGTCAATATGTGATATAATGTTAAGCGCAATTTTTTGTTTAATTAAGAATTTTGACTAAAAAATTTGGAAGATCCCAAATGTATAAAGCGGAATCGGCAGAGCCATTTTGATATTTTTGTTTGAGCGGGCATTGGAAATCGCCGGCTTCAATCATGTATGAAGCAACGCATACATACCCCCCTTAAAAACCGGGCCGGCGATTTCCAATGCTCCCGAAAAAATCTTTTACAAATTGGTTGGATTTGGGTGTTGCAAAATTTGTTATTTCTTGTTATAATAAGGAAAGAAATGCAGAATGTTTTTTGAAAACGATTTCCATTACATAGCAAAATAATAAAAACACATATATAAAATTCATCAAAGGAGTGATTCAAACGATGAAAAAGACAAGAATTTTGGCGGCATTGTTATGCGTGATGATGGTAATAACCAGCCTTCCCATGCTGACCTTTGCTGCCGACCTACCGGCTAATTTATACAATGCCATTGGTTCTTTAATGGGCAGTGTATCGACGGTGCCGGTGGAAAATGACGCAACATGGTCTGGAATGAACTTTGACTTCACGGATAACTTCAGCCAGACTGATGGCATTACTATGCCGGCTGGTGCTTCCTATGACAACACCAACGGCTTGAATATGCCAAAGGGAACCTACAGTACTTGGAACTATTTCCCATCTGCCCTGACAGCTCAGGGCTGGTCCCCTCTGGTGTTTGGTGCCTACACTCTGCGGTTTAAGCTGGATGAGGGCGGCCAGCTGGAGGCACAGGCATGTGCTTATTATCAGCATGCACGTTCCTTCGTTATTATGACGCCAACCGGGGTAACGGTATTTACTTCAAGCGATAACGCAACCATCGGTTCCGGAATGGGTGTAGTAACCAATTTGGTTGACTATGCACCCGGCACCGATTGGAATGATATGGTTGTTGTTGCTAACGGCGGTGCTGCAAATGCAGCAAACGGTTATAGCGTTTATATGAAGAAGGCAACCGATTCCGAGTTTACCAAGGTTGCAACCACCGGATCCTACCGGAGTAATGGTGCTTGGAGATCTACCGGTTTGACTTTGGCCGGTAACGATGCCTATATCAGCAATGCGATCATGCTGAAGGCAAGTGACGTAGCAGCTGTAGACCCCGATTCTGGTAGCGGCGATGGCAGCGGTAGCACTGGTGGTACTGCAACCAGCACCACTGTTAAGGATAGCATTGCAGATGTAGCAGGTGTAGCAGGCGTTCAGGCAATTTCTGGACAGGATTTCCAGTTTGACAGCAGCTTCGACACCAACCTTACAGGTTTGACCTCTCCGTCCGGTATGACCTACACTGACGAGAATGGTTTGACACTTCCTACCGGTGGAGGTCAGTGGATTTATCATGCGAACACTGCCAGCGGTTGGTCTCCTTTATCTCCTCCTGCAGTGGCAACCGTCTTTAAGGCAAAGGTTCCCACCGGCGGTGTTTTGGTGTTCCAGGCTTGTGAAAACTGGAGCCATGACAGAGCCTATATGGAAATTAAACCGGAAAGTGTATGGGTATGTGGCGGTAATGGTGCCGGTGCAATGCAGTCTGTACCCAATGTATTTGACTTTGTGCCCGGTACCGATTGGGTAGAATATTTGGTTAAGGCAAACGCCAACAGCGGTTTTGACGTCTATGTCAAGGGCGGCAATGCAGTTGCTAATAAGTGGCATCTTTTAGCATCTTCTACCGACTATCGTCCCGGCGGCGGCTGGAAAGCTACTGGTCTTAACTTTACCGGTGCCGGTACAGCAGGTGCGTATGTGAAGTATGCAACTGTATTCGAAGAAGGTCCTGCAGGCAGCGGCGACGATTCTGGTAGTGGCGACAACACCGGCAGCGGCGACAACACCGGCAGCGGCGACGATAGCGGCAGCACCACTCCGGTTTCTGCTCCCGAGGCACCCTACGATGCAGTAGGTGCAATTCTGGGAACTGCAACCTCTGTTGCACATCCCGGCGTTGAAAACACATGGGGCGCATTGAATCTTGACTTTACTGCGGATTCTGTATCTTCAACAACAGGACTGGTTGCAGATAGCAGCATTACCTTTGATAGCACCAATGGTGCAGTGGTTCCCGCAGGAACAAGTGTGAACCTCAACTATTCTTCTCCCATTAAATACAGCGGTAAGTGGTCTCCCATGTTCTTGGGCAATATGGGTGTTGGTTTTAAACTGGACGAGGGTGGTACCCTGAACGTTCAGGCTTGTACCGGTTGGGATGGTAATAGAGTCTTCATGGATATTTCTAATACAGGTGTATCCCTTGCCGGCTCTACCAACACCATTGATAATCAGTACGTTCCTGGAACCGAGTGGAATGATTTGCTGGTTGTCATGGGTAGTTCAGTTGGTGCATCCAATGTTTCCTATTATTTATATATGAAGAAAGCCACCGATACTGAGTTTACCAAGGTAGCAACTGTTACCGCTCCCAGAAGTAACGGCGGCGGCTTGCTGAACGGCACCGGTGCAGCACTGAATGGTCAGGGATATTCTGCAAGTTACATGGTAAGCTTCCAGGGTTCTGACGAAGCAACCGGTGGCGGCGACGATTCCGGCAGTGGCGATGACAGCGGTAGCACCACACCTTCCGAGAATCTTGGCGCACCCTACGATGCAGTAGGTGCAGTTCTGGGAACTGCGACTTCTGAGGCTCATCCGGGTAATGCAAGCTGGAGTCCTATGGCATTGGATTTTACCGATGACTTTGATTCCAGTGCGGTAACAGGTTTGACTGTTGATTCTGGTATTACCTTCAATAATGATACAGGTGCGGTATTCCCCACCGATGCAGCAGTTAACCTGAGATACTACAATCCGATTGCATCGGTTGGTAAGTGGTCTCCCCTCTGTCTTGGCAACTGGGGCTTCGGCTTCAAGCTGGAAGAGGGCGGCGCTTTGAATGCACAGGCATGTGGCGTATGGACCAACAACAGAGCATACATGGATATTTCTACAACAGGCATTACTATTTTTGACTATGGTACCAGTGGTCAGGGCGTTGTAACCAAGCTGGTAGACTATGCCCCCGGTACCGAGTGGAACGATGTTTTGATTACCACCAACACCTCAAGTGGTTACGATGTTTATATGAAGAAAGCATCTGACACAGAATTCACCAAGGTAGCTTCTACTACATCCTTCCGTACCAATGGTAATTTTGGCGGAACCGGTGCACAGTTTACCGGTAAAAATGTTTCTGTGAACTACTCTATGTGCTTCCAGGGCGTTGATGAGTCCACCGGCGGTGGCGACGAACCTGGCGGCGAGGGCGGCGGAACTGTTCCCAGCGGAGACGCTTATGATGGTATACAAGGTAATTATGCAGCAATTCTTGGCGACGATGCTGTTGCAATCAAGACCTTCCAGATTACCAGTGAGTTTAACACATCTCAGACAGGGATTACTGCTCCTAGCGGCGCAACCTATAGCGATACGATGGGTGTTAAGATGGGGGCAGCAAGTAATTGGATATACCTTCCGGAAAAGAGCTATACTCCCCTTGCTAATAAGGGTGTAACCTTTGGCGCAAAGGTTGCTGCCGGTGATACCATGGTATTCCAGGTATTAAAGCCCGGTAGCAATGCAGAACGTGCATATGTTAATATTACTAACAGTGGTCTTTGGGTATGTATGAGTGATGGTGCAGGCGGCTTTACCGGTGCTACCAACATTGTGGACTATGAGCCCGGCACCGTCTGGAATGACTATTTGGCAAAGACTAACGAAATCGGCGGTTATGATTTTTATGCAAAGCTTCCGGATGCCGAAGATTGGACTTTGGTTGCTTCTACCAACAGCTTCCGTCCCGGCGGCGGTGCAACCACCGGACTTAACTTCTACTCTGCAAATGGCGGTTCTTATCTGAAGTATGTAACCGTTTACGGTACCGAGGACGAGCTTCCCGAGGAGGAAGGTCCTCAGCCCGGCGACCAGTTCGTTATCGAGGATATCATCGGCGGTATTGCAGTTGCAAGAGAAGAGCTTATTTTCGACGCAAACTTTAACGGCGTAGAAGAGAATGCACAGCTTAAGAACGTAACCACTGGTGCAGTTGCAGAGACGCAGCCCACCATTGGCGAAAACGGACTGGAGCTGAAGGAAACCGCAGGCCAATACTTTGCTTGGGGCTCCGGTAGTGCGAATATGTGGAAGCCTTTGACCAAGGAAAATCCCATTATGTTCCGTGCAAAGGTAGATGCCAATGGTATGCTGGGCGTTCAGCTTAACGGCTATCCCAGAGCCAGCGTCTACATTTACCCCGACAAGTTGGTTGCATGGGGCACCGACCAGAAGCAGGCACCTGGTTTTGCACCCGGCACCGATTGGGTAAATTATCTGGTAACCTCCGATGGCGAAAACTTCCGTATTTATACTAAGCTGGATGGCGAAGAGAAGTGGACAGTCCGTGTGACTTCCAATGGTTTCCGTACCGGCGGTTATTACGGCGTTCTGCTTGACAACACCACAACAGCAAATGCCTATATTTCTACTGTAAAGCAATATAAGGTAGAAAGAATCGTATTGAACGATGCTAATATCATTGCATCTATGGCGAACAGGATATACATCGACGAGGACTTCTCGGAAGATGATGGAACCTACAACATGATTACGGGTATGATTCAGGATGGCGTCTTTAAGAGAAATCCTGATGTTCCCTCCGACCCCACCTATCCCAACGGCAGCCGTTTGGATGTGGACCTTGGTACTGTAAACCCCAAGGGTCAGTGGTTTGTTCGGTATAAGTATCTGATTCCCACTAATGATTCTAAGGTTGCAGTGGATATGCAGAACAACGGTAACAAGATTGCGATTGATACCGGTGCCAACAGTGTATTTGTTATCAACCGTACCAGTGGTTTTAGTAAGACAGAGAACCAGGCAGCGGCAGGTGTCGGCAACTGGGCAGAGCTTCTCTTTGCTTGGACCGACAATACCAAGGTAAATGTTTACTGGCACTTGGTTGGCAGTGATGAATGGATTAAGACCCACACCGATTTTGCCCCCGGCGCCAGCGGGTTTGACGATATTCGATTCCACTGCCTCATGGCGGCAGAGATTGACGATGTTAAGGTTTATGCAGGCGATTACATTAAAATTGACGAACCGGAACTGGCAGACGGCACGGTAAAGACCGGCGGCGAATTCTTCTCCGGCACCTTGGAGACACCTTATGACCGTCGTGCAACCTTGCTGACGGCAGTATATGATGCAACCTATGGTTACACCAAGTTTGTCAAGGCAAAGGATTACGAGGTATTGAGCGGTAAGGGTGCAAACCTGAGCAACACCTTCAATACCACCGGTGTTGATGCGGCAAACGATAAAGCAGCTGTTATGCTTTGGGATACTGTAGAAACCGGTATTCCTCTGGGCGATATGGCAGGTGCAATGCTTGTCAATAATGCAACCGGTGCACCGGCTGCAGATGCAGCAGTTGCACTCAAGGCAGAGGCAAACTACAACGATGTTAAGGTTACTGGTTACACCGGAGAGAAGAATACTAAGGTAACCATTAGCGTATCGGATGAAAACGGTGTTCTTCGTGGCGTGGGTCAGACCCTTGCCAGTGCAACCGGTTTGGTTGATACCACCGTTGCAGTTGACCCGACTTGCGCTAGCGGAACCTACACCGTAAGAATGCAGTTTGGTACCAATGCCGTAACCGAGACCGAAGTAGAGCTCTTCTGTGATGATATTCCTTACAACAACATTACCGATGCTGCAAGCATCAGAAACTTCATCAATAATTATGGTAGTGAAACTGCAAAGAAATGGAATAACGAAGAAAGCTTTGCGTCTGACGTATATGACCGTTACGTAGAGGCGAAGGGCGAAACCACCACCTTTGCATCCCTGTATAGCTTCCGTGATGCAATGGATGTAGCAACCAATGGAGAAGTAAAGGAACGTGTATTCTGCCTGAATGTAAATACTGCGGCTGCAAATGGTAAGTGGTCTGAGGTTCAGAACTTGATTTTAAGCAGTGACCTTGGTGTTACCGAAGCAGACCTTGCTGATATTACTGACAAAAAGTCCCTCTTCTTGAGAATGACTGGCGGTTACACCAGCGAAGGAGAAATCCTGACAGGCTTTAATGCTGCTCTGGCAGCACAAAAGACTGCAGAAGCAAGCGGCGCTGCAGGCGGCGGTGCTGCAGGCGGTGCTGGCGGCGGTGCTGGTACTGGTCTCTTCCAGGGAACTACCGGATTCCAGAATACTGGTGCAACCGGCGGCGGTTTCGGTGGCGGAATGGCTCCCGTAACTCTTCCTGAAGACTTTAACGATTTGGATTCTGTTGCATGGGCACAGAATGCTATCAAGAATCTCCGGAACATGGGTGTTATCAATGGTAACGGCGACGGAACTTTTGCTCCTAACCGTGCAGTAACCCGTGAGGAATTCTTGAAGATGGCAATGCAGGCAGCAGGCATCAAGGGTAATAGCGATGTTGCAGTTGCATTTAGCGATGTTGATGCCAACGAATGGTACTATCCTTACGTTGCTGCCGCATATCAGGCAGGCATTGTTCAGGGTATGAACGATTCTTGGTTCGGCATTGGCGAGCAGATTACAAGAGCCGACATGGCAGTAATGCTTAAGCGGATTCTGGATTACAAGAACATTACCTTGACAAAGAAAGTTGCAGCCTTTGTCTTTGATGATTTCGAAACCATTCCCGAATACGCAAGAGAAAGCATTGACGCTTTGGCTCAGGCACAGCTCATGAATGGTAAGGGCGAAAACAACTTTGAAGGAAGTGCTTCGGCAACCAGAGCAGAATCTGCCGTAGCAATTTACAGAATTTACAACTATATTGCAGAAGGGAGATAAGGGCAATGAAGAAATTACTGAAAAAAATTAGTATAATCGTTGCCATTACCGTCTTGGCAACCACGATTTCTGCAGGCTTCGGCGTTACCGCATCTGCTACCGGCAGTCTATTGACTCCGGGGCAGGAAGGCTTGCTTCGTACCTTAGGAATCGTAACAGAGAAGACACCGAATTACGACAAGGCATTAACAAGAGGAGAGCTGGCTCACATAGCAGCTCGCCTCTCCAACGCACCGGCTTACAACGGTAGTGAATACTATTTCTACGATGTAGCCCAAGAATCCGCATATTTCGCAGACATTTATGCCTTAGCACAGATGGGCATTTTGTCCGGCGATGGAAACGGTTATTTCCGTCCGAATGATCAGGTAACTGATATTGAAATTTGCAAGGTATTCTCTGTAATACTGGGTTACAAGGATGCGGGCGAGTACATGTCCTATCTGCGTATTGCACGGGATGCAGAGATTACCGACGGTATCAGTATGGACGGCGTTGTGACCTATGGCGAAGCACTGGCTATGGCGTTTAACACTCTCCATGGCGATATGTTTGAAGCGATTTCCTATGGCGAAACCAAGAAATACAAGAAGAACGAAGGCTATCTTGCCATTGAGTGCTATCACAACCTGGTAAAGCAGGATGGTATTGTTAAGGGTATCCCTTACACCAACTTAATTGAACCTACCGATATGATTCCGGAAGGAAGCATTCAGATTAACAATCGTATCTTCACATGGGACGATGAGAGCTTGCTTGGTAAGTATACTGTTTTCTACAGCGAGAGAGAAGGCAGCTCCACTTCTAAGGAAATCTTCTATATCTATGCAGACGAGACCAGAAATAACATTGTAACCTTAGATGGCGAAGATGTCATTGGGGTCAGAGACGGCGAACTCAAATACTGGGTTGGCGGCAAGGATAAGGGCTATAAGCTGACTTTGGCACCGGATGTTATTGTAAACGGTGTTGCTCATCCTGGTTTTACCGATGCAGATTTGCAGCCTCCGGCAGGCACCATTACCCTGATTGACAACGATGATGATAATGCTTATGATGTCATCACAGTTGACCATGTAGAGTATATGGTTTACGGTAGTCAGGACAAGGAAAACACGATTCTGTATGGTAAATATCCGGAGATTACTATCGGCGGCAAGAACCAGACCAACGATATTGTTATGACCGGTCCCTATGGAAAAGTTAACCTCGGTACTTTGAGCGAAGGCACTGTTTTAAAACTCCGCCGCAGCAAGAATACAACCGGCACAATCAAGGCGCGGATGACGCAGCTGTCCGACGTTGTTACCGGTCAGATTACATCCATTGCAAATGATAAGATTACTGTAAACGGAATGGAATATATTGTCAACAACAGTACAGTAATTGACGAGCAGATTCTCATAGGCGAAACCGTTTCCGTTTATCCCGACGGCGACCTGGCAGCGGTGGTTCTTCATGCATCCAATGATGCATACCAGTTTGCATACCTGGTAGGTGCTACCAATATAGGTCAAGGTTTTAAAGAGGAACTGGCGTTTAGAATCATTGATGGTAACTATATCCTCCAGGAATTTACCGCAACCGATCCTATCTTTATTGACGAAATCAAGTATACCGACGTAGAGGCTGCCATGACCCGTTTGGAGACCGCTCACAACATGCGGAGTTATAACGAGGAGGAGGTTTCTGCAATTCTTCCCATAGATGGCACCACAACTGTTACTCATCAGGATAGAATGGAGGAGGGCGACGCAAAGTTCCCCTATTCTCAGGCGATTCGGTTTAAGCTCAATGATGAGGGGAAGCTGACCCATCTGGATACCATGATTTACGAAAATGATTATGAATTGTCAGACTCTCTGCAGCCTATCAATCCTGGAAATTCCGAGGTAAGAAGACTGGCGTTTGCATCTTATCCTTATAGCTTCTATAATCAGGCAGGTACTGAGCTTGTTGTTACTGCAAGTAACATTGATAAGATTTTCCGTGTTCGACAGGTGGAAAGAGATGATGTAGAGTACTTCCGTAACACCATCATTGACGGTTACTATCCGGTTGTAGAGGCATTTACTGTAGATCCTGTTACTAAGGTAGCAAAGTATGTAATCGCATACGATCATGTTGTTTCTACCACCCTCGTATCCAACAGACCGATGCTTGTTTCCGATATTTATGATACATTGGACGAGGACGGCGAGGTTGTTCGCAAGGTTGAACTTTTGAACCCCGCTGAATCCAAAACCGTAATTCTCCCCGAGGATTTGCAGGTAGACCTTGGCATTGGCGATATTGTTCAGATTGAAATCAATGGTAAGAATGTTTTGCAGGCAGTAACCATGATGTTCGATATGAGTCTTGGTAAGGATCAGACTCGTGTTAATACCAGAGGTAGTAACGGTGGTTACCACAACCTGTACTTTAACTGGAGCACGAGATATGGTACGATTGTTAACTTCGATGGAACCATCTATACCCATACCACCTCGGTTAAGGAAGATCCCGATGGCATAGAGGCTTATAACGAACTTCATAACTACAGACACAACGGCACCATTATTTATGTTTACGAGGACAATAATGGCAAGCCCGAAATCAAACAGGGTTCTATCAAGGATTTGGTAACCTACAACATGGATCCGGACACCAACCAGAAGGCGGTTGTTTGTATCCAGCGTGGCGGACATATTCAATATGCACTGCTGATTAAGGAGGGGTAAGCGATGAAGAAATTAGTTTCTATTATTACATTAGTTTGTATGTTGGCGACTGTGCTTGCCACTCTGGCTGTTCCTGTTTCTGCAGCGGCAGCAGCATGGCATGAAAGCCTTACCCAATCAGGCGCAGGTACCGTTACCAGAAAGGGCGACACGGTTACCCTGACATCAGGACCTAGCACAGCGGATGCCGATTTGGCGCATCTGTGGCGGAATGGCAACACTGCCAATATCAAGCCCCAGATGGACGTTGAGTTTGACCTGCAGATTCATAAACACAATGGTAACCAGCTGATTATTTTCTACAATGGACAGTGCCGGTTCTATATGCACTTTAACATTACCGGTATTTGGGGAAGAGGTTATTCCTCAACTGCACAGTACGAAGCATACGACGTTGCCTATGACATTGGTTACGAGAAGCATCATTATCAGTTGATTACCGATGGTAATGTAGGCGATATGTACATTGACGGCTACTATGCGGCAACCATCACTGGCGAAACCAATGCTAACCAGCCCGGTCGTATGGAAATCCTGGCCCGTGGTGCAAAGTCTGGTATTGCATCTTATTCGGTAAGTAACTTGGTATTTAACAAGTATACCGGAAGAAAGATTTCCACCGGCAGCGATGACGGTACTCCTACCGAATCTACCTATCAGGCAAAGCAATGGGAGTATGTAAGAATGCCGGTGGAGCATGATGTGTTCTTTGATTTTGAAACACCTGAAAAGTATGTGAACTGGATTCAAAGAGACACATGGTCCATTGCAGACGGCTATGCAACCAGCTGGAATACCCAGGATTTGAAATTGCTCTCGTGTTCCGGACCTTTTGGACTGAATAAAGGACAGGATTTCACGATTACAGTTAAGTTTAGAATGGATAAGTTTGGTGAGCAGCAGGGTATTATTCCAAGTTGGCCTAATGGTTCTTTCCGTGGTTATATCTACAGAGAATATGTCGAGTTTGAAACTCCTTACGGACAGAAGCGAAGCAATGAGATTCATCTGGAGGAGAATAAATGGTACGAATATACTGTTAAAGTAACCGATGGCGGTACCAAGAACCAGCTCTTTATTGATGGGGTTCCCATTACTGCAGTAGAGCCTGCTCTGGATAACAATGACTACGAGTATAATGGTTGTATTTATTTCTTTACTTATCCAAATGGAAGCATGTATTCCGGAATGACCGTTGACTGGGTTGATATCAAGATTGTAGATGAGAAAATTGTTATTGATGCCCCAATGAAGGATGCTGAATACTTGGAGGGAGAGAAGATTGAACTTGCTGCATCAGTAGCAGAGGAATTGCAAACGGAAATTCCTACCATTGATTATAAAATTAATGGTCAGACCGTAGCAACCGGCAGTGCACCTGATTACAAGGCGGAGCTTTCCGGTATGTTGGCAGGCGATTATGAGATTTCGGCATGCTACGGCGAACAGTATGTATCCAATGTTAGAACCTTTGCAGTTCGTAAAGCAATCAAAGCAGAAATCCAGACCAGTCAGGATGAGTATGGTAATCTCTTTGCGAACCTGGAATTCTTTGACAAGCTGCCGCAGGTAGACAGAGTAGAGTATCGATTGGATGGTAAGGTTGTTGCAATCTCCACCCAGGCTCCCTATTACGAGATGAGCCTTTCTGCCCTGACTCCCATGCAGCACACCTTGGAAGTGATTTGCTATAGCAAGTCCGGACTTGTTCTGTACGAAAGCTCCAAGCAGTTCACTGCCAAGACAGTGGCAACTCAGGCTTCCGAGAACTTCGCCAACGAGGTTCGGTATACCGTTTCCGGCGAGTTCGGCAATGCAGAAGTAAACTTTAGCAATGGCAGACATCAGCTCAAGATGACTCATACCAGAGATGGTGTAACCTACCTGACCAACGAGGGCGAAAAGACCTATGGTAAGGGATTGGGCAACTTTATCGTGATGACCGACGGTGCTTTTGCAGAGGTTTATCGCAACGGACAGATGGTATTTACCTTTGCAATGCCTATGACCAAGGAAATTGCAAAATCCTTTGTTGACGGCGGTTTGACCATTTCTAATGAACAGATTATCCTTCCTGAAGACAGAGCAACTTACTTTGCAATGAACAATATCACTGCGAAGAACTCTGTTTACAATCTGGGCGGACTTCCCAACTATCATGTGATGGACGCTATCGTTGATGTAACCGACGAAGGAAGATTGGTTCTTAATGACGAATACTATCGTACCGATTTGCAGATTGAAGACGGCACCGTTTATGTATGGACCACCAAGGTGGAAATGATGGACCCCTTCCGGAAGGAAGCAGGTAAGCTTGCTGATTGGGCAGATGAAAACGGTAAGGTTTACCTTCGTGCTGAAACCGCAGTTGGTATGACCAGAATCTACGCCAATGGAAGATGGGTGTTCAGTTTCCGTAGTGTTCCCACTGTCGGCGAGGGAACGTTGGCAGTAGAAGTCGCAAATGGCGACGGATTTGAGTTTGTCTGTGTCGGCGACAACAAGGACGTTTACTATTATGAGGACGACTTTAGCGGCGATACCGAATTTGAAACTTTGACCCAGTGGAGATACACCAACAGAACGGCGGATAATGGCATGTCTGTAACGGTGGACCCCGAGGCTGGCTATATGCTTCTCGGTGCTGCAGGCGATAAATATTCCTATGCCGATGTTGCAGCTTTCGGTGGCGACATTGATATCAGCGCTGATGTCAAGGTAGTAGAAGGTACCGACGGCTTCTGGTTCGACTTCAACCATCCCAATAAACATCCGTATTCCAGAGCCGGCTATGACTTCGAGACCGGTCAGTTTGAAATTGTAGATGTAACCACCAGCGGAAAAACCTCGGTTACCAAGGAAGGAACATTCCCCACCGGCGAGTATGTGAATCTTGCATTAAAGGTTCGCTATCAGGAGGATGGCTCCAAGAAGGTTATCCTCTACATGAACGGCGAGGAAATCCTTGTAAAGCATGATTCTTCTTACTGGCGTGGTAAGTTCGGCTTTGTGATGAAGGACGGCAGCGCTTACGTTGATAACTTCAAGTACCGTGGCGATATTAAGGTTATGGCAGATGTTAGAGAGACCTTTACCAACGTTAACGTTGACTTGATTGACTTGGGCGGAGATGAATACGTCCTGTCCAACACAACTGCATGGAGAACCACCGACGGTGGTAAGTCATTCGTACAGGATACCACTGTTTCGACTGTCAGCGATAACACGGTTACACTTCAGAACGGCGATGTTTTGGGATTGAAGTCCGAACTCCAGTCTGTTGGCGAGGATGGAAAGCAGTACTATAACTTTATCCCCTACATTTCCAAGGATAAGGGTAAGACCTGGGATCGTTATGGAAGCGACAAGATGTCCGAAAAGGATGCTGTTGGTTTGATGTACAATGCGATGCAGAACCGTGTTAAGCAGGGACCCTCCGGCAGAGTGTATGCGGTATGTACCACCGATGTTGCTTGTGAGTGGTGGGCACAAATTAGAATGTTCTACAGTGATGACAACGGTCTTACCTGGAATGACAGTGAAACCTTGGTGGACAACACCCAGCTGGCAGGTGAGAGCCACAATACCCCCGGCATTACCTTCGTCGAGGCAGTTCCGGTAGAATTGGCAGACGGCAGTGTTTATCTGTTTGGTAGAACCAACCTGGGTTATATTGGTTATCTTAAGTCAGAAGACGGCGGTAAAACTTTCGATACCAACAATGTTCACTTTACTCCCTTCTTGAGTACCGAAATGTGTTACAGCGTGGAGGTAGACCCCTACAATCCGCAGCATGTTTACGCAGTATTCGGCTACGACAATGACAATGTCAACGGTAAGGGTCAGTACCCCAGAACCCGTTGGCTCTTCGCAAGAAGTACCGACAGTATGAAGACCTGGCAGATGCTGGGTACTGTTCACGAAAACACCGGTACCATCGGTGCTATGATGAACCTGAATATTCACATTACCGAGAATCAGGTTCTTGCCAATGCGTTCTCCTACGATGATGGTTTTGGCGGTAGCTGGTACGGAAGAACCATCGCAGTACAAAAAGATGCACAGGTTGGTACCAACCGGTTCGAGCAGCTCCATCTGCGGCAGGCTTCTCATGCAGAGAATACCAGAACCGTATACCCCTTCCAGAGCAGCAAGGTTCTTTTGGCTCATGGAGAAAGCGGTGCGGCACTCCTCCACAACAAGAGAGTGGAAAATGCAGTATATGACAACTACATCTCTGCAGAAGTGGCAGCAGCGTTTGTCAGTGCAAATATTGCTCTTGGCGAGGAGGGCGGTTTGACCTTCAACACCTTGGGTGCCGAGGTAACCTTCCCCGCAAGTGAGGTAACTGCGAAGGATGGTATGCAGTATGTTAGCATTGATGCTTATGCTAAGGCTTACGGCTTCTATGTGGTAGAAGAATTGGGCACCAAGATTATCAGCCCCTATGAAAGCTGGAGTAAGTTGCAGAAGGCAACACTGCGGTTCTCCTTGGATTTCTTCTCCAAAGAACTGTAATAGAAATCAAAGAACCTCAACCGAAAGGTTGAGGTTCTTTTTTCAATTTGTGTACCTTTGCTAAAAAAAAGAATCCTTTCTATCAAATTATGATAAAAAAAGCAGATGGGTTTGATAAAGCAGGAATTTTGGAAAAAATAACAACAATTTTTCTGTAATTTTATGAAAACAGGACACAAAAAATTAAATATGTCCGATTTTCGTATTGCATAATCAAAGGTTATTTGTTATAATGTACAAATAGAAGAGGCAGAAGATGGATTTTACTTGTTAAAAAATAATGGATATTACAAACCTCCGTACATAATTTATTCATAATTTTTTGTCAAGACGAGTCGTTTTCTGCGGGGTGACGCCCCAGTACATTATAAGTGAAAGCGAGGACATGTTTGTTTATGGAAAGCGTAGCAAGTAAACCACTAGTACTGAACAAGAAGAAAACATTGCTCAAACGCATTCTGGGTTGTTGGGAACTGTATGTATTTCTGATTCCGGCAATCGTGGTTACCGTAATCTTTAAGTACATTCCTATTTATGGTATTCAGCTTGCGTTTAAGGATATGTTGCCGGGTCAGTCAATTATGGAGGCTCCTTGGGCAGGACTTCGACATTTTGAAAGATTTTTCGGTCTGGAAAACTGTGGACAATTAATTTGGACCACGGCAAAGACAGCATTGTTTAATATGTTGTTTACCTTCCCATTGCCGATTATTTTTGCTTTGATGCTGAATCAGGTACGGAATGAGAGAGCAAAAAAGCTGGTGCAGAATATCTCCTATCTGCCTTATCTTTTCTCTGTGGTCGTTGTCGTTTCCATTGCCAACGTATTCCTGGCACCCGGTACCGGTGTTATCAATATTATTCTGCAAAAGCTGGGCATGGAACAGATTTTATTCTTTGGTCATGACAAGTACGTTTTGCCGATTTTTATCATTACAGGTATCTGGAGTGGTACTGGTTATGGTGCAATTATTTATTTGGCAGCTCTGTCTGGTATTGACCAGGAGCAGTTAGAGGCTGCTAAGATTGATGGTGCAAGCCGGATGCGGATTATCTGGCATATCGAGATTCCGTCCCTTTTGGATACCATTGTTATCATGCTTATCATGGGTTGCGGTTCGATGTTTGCGGTAGGTCCTGATAAGATGCTTCTGCTTCAGACTCCTTTGAATTTGGGTGCATCCGAAATCATTACTACTTATAACTACAAGACCGGTCTTCTGCAGGCACAATTTGGTTTCTCGACTGCAGTTACCTTATTCAACACTTGCGTTAACATCTGCTGTCTGGTTATTGTGAATACCATTTGCAATAAGCTCAACGACAGCTCGTTATTCTAAGGAGGTGGGAGAGATGAAGAAAAAGAGTATCATTAAAGATTCTGGTAGCGATAGAGTTTTTGGCATTGTGAACGGTACCTTATTGACAATTTTTACCTTGATGCTGATTTATCCTGTTTATTTCATTTTATCAGCTTCCATCAGTGACCCCACCTATGTAAACTTGGGCGAAACGTTTTTGATTCCTAAGGGTATCAATTTCTTGGGTTATGAAAAACTTCTGGAATATCCCACCATTTTGAACGGTTTTAAAAACTCTGTGATTTATACTGTTACCGGTGTTTGTGTTCAGATGTTTACCTGTGTAACCTGTGCGTTTGCTCTTTCCCGGAAGGAGCTGCCCGGAAGAAGAGTGCTCAATGCTTTCTTTGTTATTACCATGTATGTAGCCGGTGGTCTGGTTCCTACATATATCTTAAACAGAGACTTGGGTATCTTAGATACCATCTGGGTTATGATTCTTCCCACCGCACTCAATGTATACAACATGATTGTTTGCCGCTCCTTCTTTATGAGTAATATCTCCGAGGAGCTTTTCGAGGCAACCAAGATTGACGGCGGTAGCTACACCACCTTCTTTATCAAGGTTGTTCTCCCCTTGTCTAAGGCAATTTTGGCAGTGTTGGTTCTCTACCATACGTTGCAGCACTGGAATTCTTATACCGATGCGCTTTACTACCTGCGCAGCTCCAAAAAGTATCCTCTCCAGATGGTGCTGAAGGGCTTAACTGCATCCTTGAGCACTAGCGTTCAGGATATGGGTATGGATGCAAGAGCAATTGCAGACAAGGTCAAGGCAGAGCAGGCTGTACGGTATTCTATTATTATCGTAGGTTCTATTCCGGTATTCTTGATGTATCCTTTTGTACAGAAGTACTTTGTTTAGGGCGTTATGGTTGGTTCTGTAAAGGGTTAATACCATTCCAGAATTCCTCTTGTAAAAAAATGAAATACATATATAAAGGAGATGTAACGATGAAAAAATGGTTTAAGAAAGGCATTTGTCTTACCCTGGCGGTTTTGATGCTGACTCTGGCTCTGACCGGCTGTGGTGGCGGCGAAACATCCGGCGAAGGTGGCTTTAGCGTAATGATTCCCTCCGAGGGTCCCGATAGACCCGAAGGTTTGTATCAGAAGAGCTTGGATAGACTTCAAGCTATGACCGATGTTCCCATTACTTGGGAGTATATGTCTGATGTAGATGCGGCTGCTACCTTGAAGATGCAGATTGCATCTGGCGACTTCCCCGAGGTTGTTATTGGTAACGCTTTCCAGCCCGCTGACATTTCTCAGTATGCTGCAAATGGCAACCTGATTGCAATTGAGGATTACATCAACGAGAAGGATACTCCTAACATCTACAAGCTGTATCAGGAAAGACCTGCTATCAAGGCAGCTTCTGTTGCTCCGGACGGACATATCTACACTCTGCCCGGTGTCAAGGAGTTCATGCCCGACTATGTTGAGAATGCTATGTACATCAACAAGGTATGGTTGGATAAGCTGGGTCTGCAGATTCCCAAGACTTTGGCAGACCTCAAGACTGTTTTGAAGGCATTCAAGGAAAAGGATCCTAATGGCAATGGCCAGGCGGATGAAATTCCGTTGGTATTTAGCTTGACATCTTCTTCTGACTATCCTGAAGTTCTTCTTTCTTCCTGGGGTATGGCTACCAAGTATGGTACCTATGATAGCTGGTTGACCGTTCAGGATGGCGAAGTTAAGTTTACCCCTGTTCTTGACGAATGGAAGGAAATGCTTGCTTACTACCGCGACCTGTATGCAGAGGGTCTTCTGGATATGGAAGCATTTACCCAGACCAATGAGCAGTACTTTGCAAAGAAGGGTGCTTCCACCTCTAAGGTTGGTGTATTCTGGAGTAATGCTAACTCTATGGCAAATCCCGAGGAATACATTGCAATCGAGCCTCTGAGTGCAGACGGCAAGATTAAGCCTGTATGGCGTATCCATCCCGGATACATTGGAACCAAAGATTTCTTGGTAATCTTTAACACTTGTAAGAATCCTAAGGAAGTTCTTAAGTGGGCAGATAAATTCTTCGAAATTGACGAATCCATTCAGAATGCTTATGGTGAGATTGCTGAGAACTCTACCCTTTCTAAGGTAGGCGACAACTTCGCATGGAATGAAGCACCTGAAGGCAAGGTTATCAGCTCTTATATCTACTCCTGTGTACTGACTAGTGGTATTCCTTGCTTTATTCCTGAGGAGATTTATGGCAGCGAAAAGCTCCCGCTTCGTCCTGAACAGGAAGATAAGATTGCTGTTTATGAAATGTACGAATCCTATCTGGATGACGAAACCTGGCCTCGTCCCTACTATGCAATCGAGGAAGCAAACAGACTTTCCGAGCTGACCACCGATATCTTTAATCTGGTTGAGACCAAGAGAGCAAAATGGATTACTGGTGCAGAGGATCTTGAAAAGGATTGGGATCAGTACAAGGCTGACTTGAAGAGAATGGGTGCTGACGAGATGCTGGAAATCTATCAGGCTGCATACGATAGATATCAGGAAGGCATGTCCAAATAAACCTTTTGTAAAATTTTGAAATACCGCAGAGAATTTCTCTGCGGTATTTTTTATGTAAATTTTATGTTAAAGTTCGCCGAAATTCCTTGACGGAAATCTCAAAGGGTAGTATAGTGTAACGGTAAAATAATATAATGGGGGAGTAACGATGCAAAAAGATAAAACAATAGATATGACCAAGGGAAATATTTGGCGGCATATCATGATGTTTAGTATTCCTTTGATCATTGGGAATGTCTTTCAGCAGCTTTACAATATGGCGGATACCATTATTGTAGGGCGGACTTTGGGAATGAATGCCTTGGCGGCAGTTGGTGCCTGCGGTTCTCTTGTGTTTTTGATTATTGGATTTGCATCAGGACTTACTAACGGTTTTGTCATTATGACCTCTCAGCGATTTGGTGCCGGAGATATGCAGGGTGTCCGGCGTAGTGTGGGAACCGGTGGTATCATCAGTATTGTCTTTGCGGCACTGTTGACCGTTGTTTGCGTTTCTTGTTCTCGTTGGATTTTAAACCTTATGAATACGCCGGCAGAAATTATGGAGGATGCCTATGCATACATGGTTGTTATCTGCTGGGGGATTCCGGCAACAATGCTCTATAACTATCTGTCAAGTATTATGCGGGCACTTGGAAACAGTAAGACGCCTTTGATTTTTTTGTTGATTGCTTCGGTTTTGAATATTGTATTGGATTTTGTCTGTATTCTTGTTTTTAAGATGGGGGCAATGGGAGCCGCGGTTGCCACCGTGGTATCTCAGGGAATTTCCGGAAGCCTGTGTTTCCTCTATATTGTAAAATTTTTTCCAACCCTTCATTTAAAAAAGGAAGACTGGAAGTTAGAGAAAGATTTCGTTTGGGCGCATTTGCGATTGGGCATTCCTATGGGTACACAGATGGCAGTGATTGCCTCCGGAGCCATTGCAGTACAAGCGTGCTTGAATGGGTTTGGAACGGTGGTTGTAGCTGGATTTACTGCATCCATCAGAATTGAACAGTTGGTTTCCCAGATTATGCTATCCCTGGGCATGACGCTAGCCACCTTTGTGGGGCAGAATTACGGCGCCAGAAACCTTGCTCGTATCAAAAAAGGGGTATCTGTTACCTGTATCCTGATGGCTGTTCTGGCTGTGGTGGGAGCAACGTTGATTATTGTTTTTGGAAGATACTTAACCTTGATTTTCATTGATGCGAATGAAAAGAATGTAGAAGAGGTTATCCACTATGCCTGTGAGTTTATGACGGTTTCGGCGTGCTTTCTTCCCGCACTTGGCTCTGTTTTTATTTTCCGGAACACCCTTCAGGGGATTGGACAGACCGGCATTGTACTGACAGGAAGCATTGTGGAGTTGGGAATCCGACTTATTTGTGCATTTGTTTTATCAGTTCCCTTTGGGTATATGGGTGTTGCTTTTGCAGGACCTCTGGCATGGCTCGGTGCGGCAATTTTGTTCGTCTTTGCCTTCCTGTCTGCAATGCGAAAACTGAATCGGGAATTGATGGTCAAAGAATAAAGAATAGAGTCATATTCAAAGGACAGAAACATAAGTGTTTCTGTCCTTTTTTGTCGCATAAATTAGAATTTATTTTCCATATTTTGACAGTGTTTGCCCCGACAAACAGGTATAATAAAACAGAAACGAGGGGACAAAATATGGAACTTACAATTTATGCAGATGTTTTATTTGCCACTAATTTTTTGATGGATTTACTCATTCTATTTTTAACGGTTCAGTTATCCAGAATCCCATTTAATCTAGCCCGTCTAACGTTGGCAACGGCACTGCTTGCGTTTTATGGTACCGTAAGTTTTATGCCGGAGCTTTCTCTAATTACCTCTTTTTTGGGGCGCGCTATTGTGGGTGCGATTGGGATATGGTTGCTAAAACCCTGTGGGGGTTGGCGGGGATTCAGAAAAGCCGGTGCTGTATTTACCTTGGTTTCTGCTCTGGTAGGAGGGGTTGTTTATTTTCTGGCAGTAGGAACAGGATTGGGGCGGGAGCTTAAAGCTGTAGCACTAAATGATGGAGTGTATTTTTTGCTGGATATGCGACTTTTGCTTGCTGGAATTTTATTATCTTATGGTTTGCTTTTCTGGTATCGAAGCATCTGCATCCGAAACTTCTCCCGGGATAAGATTTTGGTCCCTATGACGTTTTCTGTTGGAGAACACCGCATTACCATCACTGCCCTTTTGGACACCGGCTGCGAATTAACAGCACCGGTTACGGGGGAGGGGGTTCTTTTGGTTTCGGAGGAAGTTTTGGAGGGGATTACACCCCAAAATAGTTTTTGGTTAACGGTACATACTGCCGGCGGGACAACTCGAATTCCGGCATTTTATTCTGACGGAGTGGAGTGTTTGAGTAAAAAATATGAATTACAAGAACAGCCACTTATGGGGATTGTAAAGGGGCGATTATCCAAAGACGGATTGTATTCCGGAATATGTAATCCGCAAATTTTGCGGGAGAACAATAAAAATGGAGGCAGGAACCATGAAAAAGAAGTGGAAAAAGTCTTTGCAATGCTTGTTGCAAATCTTACGGGAGTGGCTTGGAATTCCTCCCAAAGAGGTCTATTATATCGGAGGAAGCGAAACACTGCCCACTCCCTTGAAAAAAGAGGAGGAGGAAAAACTTCTTTCGCAACTGGACATACCAAACCAGCGGGAACATGCCAAAAAGACCCTTATCGAGAGAAATCTTCGATTGGTAGTCTACATAGCACGAAAGTTTGAGAATACGGGGATTGGAATTGAGGATTTGATTTCGATTGGTACCATTGGTTTGATTAAGGCAATCAACACCTTTAGGACGGATAAGAAAATTAAACTGGCAACTTATGCGTCCCGTTGCATCGAAAATGAAATTTTGATGTATTTACGGAAAAATAACGGTGTTAAAGCTGAGATTTCCATCGATGAACCTTTAAATGTGGATTGGGATGGAAACGAACTTTTGCTTTCGGATATCTTAGGAACAGAGGAGGATATTATCTGGCGTGGCTTGGACGAAGAAGTGGATAAGCAACTTTTGAGAACTGCCATGGAAAAACTTTCGGAGCGGGAGCGAAGAATTATGGAGCTTCGGTTTGGTTTAAAGCGGGGGGATACTGAAAAAACACAGAAGGAAGTGGCGGATATGTTGGGGATATCTCAATCCTATATCTCAAGGTTGGAAAAAAGAATTATTAGTCGACTTCGTCGGGATATTACCAAGATGATTCACGAATAAGCGGACTATTCTAATTCAAGTTTTTCTATTTTTGCACCCAGCGAGGAGAGTTTTTCAACAAAATGCTCATAACCTCGCTCCATGTGTTCAATGTTGCAAATACGGGTTTCGCCTTGAGCGGCAAGCGCGGCAATAACCAATGCAGCACCGGCACGAAGGTCGGTGGCTTTTACTTGGGTGCCGCTTAATTTTCGGGTTCCGTCAATGACGGCGGTTCGTCCGTCCAGCTTGATTTTCGCACCCATTCTCAAAAGTTCTGGGACTTGCATAAACCGATTTTCAAAAATGGTTTCTACGACGACTCCGGTTCCGTCAGCAACACTCATGAGTGCCATGAACTGGGACTGCATATCGGTAGGAAACCCGGGGTAGGGAAGTGTTTTGATGTCTACCGCTCGAAATTTTTCGCAGGGGCTGATATGAAGAAAGTCCTCTCCGGTTTCTAAGTGAAACCCCATCTCCTCTAGTTTAGCAATAACCGGCTTGACATGGCCGGGACACACATTGGTTAAGGTAACATCGCCCCGGGACGCAGCTGCCATGGCAAGAAAGGTTCCTGCTTCAATTCGATCGGGAATAACTCGATGATGGCATGGGAGGAGGGCGTCCTTTCCCATAATAGTTATGGTATCACTACCGGCACCCTGAATTTCCGCGCCCATCTTGGAAAGACAAAGGGCGAGGTCGGTAATTTCCGGCTCGGCAGCGGCGTTTTCGATTACGGTTTCGCCATGGGCAAGACAGGCGGCGAGGAGAAGATTTTCAGTAGCGCCGACACTGGGAAAATCTAGATAAATCCGGGCACCTGACAAGCGGTCGCAACGAGCTTCAACAAAGCCGTGACCTTGCTTGATTTTGGCACCCATAGCAGAAAATCCTTTTAGATGCAAGTCAATGGGTCTGGCACCAATTTGGCATCCACCCGGCAGAGGAATTCGTGCCTTGCCGGTACGGGCGAGGAGGGGCCCCATTACCAAGAAAGAAGCTCGAAGACGACTGAAGAGTTCCAAAGAGGGTGTTTTGCGTTTGCTATCCTGGGAAAAGGAAATCGAAACAGTGGAGGAATCCAATTGCTCAACATGACCTCCAACACAGGCAATCAGTTCCAGCATATAAGCTGTATCGGAAAGGACGGGGATACCCTCAAAGGTGGAGGGCGTCTGGGATAAAAGCCCGGCGGCAAGAATAGGTAAAGAAGCATTTTTAGAACCACTGATGGATACAGAACCCTGTAATGGTTTTCCGGGAGTGATGAGATACTGGGACATGACAATTCTTCCTTTCCAATAAGTTCCTACATTTTAGTATGTACAAAAGTGGTTTCTTTATGTAAGAACCCCTGCCACAAAAACTTGTGGCAGGGATTTTGTAGTTTGCAATTATTTTGCAAATGCATAAATTGGAAGATAGGCACGTCCCAAAAACCAATCAGAGAAAAACAGGCTGTAAAAAAGGCTCATAATAATCTCCATTCCGCCGCATGCGTTTTAGACCTGACAGTCGGAAAATTTTGCACGGGCAGTGAAATCTGCCGGAGGCTTAACGAAAAAAGAAACTTTTACGTTAAATCTCCTATGTTTTTCTGCAAGTTTAGTTTCGGAATTTTTTTAGCATTTTATTCTGTAAAAAGGATGGAAATTGTTAAAATAATGTTAAAAAATAAAAAGAGGCTTGCAAAAAAAGTTTTATATGCTATAATCCGCTTAAAAGGGAAAACGAAGGAGAAAACAAAGGAGAATATTGCAATGGATGTTTTTCAAAAGTATGGTGCAAAGGCCATCTGGAGTCAGGAAACAACCGTGAATCAATATCTTTGCTTTCAGGGGATATTTTCTGCAAAAGCTGATGTGGATGTTTCGATTTATTTGTGTTCGGATACCAATTATGAGCTTTATATCAACGGCCATTTGATAGGTTTTTCTCAGTATGCGGACTACCCGGAAAGAAAGATGTATGATACCTACGACGTGACAAAATATCTGAAAGAGAGCAAAAATCTTTTGTCAATTCTGGCATATTCCCAGGGAAAAGATTCTACTCAGCGGGCGGCAGGGCTTCCTATGATTAAGTTTGCCATTGTGGCGGATGATAAGACGCTTCTGGTCAGTGATAACGATATTAAGTGTAGAACGGCAAAGGAGTACCGTTCCGGAGAGATGGAGCGAATCAGTTTTGAGCGTCCCTTTAACATGGAGATTGATTTGCGAGGAGATGACGGTTGGCGTGAGCGGTACATCAGTGAAGATTGGCAGAATGCAGTTATCCTTGATGATTCTGCTGTTACGTATCAGCCAAGACCGATCAATAACCTTGTTCTTCATGAGGTTTGTACAGGAAAAATCATTGCCCAGGGCAAATTTACAAGTGGCGAGGGGGATACTCCAGCAGCCCAGATGCAGTATGCGGCTATGGCACATCGGGATCGTTGGAAATTCTTCAAAGTGGAGGATGGTGTGGTTTTTCCGCTAGGAGAGAATAACTACTGGATTTTGGATTTGGGCAAAGAAACTGTCGGATATTACGTTTTGGAGTTAGATGCAGAAGAAGGTGCTGTAATTGACCTTGCTTTTGGAGAGCACATAGATGATTTGCGGGTTCGCTCATACATTGGACAACGAAACTATGGATTCCGTTGCACCTGTCGGGCTGGAAGACAGAAGATTGCTTGCTATATCCATCGTTTTGCGGGACGATACTTGCAAATTTTTGCCCATCAGGGAATTCGTGCTGTTCATTGTGCCGGTATTCATCGGGTAGAGTATCCGGTGCCTTTTGTTTCTCGGTTGAAGACGGGAGATAGATTGTTTGACAAAATTTATCAAGTCAGTATGGATACCTTGAGACTCTGTATGCACGAGCATTATGAGGACGGTCCTATGAGAGAGCAGGGGCTGTATGGCTTTGATAGCCGGAACGAAATGCTGATGAGTTATTATGCTTTTGGAGAAACTGCAATGCCGAAAGCATCCTTAACCTTACTTGCAGAGCGGGTTTGGGATTGCGGGCTCCTCAACCATATTGCTCCGGGAAGTTACTTTAGAACCATTCCCAGTTTTTCGCTGGCATGGGTAACGGCATTGATGGAATACACCTTATTTAGCGGGGATTTAGAGTTTGCAAAGGAAATGCTTCCAACCACAAGAGGTATACTGGATTTCTTTGCTAAAAACCAAAAAGACGGATTGGTTGTTCAACCAGCCGAAGAGAGATACTGGAATTTCTACGGCTGGATGGAGGGCTTGGTCAACTCCAAAAATGAAAATAGCGGTCGGTTTGATGCGCCCGCCTCTGGATTCTTTGCTATTACCTTAAAGAATTACGGAAAACTAGCAAGCTGGTTGACTCTGCCGGAAGAGGAAGCATGGGCAAAGAAAAAAGCTGCCGAGATTGGAGAGGCATTTCACAATTGTTTTTATAACCAAGAGAAGGGTGCCTATCAGAGCTATGTTGGTGGAAAGGAAGAGCCTCACTTTGCCCAATTGACCCAAGCGGTGGCACTTTTGGCAGACTGCGTGCCAAAATCCCATCGTGAAACCATTATTCAGGCAATGTTGGATGATAGTTTGGTTCCGGTGGAATTGAGTTATTTGATTTACAAGTACGATGCACTAATGCAGACCTCCAAGGAACATGCAGGCATTGTTCTGGATGATATCGAGGATAAATGGGGGCGCATGCTCTATGCCGGAGCGACCTCCTTCTGGGAAACTTCAGGAGGAGCTGACGATTTCGGATATGCCGGAAGTCTGTGTCATGGCTGGGCTGCAGTACCGATTTATGTGTTTTGGCGGTATATGATGGGAGTTTATCCCAAAGTCCCCGGCGGAGAGATGGAAGCTTGTCCGTTACCCAGCTGGGAGAAAGCGTCCGGAGAATTAAAAACACAGCAGGGAATAAAAGTGTTTTAAGGAGTGATATACCATGAAAACAAGAGTAGGTGTCTTTGGAGCCCACCGAGGGATGTCCATGATAAAGGTCTTTCTTGCCTATGAAGAAGCGGAGCTGGTCGCAGTTTGTGACCGGCATAAGCCATCTTTGGATTTGGTTCAGGAGAAGGCAGAGGAAGCCGGAATGGATGTTGCTCTGTATGAAAGCTTTGATGATTTTATTCAGCATGATATGGATGCGGTGGTTTTGGCAAACTTTGCAACCGAACATGCACCCTATGCAATTCGTTGTCTGGATAAGGGTCTTCATGTGTTATCAGAATGTGTCCCCTGCGAAACTATGGCACAGGCTGTGGAGCTGATTGAGGCGGTAGAACGCTCCGGCAGAGTATATGCCTTTGCAGAGAATTGTTGTTATATGCCTCATGCTTTTGAAATGTGGCGTCGGTATGAGTCCGGAGAAATGGGAGAGATTATGTATGCAGAGTGTGAATATCTTCACGACTGTGCTCATAGCTGGCCAAAACTTACCTATGGGGACCCCAATCATTGGCGGAACCGAATGTATGCAACCTTTTACTGCACCCATTCTTTGGGTCCCATCATTACCGCAACGGGGAGAAGACCGGTAAAGGTTATAGGCTATGAGATTCCCAGACGGGAGCGGGACTTTGAGGAAATGGCTGTAGTTTACGGTCCCGGTGTTGAGATGGTAACGCTGGATAATGGTGCAGTGGTCAAGAGCATCCACGGTCCCTTCCCCAGAGAACATGCCTATCCATGGAACTATCAGATGTACTGCCAGAATGGTACCATGGAAAGTGGCCGATTCTACGAACAGAAGCTGATGCACGTCTACAAAGAGGGCGAAAAGCTCAACAAGGGTGCTTGGGAGAAGTATGAACCCATTACCGAGCTTGCCAGACAGTATGCGGTCAAGGCGGCAAACATGAAAGAACACGCCGGTGCAGATTTTTACGCCCCCTATTTCTTTATTGAAAAAATTAAGGGAAGACCGGATGGAAGATATGCTGTTGACATTTATCAAGCGATTGACATGGGTATTTGCGGTATTTTGGCATGGAAGTCGGTGAACAAGGGTAATATCCCGATTTCTGTTCCGAACTTGCGTAACATAGAGGAAAGGGATGCATATCGGAACGACCATGCCTGTACCACACCCGAGGTTGCCGGAGAGCAGTTAATGCCTGTAACAACATTTCCGCATCCGCCCGTTCCCCCGGAAAAGTATCTGGAACTTCAGAAGATGTTTTTAGAGGAAGAGGAGAAGAAAAAAGGAAAATAGGCGAAAAAACAGGAAAGGACTTGCAGTTCGTTCCTGTCTGTGGTATACTGCTTATAATAATTTGAATTTTGAGGTGATTTTTTCCTTATGGACAGTAGTAGTACGGGTATGATATTTATTTTAATTGTACTTGTGATGTGTTCGGCGTATTTTTCAGCAACAGAAACGGCATTTTCGTCGCTGAATCGGATTCGACTCAAGAATCTGGCAAATGACGGAAACAAGAAAGCAGAGCTGGCTTTGTCCTTGACCGAACGGTATGATGACTTGTTGTCCAGCATCCTGATTGGGAACAATGTGGTCAATATTGCGGCATCTTCCCTTGCAACTGTGCTGTTTTTGAAGATGTTCCCGGTGTATGGTGTAACTTTGTCTACTGTGGTTATGACGGTAGCGGTATTGATATTTGGCGAAATTTCGCCCAAAAGTCTTGCCAAAGAGGCACCGGAATCCTTTGCCATGGTTTCGGCACCCGTTATGCGGGTCTTGCTTTTTGTGATGACGCCCTTTAACTGGATTTTTGGTCAATGGAAGAAGCTTCTGCAGAAGATTTTTAAGACTAAGGAAAGCCGTGGTATTACCGACGAAGAACTCCTGACCATTGTGGAAGAAGCCCAGAGTGAGGGCGAAATTGATGAGCAGGAGGGCGACCTGATTAAAAGTGCCATTGAGTTTAAAGACCTAGAGGCAGGAGATATCCTGACCTCCCGGGTGGATTTGACTGCGGTGGATGTAGAAGATGACCCTCAGGCGATTTACCATGTGTTTATGGAAAGCCGATTTTCCAGAATCCCTGTCTATAAGGATACCATTGATAATATTATCGGTGTGGTACACCAGAGAGATTTTTTTGTGATGATTCGAACCAAAGGCCAGACCATGCAGGATATTATCAAACCAGTTATCTTTGTTTCGGATTCCATTAAGATTTCCAAGCTGATTCGTCATCTGCAGAAATCAAAGTCCCATATGGCGGTGGTAACCGACGAATATGGTGGCACCATGGGAATTGTTACCATGGAGGATATTCTGGAAGAGTTGGTAGGAGAAATCTGGGACGAACACGATGATGTGGTACAGAATCTGGAACAGATTGGGGAGAATGAGTATCTCGTTTCCGGAAGTGCAGAGGTAGAGGAGTTGTTCGAGATTTTCGAAATGGAATGTGACATCGAACAAAACACCATTAACGGATGGGCGATGGAACAGCTGGAAAAAATGCCGGAAATCGGCGATTCCTTTACCGACCGGAATTTCTATGTTACTGTCAAGGAACTGGACGGTAGAAGAATTGGCAAGGTGCAGGTAAAATACCTACCCCCTGTCGAGGAAGAAGAATAAAAAGGAAAAAGGATGAGAAGCTTAATGCTTCTCATCCTTTTTTATAAGATTGCTCTTATAGCAAATGAAGTACGTTTCCTTATGCTCTGCCGTTGGAACCGAAAAGACGAATCTTCTCAATTACCTTTGCTTTTACATCTTCACGAGCAGGTTTGATATACTTTCTTAAGTCATAGACTTCGGTGTCTTCAGCCAGGCAAGCACGGAGTCTGTCGGTGTAAGCACAACGAAGCTCGGTGTCAATGTTAATCTTATTGATGCCCAAGGAAACCGCTTTCTTGATGCTTTCTTCATCAACGCCGGAAGCACCGTGGAGAACCAGAGGCATATTCAAATCTTGCTTGATGGTATTCAGACGGTCAAAGTCCAGCTTAGGAATACCCTTATACTTACCATGAGCAGTACCAATGGCGATTGCCAGATAGTCTACACCGGATTCGGTTACAAACTGCTTTGCTTCAGCCGGGTTGGTGTACATAGCGTCCTTTTCGTCAACGCAAATGTTGTCCTCGATACCACCCAGACGGCCCAGCTCTGCCTCAACGGAAACGCCGCTTGCGTGAGCTACATCAACGACCCGGCGGGAAACCTCAATGTTACCCTCTAAGGGATGATGAGAACCGTCAATCATAACGGAAGACCAACCGTTTCTGATACACTTAACTGCAGTTTCAAAGCTGCCGCCGTGATCCAAGTGGAGAGCTACAGGGACACTAACCTCGCTTGCCAGCTGATGTACCATAGCAGAAAGCATCCCAACGCCGGCATAGGAGAGAGCACCCTCGGATGTCTGTACGAAAACCGGAGCCTTTTCTTCCTCCGCAGCAGCAAGGATTGCCTGAAGCATTTCCATGTTGACAAAGTTGAATGCACCAACCGCATAGCCGTTCTTATGTGCATGATCCAGAATTTCTTTACCTGTTACTAACATTTTGCAAAACCTCCATAGTATATAAATTTAATTCATTTTCGAAAGGAAATCAGTCTGCATTCTTCATTTGCAGAGTTTTGACATTGATATTCACATTCCGGACATTGATGGAAGTAAATTCCTCAATGGCATCGGAAATCCGTTTGGCAACAAGTGCTGCTTTCTTGGATACCCGGCAAGGGAAGTACATGGAAACATCAATATCCAAAAGAAGCTGACCATCGGGGGTAGAATCATTCTTGACTCGTAACACCTTGTGGATACAGGAAAACTGCATGGCTTCATAGGTGCAGATGTCCGAAATTGCTTTGGGAGAAATTTTATATTCTCCAAGATAGCTATAGGAAGGACGCATAACGGTCTTTTCCTCAACAATAGTCTGCCCCTTTTTCTTAAATAATAAATTAAGCGGGTCAATAAAATACCCGGAAAATTGCTTTTTCAGTTCAAAAGTAGGAACGGGAATGACATGTTTTCCCTGTTTGTTTCGCATTTCATAAGCGATGGCACGTTCTTCTTCGGTGGACACATCTTCAATTTGGATAATTTTTTCAATGGGTGCCACCTGCAAAGCTTCGGCGATGCGGGTAACCATCTTATTGCTTGTCCCGATAATGAGGAGAGATGCTACCTCGTTATCCCGAATGGCATTGCGGACTTCGAGAATATGGTCTGTTTCGCTGAAGATGGCGGTGCGAACCGATGCCATTTTGGTTGCGGCACGCTTTGCAGAACGTCCTGCAATGATGCGGTTGTCCGAAATCAAAAGACCATCATCTATGATATAGTCAATTCCGTTGTCCCGGGCAACCGCCAGACTGTGGTGGCTCTTTCCGGTGCCGGATTTCCCGACCAAGGCGTATACCTTCATAGTTTGTTCCTCATTTCTGTGATTTGGAAGTGTTTTTCAGGTCATTCTCCAGCAGTTTATAGGAAAGTCGCATTAAGCTATCACTCAAATGGACGTTTTCCACGACAATGTCTTCATTTTCTCCGGAAAGTTCGGTGTAAGAGAAATTCAAAAAAGCACGAATGCCGTAGGACATCATTTCCTCTGCAACATTGTGCATTGCATCTTTGGGTACCGTGAGAATTGCCATTTTTGGTTGATGCTCAGCGATAAAGCTTTCTACCGTCTTGTAATCCAGAATGGTGTGGTGGGCAACCTCCTGCCCAATCTTTCTGGGGTCGGTGTCAAAGATGCCAATTAAATGAAAACCTCTGGATTCAAATTTGGTGTTGGTGGCAAAGGTTCGTCCCATATGTCCGGCACCAATTAAGATGGCGGTGTATCCTTGATCCAACCCTAATATTTTTGCAATTTCTCCTTGCAAAAGCTTTACGTTATAGCCATAACCCTGTTGCCCGAACCCGCCGAAACAATTCAAATCCTGTCTTATCTGGGAGGCGGTAATATTCATTTTTTCGCTGAGTTCCCGAGAGGAAATCCGCTCTGTACCACTATCCAGCAAATCGGTCAGATGCCGATAATACCGAGGTAACCGGTTGATGACCGAATCAGATATTCTTTTTTCCATTCTTTACGCTCCTTGCAGAATTGATTCATAGATCAAATTCCTGTTAAAATTATAACATATGAAATCCTGTTTGTACAGAGATTTTCTAAAAAAATTAAAAAAACAGACATTTTGTTAACAAAGAAGTCTTTTTTTATGCGAACGATTCGTAAAATACTTTCTCGTTGCGATAAAAAAAGAAAAGGCTATTGTAAAATTAAAAAAACTATGATAGAATACTAAGTGCGACATAATTTCATAAGTTTTTATTTTTTAGACACGATAAGTATGTGTTTTACCTTAATCCTGGTAAAAACACGTGCTCTTTTTCGCATACTTGTGGTGTCTATATCAGAATGTGAAATTGTGTCGCAGCAATGGAGCTATGTGTTTTTCGGTGCGTGGCTCTGTGCTACGCACTTTTTTAATTTAAGGAGAAAAACATGCCAGAAAATACCTGTTGTTTTTTCGGACATCGAAAAGCAATGCTTACCGACAAACAAAAAACAAGATTATCCCAAACCATTGAAAATCTGATTAGTCAAGAAAAAGTAGATGCGTTTCTCTTTGGTAGTAAAAGCGATTTTAACAAATTGTGTTACGAAACAGTTTGTGAATTGAAAAAAAATTATTCCCACATCAGAAGAATCTATATCAGTGTTTATCCACCTTCCGTTTATGACACAGGAAGTTCAGTTTACCCTCGAGGATACGAGGAAACCTATTATCCGGAACATATCCGCAATGCGGGTAGAGCAACCTATGTGGAGAGAAATTATGAAATGATAGAACAAAGCAAATTTTGTATCGTATATTTTGATGAGGACTATAAAGCACCGAAGTCGAAAAGAAAGAGCATCTATTTGCTGGATTTCCAGACGAAGAGCGGAACAAAAGTAGCTTATGATTATGCTTGTAAAAAGCAGAGGACAATCATAAACATAGTTACACTTGACAAACAAAAATAACGTGATAAAATAAGAGAAAATCAAATAGCTTTCACACAAAGTGTCGGCGGTACTGTTTGGGTGCCGCAGGTGAAAAGGGAACACGGTGGGAATCCGTGACGATACCTGTCGCCGTATATCTTTGAATGGTTTTGGGTTCGTCGGCGAAAGCCGGTCATTGGGAAACCGAGAAGGCAGAATCCAAAAACCGCCGGGGCAACCCGATAGAAGATGAGTCGGAAGACCTGCTTTGGACTGTTCTGTATGGGAACGGTTTTTTGGCGTGCTCAAAAAGCAGTTGCTTTTTGGGGTGCAGAAAATGTGAATACCACGGGAAAAGACAGCTGTGGTAATCTTCCGGATTTGGAAGATTACTGCAGCTTTTTATTTTCAAAAACTACAAAGAAAGAGGGACAAGCAAATGAAAAAAAGAATGCTAGCCATACTATTGGCAGTGATGATGGTGGTAGGACTCGTTCCGGTACTGGCAGAGGGAACAGGTGCTGAAATTACAGTATCCGTTTCGGTAAGCCGATACGGCGAAATCCTCAAGGACAAGAGCGGAAACGATATGGCGTATCTGCCGGTTACCTTAACCGGCAAGGACAGCTACACATTAGATGACGCCTTTCTGGCGGCACATATTGCCTATTGTGAAGATGGTGCGGATGGTTATCAATCCGTCTATGATGAACGATATGACAGCATTTCTGTTACCAAGATGTGGGGGGATACCAGCGGTAAATTCGGATATCAGGTCAATGGTGGAACCCAGTCGGTAGGAGGAGGTACTCATCCCATAGAGGACGGGGACAGAGTGGATATTGCTCTTTACAAAAATTCGTTTCCTGATACCGAAGCCTATGCAATCTTTGATGTGGTCAAGAAAAATGCCTATCCGGATGAGATTTTTGAACTGACCTTATCCTGTGTCAGCGGATTTGACGAAAGCTGGAACAATGTCTTTTCTCCCTGTGAGGGGGCAACCATTACGGTAAACGGTACCGAAACGACAGTGGTAACCGATGCCAACGGAAAGGCGACCATAACGCTGGATGCAGTGGGGGATTACATCATTTCCGCAAAAAAGAGTAAGACATTAGAAGACGAAACAAATCCGGAAGCTACTCCGGAAATCGTACCTGCGATTACTGCTCCGGTCTGCCTGGTAGAAGTAAAAAAGAATCCGGCGTTGGAAGTCATTCATAACATCGCAGAAGAATATGCCCGGATTAAATTTGAGGATACCGCCGGAAACCTCTCTTGGATTCTGGCGGATATGGCGGTTTATGAGGAACTTTTCCCCGATAGCGAAAATGTTCTGTCTGGCGCCAGAAAAGAAGAGGGAATGAAAGAGGTGGTTGCCTTTCTGGCAACAGCAACCCGTCCGGGAGATTTGGCAAAGGGGATTCTGGCTCTCCGCTCCCTTGGCTATGATGCAAGGAAACTATACACCGCAGAGTTTGAAAAAATAGATGCGGTAGCAAAGCTGACGACGCTGGTGGATGCGCAAGACACCGATGTGACCAACATCTATACCTTGCCTTATGTGATGCTTGCGTTGCAACAGGCAGCGGATTATGCCACCGAAACACAAATATCATGGCTTATTGAATCTGCTCTGGCGAGCAAGAACGCATGGCAGGCTACCACCGACCCGGAATATGGCTATCTTGGCACCGATGCTATGACACCCATGCTTTTAGCATTAGCTCCCTACTACGAAACCAATGCCGATGTGGCAGCTGTTATTGATGAAACGGTGGGAATCCTGAAAGCAGAACAGAGGGAAGACGGCTTGATTGACGGCTTTGAGGGGTACGAACCGGCATCCACAGGGCTTGCAATCTGTGCCCTTTCTGCTTTGGGTATGGATGCCAAAACCATAACCAATGGTGGAGAAAATCTCATTGATGGCTTGCTTTCCACCGTCAACGATGCCCACGGCTTTCCCAACGCCTTTGCCACCGAGCAGGGCTTCCGGGGGCTTTTGGCATGGTGTCTGTTGGCAGAGGGAGCGGGAAAAGCCATCTACGATTTCTCCGACGATTCCATGAACGAGGCAAACGTTACTGGTGCAAAGCTCTGTCCAGTGGTCTTTGATATTAACGCAAGCCATGCTACGGTAACCATTGTAGGGAAAAGGGGAATCGCTGACAATACCTTTGACTTGGCGGCAGGAAGTTATGCCTATACGGTATCGGCATCAGGATATACTACGGCAACCGGAACCATTACGGTATCAGCCGAGGAAGAAGCTGCCCGCGTTCTAAAAAAAGTAGCGGTAACCATGAGTCAGGTTCAAGGGGTTGTGGGCGGACTTCCTTCCGGTGGAACTGTCACAGGAGGCGTTGGAGGCGGTACAACCCAGAGCGGTGGTGTTGTATCCGATGGAAAGGAACCCGCTCAAATGGAGCTGACCGAAAAAACCTTCCCTGATGTCAAGGAAACAGACTGGTACTTCACGGCGGTTAAGTATGTATACGAAAATAGCCTCTTCCGAGGAACCGAAAATGGATTTGAACCGGACACTGCCATGTCCCGTGCTATGTTGGTAACAGTTCTCCATCGGTTTGCAGCACCGGAGGGAAGTGCAGGCGAAAATCCCTTTGAGGATGTTCCGGAGAATCAATGGTATACCGACGGTATCAAATGGGCGGTAAAGAATCATATTGTCAGCGGTGTTTCGGAGGCAGTGTTCGACCCTGATGCCGGGATTACCAGAGAACAACTTGCAGTGATTTTGTATCGGTATGCAGCGTTCTGTGGTTATGATGTTACAGGCACCGACCTTACCGGTTATCTGGATGCAGAGGAAATCTCTGATTATGCGGTCGACGCTGTTCGGTATGCAGTGGCAAAGGGAATCATCAGTGGCAAGACCGAAACCGCCCTTGCACCCCGGGACGGTGCCACCAGAGCGGAGGTTGCCACCATGCTGATGCGGTTTTCTGCAGGTGCAAGGTAAAAGAAGATGAAAAAACATACCAAGAGAGTTATTGTAGGAGTTCTTGTTTTGATGGCACTGGTTGTCGCCTGTTTTTGGGGAGGCAACCAATCCGAACCGGCTTTTGAAGACTCGATTTCCGGTGTTGTTCAAACGGAACAAGAGGAGGTAACTACCCAAGCCCCGGAACCGACAAAATCCCCGGAGAAAGAAACCCCAAAGAAGGAGCGAGAGGAAAAAGAAATTACGGCGGTAACGGAAAATCCTACACCCCCCGAGGAGATTTTAGAGCCAACCGGGACGCCAAGCTGTACCCTGACGGTGCGGTGCGATGCCGTGCTCCAGAACATGGAGAAGCTGACCAAAGGCAAGGAAACGATTGTTCCCAAGGACGGAGTCATTTATCCGGAGCAAAGAGTAAAGTTTTCCCAAGGGGAAAGTGCCTTTGATGTTCTCTATCGGGAGATGCGGGAGCATAACATCCATTTTGAATTTGTTAAGACACCAATGTACAATTCAATTTATATTGAGGGGATCGGAAACCTTTATGAATTTGACTGCGGCGATACCTCCGGATGGATGTATCGGGTCAATGGAGAAAAACCCAACTATGGCTGTTCCCAGTACGAAGTACAGGATGGAGATAGTATCGTTTTTTATTATAGTTGCAGTCTGTCTTAGACAGAGATATCCTAAAAACCACATCGGAAATCCTCCGGTGTGGTTTTTGTAAAAAAAGAGAAATTTCAGTAGGAAAAAAACAAAATTTGTCTTGCAGGAACGAACTGCTTATGATATGATGAACAGAAGAATAAGATAGAATATGACAACCGTAGGGGGACAGAGCAATCATTCTAAAAACCGGGAGGATATTATGAAAAAAGCCAAGTATGATTACAAGCCAACCCACAAGAAGTTCGAAACCATTAGAGAGATGGTAAAGATGGCTGTGGAGGATGCCGGAGATAAGGTCGGATTTAAGTTCCGGGAAAATGGAGAAATCCGTGATGTAACGTTCAAAGAATTCAGAGATACCACATTATACATAGGAACTGCTCTTTATGATATGGGTTTGACCGACAAGCATATTGCCATGGTGGGCGAGAATAGCTATAACTGGATTTGCGTTTACTTAACAGTGCTCCAGAGCAACGGTGTTTATGTTCCGGTGGATAAGGAATTGCCTCCTGAACAGATGAACTTTGTTCTGCGGGAAAGCGATGCGGAAGTCCTTTTCTATACCAAGCGATATGAGGAGTATATTCGAAACAACAAGGAGTCCTTCCCCAAGATTACTACTTTTATTGCCATTGACGGAGAAGAAGACACCGAAACCGCCCTTTCTTATCAAAAGCTGATTGAAAAAGGCAAGCGCCTTTACGATGCCGGGGAGCGGGGCTTTGAAAATATCGAAAGCGACCCTATGCAGATGCGGATGCTGGTTTATACATCCGGTACCACCGGGGTTGCCAAGGGTGTTATGCTCAGCGAGCATAATCTGGCAAGCAGTGTTTACTATGGGTTGCAGGTTTCTACCATTTATGACAGAGGTCTGTCGGTGCTTCCTTATCATCACACCTACGAGGCAGTGCCGGGGATTTTGGTTTCCATTCATTATCATGCGACCCTCTGTATCAATGAGAATTTAAAGACGGTCCTCAAGAACATGACTGCATACCAGCCGGAACACATCTATCTGGTTCCTGCCTTTGTAGAAGTATTCTACAAGAAGATTTGGGCAAATGCCAAGAGTACCGGTAAGGATAAAATCCTGAAAGTTATGATTAAGGTCAGCAACGGACTGCGAAAGGTTGGAATTGATATCAGACGCCAATTGTTCGGTTCGGTTCATGAGGCATTCGGCGGAAAACTCAAGAAGATTGTTTGCGGCGGTGCACCGTTGAGAAAGGAATTGGGCGAGTTCTTTGATTCCATCGGCATCAGCCTGACCAACGGCTATGGTATTACCGAGTGCTCTCCTTTGGTTAGTGTGAATCATGATACCTTCAATGACTGCACTACCGTAGGTCTGCCCCTGCCCTGCTGCGAACTGAAAATTGAAGACCCTGCAGAGGACGGTACCGGCGAAATCTGTGTTAAGGGCGATGTGGTTATGATGGGCTACTACAAGCAGCCGGAACTGACCAAAGAGGTTCTTGGCGAGGACGGATGGTTTAAAACAGGGGACTATGGTAAGATTACCGAACTGGGTCAGCTTGCCATTACCGGACGGAAGAAGAATATCATTATTTTGGATAACGGAAAGAATATTTTCCCTGAGGAGATTGAAGAATACCTGATGCAGATTCCCTATATTGCAGAGGTTATCGTCTACGGCGTGAAGAACGAGGAAGGAATTGAAACCAAGCTTGCCTGTCAGGTATTCCTTTCTGATGAAAAGGTTCAGGAGCTTGGAATCGAGAATTCGGAAGAACAGATTAAAAAGGATGTTGCCGAGGTATGCAGCGAGCTAGTTGTTTATAAGCGGGTAACCCATGTGGTGGTTCGGGATAAGGAATTCGAGAAGACCACTACCAACAAAATCAAGAGAGATAAGATTGACACTACTCTTTAACGAAAACAGGAAAACGGTTTTTTGCGGAAAACCGTTTTTCATATAATAAAAGATATCCTGATGGGACGTCTTGCGGGGAAAGAGGAACGTACCGCTATAATAATGCCATGCGATTTTTCTTTTCGTTAAAAATTGGAAATATCGGTTGCAAAATCTAATATTCTGTGTTATAATGCGTTTGTTAAAAGACAAGCGCTTTAGGAGGATGGATATGAGGATCATCGAAAAAAACGGTTATAAAATTTCGGAATTTACTCTGGGAACCGTTCAATTGGGGCTTCCTTATGGCATCAACAATGCCAGTGGTATGCCCAGCTTTGAGGAGTCTTCTACAATTCTGCAGACAGCGTTGGATGCGGGAATTACTTCCTTTGATACCGCCAAAGGCTATGGCGAGAGTGAGGCGGTTTTGGGACGTTTCTTCAAGGCGAGTCCGGCGGAAAAGACCTTGATTACCAAGATTAGATTTGAAACCGAACCTGAGAGCGAGGTGGCAAATCTTCTCTTTGCACAGGCGAAGGATTCCATGGAGAAGATGGGACTTGAAAAGCTTCCGTTTTTGATGCTTCACAACGAGAACATGGTTACTATCTATGGAAAAACCATATTGGATGCTCTGGTAGAATTGAAAAAAGAAGGCATGGTCGATAATATTGGTATTTCTTTTTCGGATAGAAGTAAGATGGAAGAAGTTCTTTCCTGCGGGGTCTTTGACCATATCCAGATTCCTCAAAATATGTTCGATTGTCCCGAACTCAAATCCGGACTGTTAAAGAAAATCGGCGATATGGGTATTTCTGTATTCATTCGGAGCGTTTATCTACAAGGTCTGTTCTTCCGGGATACCAATACCCTCCCCAAGGAGCTGGCAAGCGCCAAGGCACCCATTGACAAGCTCAATGCCATTGCAGAGCGGGAAAATATGTCTATGGCACAACTTGCGCTTTCTTTCCTGAAGAATGCAGACGGGATTACCTCTCTGGTTCTGGGATGCGAAACGCCAGAACAATTACTGGACAGTGTCTCCAAGTTCGATACTGCCCCCATGTCTGATGCCGTGCGGCAGGAAATTCTTGCAATTTCCGAAGAAATTGAACCCATCGTCATTTGCCCTTGGGATTGGCCGAAAAACTAAAAAATAATATCCTAAAAGTAAAGGAGATATGAATTATGCACATGAGAAAAAGTAAGGTCATGAAAACCATCCGAGAGGGAAAAACTGCGCTTTGTACCAAGATGAATTTGAGCGAACCCAAGGTTGCGGAAATTGCAGCCATGAGCGGCGTGGATTGCATCTGGGTTGATATGGAGCATGGTCCTGTGGATTACGCTGCTATTGAGAATATTATTCGTGCAGCTAAAATCTACGATGTAGATGTGATGACCCGTGTTGCCAAGGGTAGTTACAACGATTTTATTCGCCCCTTTGAGGCAGATAGTACCGGCATCATGGTTCCCCATTTGATGAGTCTGAAGGAAGCAAAGGAAATCGTTTACTTTACTAAGTTCCACCCCGTTGGTCGTCGTCCCATTGACGGCGGTAACATTGATGGTTCCTACTGTAAAGTTGGTGTTGCTGACTACATTAAGGAAGCCAATGAAGAGCGGTTTGTGGTAGTACAAATTGAAGATCCAGAGCCTATGGAAGAATTGGAAGAAATCTGTGCTCTTCCCGGTTTGGATATGATTTTCTTTGGCCCTGCTGATTTTAGCCAGGGTATCGGAAATCCCACAGAGGTCTTCAACGAAGAAACCTTAAAGGCACGTCGAAAGGTGGCAGAAACTGCTAGAAAGCATGGTAAGATTGCAGGAACCGTGGGCGGTGTTGCAAACTTTAAGGATTTGGAAGCAGAGGGATTCAACTTCATCAATGCCGGTGCTGATGTTTTGGCACTTGGTCAGTTTTGGGATGATATTGTAAAAGCAATCCGAGGCTAAATGGTCAAAAAGGTCTCGCCATTATGGCGGGACTTTTTTTGTAAAGAATCTTCCTGAAAACATAATCTTTTTTTAATGGTATCACTTGTTTTTGTGGTATTTGAAAAAACGGAGGCTTTTTCTGACAAAAGTATTGACAAATCGACAGAATGGTATTATACTGTATCTAATTTAAAATTTGCGCTAAGTGAAGGATGCAGGAGAAAGGCTTTTGTCTTGCCGAAGGAGTAACGCTCTCAGGTGCCGTAAGGTGATGACTGCAAACGGATAGCACTCCGGAGAAGTCCGGCTCGGAAGAGCCAAAGGATGCCGAAGGTGTAAGACCTTGAATTTCAGGTTAATCTCTCAGGCAAAAGGACGGAGAATTAAACTATGATAGTTTTGTTTTCTAAGCGGAGTTTTTGTGTGCAAAAGCTCCGCTTTTTGTATGCTTTGTTTGGCGACGAGGGAGGATTTTTTATGGATAACTTTTTAGCATGGCTGACGAATTTCAACAATGATATCAATGGCTTTGTCTGGAACAATGGCTTGTACCTGCTCCTGGCAACCGGTGTTATCATGACGGTGTTAACCGGGGTGTTCCAGATTACCCATATTGGACACTGGTTCTCCGAAACCCTGGGCAGCCTCTTTAAGAAGGATGTTTCCGGACACGTCAAGGGTAAATCGATTTCTCAGTTCCAGGCACTCTGTACTGCTCTGGCGGCAACCATTGGTGTTGGTAACATCGCCGGTGTTGCTGCAGCGATTGTAGGCGGCGGCCCCGGTGCAGTTTTTTGGATGTGGGTTGCAGCATTTTTTGGAATGATGACCAACTATTCCGAAAATGTTTTGGGCATTTATTTTAGAAGAAAGAATGTTGAGGGCGAGTGGTCTGGCGGTGCCATGTACTATCTCCGGGACGGTCTTGGAAAAATGAAGGGCTGCAAGTGGGTAGGTGTTATTCTGGCGGTGCTGTTCTCTATTTTTGCAATTTTGGCATCCTTTGGTATCGGTGCTATGGGTCAGATTAACAAGATTGTTGTCAATGTAGTTTCTGCATTTGATATTCCTGCCCTTTCCTCTAATATCTTGTATGGGGAAATTTCTATGTACCATTTGATTATCGGTGTTGTACTGACTGTGATTGCGGCATTGATTATTCTGGGCGGACTAAAGAGAATTGCAAACTTTGCCGAAAAGGTTGTTCCGGTTATGGTTGTGTTCTTTGTATTGGGAAGTTTTATTATCATTGGTATCAACTATGCAAGCATTGGTGCCGCATTCAAGTCTATCTTTAAGTTTGCCTTTACCGGTCCTGCTATCTGGGGCGGCGTTGCTGGTATTACCGTCAAGCAAATTGTAACCCAGGGTTGCAAGAGAGGTGTCTTTTCTAACGAAGCGGGTCTTGGTTCCTCTGTTATGGTACACTCCAATTCCAACGTAGTAGAGCCGGTTCGGCAAGGACTTTGGGGAATTTTTGAGGTATTTGCAGATACTATGGTAGTTTGTACTATGACTGCTTTGGTGGTTTTGACCTCTGGCGTTTTAAATCTGGAAACCGGTGCCTTGATGGAGGGTGCAACTGATGCAAACCTGGTAGCAAAGGCGTTTGGTATCTTCTTTGGTAGCTGGGGAGAAAAGTTTGTGGCGATTGCCATTCTTCTCTTTGCTTTTACCACCGTTCTTGGTTGGGATCATTACGGTACCAAGGCATGGGAATACCTATTTGGTACCAAGGCAACCAAGGTATATAAGGTTATCCATCTTATTATGATTCTTTGTGGTGCATTGATGACATCTTCCCTAGCGTGGGATGTGTCCGATACCTTCAACGGCTTGATGATGCTTCCTAACTTGATTGGTGTTCTGGCTCTGTCTGGCCTGGTTATGAAGATTACCCGCAATTATGTAGATAGGCGACTCAAGGGTAAGGATATTAAGCCCATGCTCTCTGTTTTCTCTGATGTGCAGGAGGAACAGGAAAAGCTTCTGTAATGAAAAAATCCGGAAGATATTATCTTCCGGATTTTTTGTATAGAAACCCTTGCCGAAACCCAACCTTTGTGGTAAACTATAAAGAGAAAAGGATGTGAATGTTATGGCAATCAGAAAGATACTAACATCGGAGGATTCGGTTCTGCACAAGAAGTGCCGGATGGTGGAAACCATTGATGGGCGGATTTTGACCCTCCTTGATGATATGATAGATACCTTATATGATTCCGGTGGCGTGGGACTTGCGGCACCCCAGGTAGGCGTACTTCGTCGGGTGGTGGTCATTGATATCGGGGATGGTTTGTTGGAGCTTATTAACCCCGAAATTGTGAAAACCTCCGGTTCCCAGACCGACGGAGAGGGTTGTTTGAGCTATCCGGGGAAGTACGGCATGGTTACCCGTCCCAATCAAGTAACAGTTCGGGCGATGAATCGTGAGGGAGAAACCTTTGAGGTCAGTGGAGAGGGGTTATTAGCAAGAGCCTTCTGTCACGAAGTGGATCATTTGGATGGCAAGATGTTTATGGATTTGGTCAGCGAATGGTTGCAAGAGGATTAGTATATTGACGAAGAGGATGCTCTGTGGTAGAATATTGGCATAAAAAGTCCTTTTGAGGAAAACAAAGGAGAACTCTATGCGAAAAAAACTTCAGGATAGAATGTTTGAAATTAGCTACATATTTGAACTTCTTGTTTCAGTGATTGTAGGGATTGCCATCTTGGTTTTTGCTTTTAAGCTTGTAATGAATACTGTGGGGTTATCCATCCATGCAGATGGGGTAGATGCCATGGTAAAGGTTTTGGATGATGCCATTATCCTTGCCATTGGTGCCGAGTTGATTAAGATGCTCTGTAAGCACACCCCTGAAACTGTTATCGAGGTTCTTGCCTTTGCTTTGGCACGGCAGTTGATTGTAGGACATGTTGCGGCATGGGAGAATTTAATTACCGTCGTTTCGATTGCGATTTTGTTCGGCGTCAGACGGTATCTCTTAAAGCGTCACGACATGGTGGAAACTCCTGACGGACTCATCGAGGCTGATGAAAAAAAGGTGTGACAAAGATTTTCCTAAATAATAAAAGTAAGATTGCTCTGTTGCTTTTGGTGGCAGAGTAATTTTTTGTTGAAATTTGGAAAGCGTTATGATATACTGTGAATAACATGCCGAAATTAGGAGACGGATGATGGGATAACGAACGGTCCAATCGCGAATTTCGGACAAAAACAGGAGGTTAGTTTGATGAATTACCATGCAGGAAAAATGCGCTTATTCTTGATTGCAATGATTGCAGTTTTTGTAATGAGCATGGCAATGCCTTTTACGGCATTTGCAGATGAGGTGAATTTCACCCCAGAGGAAGCGGAGGTCTATCTTGATAGTTACTCCGAAAATGTAGGTTCGGAAGACTTTGATGAGAGTCTTCAAGGGGCATTGGAAGTGAAACGGGAGAGTGTAAAACCCTACGCTACCTGGCTTTCTCTGCTTCCCGCTATCATTGCAATCGCCCTTGCACTGATTACCAAAGAGGTATATTCGTCTTTGTTCATCGGTATCTTGAGTGGTGCACTTTTGTATGCAAACTTTAACTTTACCGGTACCATCGACCATCTTTTTGTAGATGGTTTCATTACCTCAATTGCAGATAGTTATAACATTGGTATTATCATTTTCTTGATTTTGCTGGGTGTTATTGTTTCCTTGATGAACAAGTCCGGTGGTTCTGCAGCATTTGGCAGATGGGCGGCAGAGCATATTAAGTCCAGAATCGGTGCACAGCTTGCTACCATTTGTTTGGGCGTTCTTATCTTTGTGGACGACTATTTTAACTGTCTTACTGTTGGTTCGGTTATGCGTCCTGTAACCGATAAGTTCAATGTATCCCGGTCGAAGCTTTCTTATCTGATTGATGCAACGGCAGCACCGGTTTGTATCATTGCTCCTATTTCCTCCTGGGCAGCAGCGGTTGCTGGCTTTGTATCCGAGGAGCAGATTGGCGGCCTGGAATTGTTCATCAGGGCGATTCCTTATAACTTCTACGCATTGCTTACCATTGTGATGATGATTGCCCTTGCGTTGATGAAGTTTGATTTTGGTCCTATGAGAAAGCATGAACTTAATGCAGTAAACGGCGATATCTTCTCGGAAGAGGGAAGAGAAAAGCTTGAAACGGTAGAGGCAATGGATGAATCCGGCAAGGGTAGCGTGTGGGATTTGGTTGCACCCGTTTTGGTGCTGATTGTTTCCTGTATGCTGGGTTTGATTTATTCCGGTGGTTTCTTTGCAGTAGGTGGGGATAGCTATCATGATTTTGTTGGTGCATTTTCCGGTGCAGATGCCTCTGTTGGCTTGGTTTACGGTTCTTTTGCAGGATTGATTTTTACCATTATCTATCTTTTGTGCCGCCGTGTACTTTCCTTTAAGGATTGTATGGATTCCATTCCCGAGGGCTTTAAGGCAATGGTGCCCGCAATCCTGATTCTGTCCTGTGCATGGACCTTGAAGGCAATGACCGACAGTCTGGGTGCGAAAATCTTTATCGCAGAGTTTGTAAGAGTTTATGCAAGCTCCTTTATCCCGCTGCTGCCTGCTATTGTATTCCTGATTGGGGTAGGGCTCTCTTTCTCCACCGGAACATCCTGGGGTACCTTTGGTATCTTGATTCCCATTGTGTTGGCAATCTTTGGCGGCTCTATCGACAACGAAATTTCCATCATTGCAATTTCTGCTTGTATGGCAGGTGCGGTTTGCGGCGATCATTGCTCTCCCATTTCGGATACCACAATTATGTCATCTGCCGGGGCACAGTGTAACCATCTGAATCATGTATCAACCCAGTTGCCCTATGCTTTGACAGCCGCAGGTGTTTCCTTTGTAACCTATTTAATTGCCGGATTTGTTAAGAGTGCATGGATTTGTCTGCCCATCGGTTTTGTAATTTTGCTGGCCACCTTGTTTATCATCAAAGCGGCCACAGCCAAGAAGGCATAAAGCTAAAACAACGGCTCGGGTATGCCGCAATGCTTTGCGGCATACCCGTTTTCTATGAAGCATAGGATAAAGATAGCAACCAAAGGGAGGAAAGCATCATGGGAACATCAAAATTAAAGGGAAATCTCCTACTGCTTTTGACGGCATTCATCTGGGGAACTTCTTTTATTGCTCAAAGTGTAGGAGTGGAAACGGTTTCTCCTACCGCATTCATCGGTGTACGGTGTTTGCTGGGTGCCGCAGTTCTTGTGCCGGTAATCTTTTTGATTGACGGCGGAAAAAGAAGAAGAGGAGAACCGGTGCAAAGAATGGATAAAAATCTCGTCGTAGGCGGTATTCTTTGTGGGATTGTACTGTATTTGGCAAGTGTATTGCAAACGGCGGGAATGGTCTATACCAGCCCAGGAAAATCAGGGTTTATTACTGCACTTTATATGGTGTTTATTCCCATTGTACGTTTATTTGTTGGGAAGAAACCCTCCGCTGCCGTTTTGATAGCAGTTGCAGTTGCAGTCTGCGGAATGTATCTTTTGTGCATTGACACCAATTTTACCATCAATTATGGGGATATCCTTACTCTAATTTGTGCCGTTTTTTTTACAGCACATATTCTGGTCATTGATAAGGTTTCTCCTCTGGTGGATGGAGTCAAGCTTTCCTGTATGCAGTTCTTTGTCTGCGGCTTGCTAGGGGTTGTTACCATGTTCTTTGACACTCCCGCCTTCCAAGCATCGGCAGTGTTGTCCTGTTGGAAGCCTATCTGTTACTCAGGAATCTTGTCTTGCGGTGTTGCTTATACTTTACAGGTTGTAGCACAAAAGTATACCGACCCCACCTCGGCGTCTATTCTGATGAGTCTGGAATCGGTGTTTTCCACCCTATCTACCGTGGTTCTAGTAGCCCTTGGTTGGAAACTGACAGGCGGAGCTTTATCGGGTCGAGAGATTGCCGGATGTGTTTTGATGTTTGTAGCGATTCTGTTAGTGCAGCTCCCCGATTTTAAGAAAAAGGCATAAGAAAACGGCTTGAACAAAAGTTCAAGCCGTTTTTATTTTTTCATATTCTACAGTTTCTGGATGGTTTCCATGATATAGTTAGCAAATTCTTCGCCGGTGCAGCCGGTGTCCCGACCGGTAATAACCAACTTCTTTTCTTCGTACATGCAGATATCCAGTGCCCGCTCCAGTTTCTTCGCACGGTCAGCATAACCAATATGTTCCAGAAGCATTACGTCGGCACGGATAATGCTGCAGGGGTCTGCATACTTGGCACGACCTTCGGCAACCATTCTGGGCGCACTGCCGTGGATTGCTTCAAACATGGCGTATCGCTTACCGATGTTAGCACTGCCGGCAGTACCAACGCCGCCTTGGAATTCAGCCGCCTCGTCGGTTAAGATATCGCCGTACAGGTTGGGCAGAACCAGCACCTGGAACTGGGTTCTCCGCTTGGGGTCAACCAGTTTTGCGGTCATGATATCAATGTACCAGTCGTCAAGCTCAATGCCGGGATAGTCCTTAGCAACCTCCTGGCAAATTCGCAGAAACTTACCGTCGGTGGTCTTTACCACGTTTGCCTTGGTAACGGCGGTAACCCGGGTCTTGCCGGCTTTCTTGGCATATTCGAAAGCGGCTTTGGCAATACGCTCGCTACCTTCCTGCGTGGTAACAGTAAAGTCAATTGCCAAATCATCGTTCACATGAACACCCTTGGAGCCTACTGCGTACGCACCCTCGGTGTTTTCCCGGTAGAAGGTCCAGTCAATACCCTGCTCGGGAACCTTGACGGGGCGAACATTGGCAAAGAGGTCAAGCTCCTTCCGCATAGCGACGTTGGCGCTTTCGATGTTGGGCCAGGGGTCGCCGGCACGGGGAGTGGTGGTGGGACCCTTTAAAATGACATGGCACTTTTTCAATTCTTCTACCACATCATCGGGGAGAGCTTTGCCAACCTCGGCACGGTGCTCGATGGTACAACCGTCAATCACGTTAAAGGTAACCTTACCTTTTTCTACTTCGTCCTTCAATAAGAATTCCAGAATTTTCTGGGCATGGGCAGTGATGTAGGGACCGATGCCGTCGCCGCCAACAACACCGATAACAATATTGTCCAGCTTTTCGTAGTCGATAAATTCCTTGTCGGCTTTCATCCGGTCAATCCGGTCAAACTGCTCGGTTAAGAGCTGGGCAAATTTTTCCTGTGCAACTTTGATTTCTTCAGTATGGCTCATGGGGAACATCCTTTCTATGCGTTATTCTTGGTATAGTTGAGAAGTCCGCCGGCAATTAACATATCCTTCTGCCGGTCGGAGAGGTCTACCTTGACGGTAAAATCAAACCCCTTGGTTACATTGGTTACCGTTACGGTATCGCCATTTTGAATCTGGGTAATAACATCGGTCATGGAAAGCTCGTCCATCTGGTCAATCCGGTCATAGTCAGCTTCCTCTGCGAAAGTCATGGGGATAATGCCGGCGTTAATCAGGTTTGCCATGTGGATTCGGGCAAAGGATTTTACAATGACAGCTTTAACTCCAAGATAAAGCGGCGCTAAAGCGGCGTGCTCTCGGGAAGAACCCTGACCATAATTAGAACCGCCTACAATAATGCTCTTTTTCAGCTCCAAAGCTCTATCGTGGAATTTCTCGTCGCAAACTGCAAAGCAGTATTCGGAGATTTTCGGGATGTTGGAACGGAGCGGCAGAATCTTGGCACCTGCCGGCATGATGTGGTCGGTGGTAATGTTGTCCCCAACCTTTAAGCTACACTTGGCGGTAATTTCATCTGCCATGGGTTCGGAAACCGGGAACGGCTTGATGTTGGGACCGCGGAGAACTTCAACACTGTCCATTTCGCTTTCGGCAACTGGTGGAACAATCATGTTATCGTTGATGGTAAAGAGTTCCGGCAATTTAAATTCCGGCATATCGCCCAGAGTTCTCGGGTCGGTCAGGACACCGGTTAAGGCAGATGCGGCAGCCAGTTCGGGGGATACCAGATAAATCTGACCGTCCTTGGTACCGGAGCGTCCCTCAAAGTTCCGATTGAATGTCCGCAGGGAAATCCCCTTGGAGTTGGGGGACTGGCCCATACCAATACAAGGACCGCAGGCGCTCTCTAAAATTCTGGCGCCAGCATCAATCAGGATAGCCAGAGCACCGTTTTCAGCAAGCATGTTGAGTACCTGTTTGGAGCCGGGTGCAATGGAGAGGGATACGTCAGGATGTACTGTCTTGTCCTTTAAGATGTGGGCAACCTTTAACATATCCAGTAAGGAAGAGTTGGTGCAAGAACCGATACAAACCTGGTCGATTTTCATAGCACCGATTTCCTCAACGGATTTTACATTATCCGGGGAGTGGGGACAAGCGGCAAGCGGAACCAGTTCGCTTAGGTTAATCTCCACAACCTCGTCGTAGATAGCGTCGGCGTCGGCAGATAAGGGAGTATAGTCCTCTTCACGACCCTGTGCCTTTAGGAATTGACGGGTGGTTTCGTCCGAGGGGAAAATGGAGGTGGTAGCACCAAGCTCTGCACCCATGTTGGTAATGGTGGCACGCTCGGGTACGGACAGGGTGGCAACACCCTCGCCACAGTATTCGATAATCTTACCTACACCGCCCTTAACGGAAAGACGACGGAGAACTTCCAAAATGACGTCCTTGGCAGCAACCCAGGGGGAAAGCTTGCCGGTTAAGTTTACCTTGACAATTTTGGGACAGGTGATGTAGTAGGTACCGCCGCCCATGGCGACCGCAACGTCCATACCGCCGGCACCAATGGCAATCATACCGATACCGCCGCCGGTGGGAGTATGGCTGTCGGAGCCGATTAAGGTCTTACCCGGAATGCCAAACCGCTCCAGATGCACCTGATGACAGATACCGTTGCCGGGTCTGGAAAAGTAGATGCCGTGTTTTTTGCAGACGCTACCAATGAATCGGTGGTCGACGGCGTTTTCAAAGCCGCTTTGCAGGGTATTGTGGTCAATATATGCCACAGAACGCTCGGTCTTAACCCGGGGAACACCCATTGCTTCAAATTCCAGATAAGCCATGGTTCCCGTTGCGTCCTGGGTTAAGGTCTGGTCGATGCGGATGCCGATTTCCTGACCGGGAATCATTTCGCCGCAGACCAAGTGGTTTTTCAAAATCTTTTGAGCCAGTGTCATGCCCATTGTCTTCATCCTTTCTGTTTTCAGTCACAACTATTTATTCTATCGCAGATAGCGAAAAATGTCAAGAAAAACGGGGAATTTTTTACTTGAGAGTCCAATCAATGGGGGCAATTCCATAGGAGGTAAGAAATTCGTTACATTTTTTGAAATGACCGCAGCCGAAAAACCCGTTGAATGCCGAAAGGGGACTGGGATGGGCACAGGATAAAATCAGGTGGTTCGGGTTGGTAATCAACGTTTGTTTCGCTCTGGCATTGGCACCCCAGAGGAGGAAGACCATGGGTTCTTCCCGTTGATTCAAAAGAGAAATAACCTTGTCGGTCAGGATTTCCCATCCGAGGTTTTTGTGGCTGTTGGCTTGTCCTGCCCGGACGGTAAGAACGGTGTTTAAAAGGAGTACTCCCTGTTTTGCCCAGGGGAGAAGATGCCCGGTTTGAGGGATGGGAATCCCCAGCTCGGTTTGTAGTTCCTTATAGATGTTCTTTAAAGAAGGAGGAGGTTCTACCCCCGGCTTAACCGAAAAACAAAAACCATGAGCCTGTCCTGGACCGTGGTAGGGGTCTTGCCCTAATATGACCGCCTTGACATCAGGGTAGTCGGTGGTCTTCAGGGCATTAAAAATATCGTGCATATCCGGATAGATGGTCTGGGTTTGGTATTCCCGTGCCAGAATCTGCCGTAGCTTTTGATAATATTCTTTTTGGAACTCTCCTTGAAGCAGGGAATCCCAAGTATTGTTCAGTTGAACCATAGTTGTTCACTCCTTTTACCATCAGTATACAATAATTTCCGAAAAAAGGGAAGAGGCAGGTATAATTATTTTTGGAAAAACCTATACTAGAGGATGAAAATACAAAATTTGGAAAAAGACTTGCAAAGAGAAGGAAAATGGTGTATAATACCCTTGAGTGATTTGTTCGGAACCACCGGAAGCACCATATGCGTTCGGTATAAGAAAGAAATAGCAAAAGGGTCAGGATGTATCCGCACTTTGATTCAAGCAGAGCAGATGAGGGCTGTTGCACGGAAAAAGAACAGAGCCTATCGCCGTCGAATCTTGCGGAAATATCTGTACCTCTTCTTTTGTTGTGTAAAAAAATATAGGAGGAACAAGATTGAAAAAAGTAAATTCAAAAAGCAATATTTCAAGGACAAATGAAAAACCAACAACAAAAACAAATGGAAAAGATGCTGTGAAACGAAGCGTAAAACCCACTGGGAAAGGGAAACAAAAAGCCAATTCCCCCAAAAAGCCGGCAAAACCTGTAAAGGTGATTCCTTTGGGCGGACTTTTGGAAATTGGGAAAAACCTAACGGTGTTTGAATACGGGGACGATGTGCTTATCCTAGACTGCGGAATGGCATTCCCTGATGACGATATGCTGGGTGTGGACATTGTGATTCCTGATATTACCTATCTGCATAAGGTAGCAGATAAGATTCGGGGTATTGTGTTAACCCATGGTCATGAGGATCACATTGGCGCCCTTCCCTATGTACTAAAGGAGTTTAATGTTCCGGTTTACGGTACCCGACTGACTTTGGGAATTTTGGAGAACAAATTAAAGGAACATGGAATTTTAAAATCCAGCAAATTGAACACGGTGGAGGCAGGGCAAACAGTGAAGCTCGGCGAGTTTAAGGTCGAGTTTATCCATACAAATCACTCCATTGCAGATGCAGTTGCAATTGCTCTGCATACTCCCGCTGGCGTTCTGCTCCACACCGGCGACTTTAAAATTGACCCCACTCCCATTGATGGGGATATGATTGATTTAGCGAGGATTGGGGAGTTAGGAAAGGAAGGCGTTCTTGCTCTGTTTTCTGACAGTACCAATGCCGATAGACCCGGTTATACCATGAGCGAAAGTTCAGTGGGAAAGACGTTTGACGCTCTCTTTGAGCGGGGTGTAGATAAGCGGATCATTGTAGCAACCTTTGCCTCTAATATACATAGAGTGCAACAGATTATCAACGCCGCTGAAAAGTACGGCAGAAAGGTAGCGGTATCAGGACGGAGTATGGTTAATGTCCTGACGGCAGCCATCGAGCTGGGATATATGAATATCTCCAAAAACACCCTGATTGATATTGATGAAATCGGTCGCTATCCCAAAGAAAAACTGGTGGTAGTTACTACAGGAAGTCAGGGTGAGCCCATGTCGGCATTGACCCGGATTGCTTTTTCGGTACATCGAAAAATCAACATCGAACCTACCGATATGGTTATCATCTCCGCCAATCCAATTCCGGGGAACGAAAAAGCAGTTTCCAATGTGGTTAACGAGCTATTAAAGCACGGTGCGGAGGTTATTCATGAAAAGCAGGACAATGTCCATGTGTCCGGGCATGCTTGTCAGCAGGAATTAAAGTTGATTCTCTCCTTGGCAAGACCTAAGTTCTTTGTCCCCGTCCATGGGGAATACCGGCATCTGTGTTACCATCGGGATATGGCGCTTCAGTGCGGCATGGATTCTAATAGTATTTTCTTGATGGAAAATGGCAAGGTTCTGGAAATTGGGAAAAACAATGCCAAGATTACCGGTACTGTACCCGCCGGTAAGGTTCTGGTGGATGGTTTGGGAGTAGGAGATGTAGGAAATATTGTTCTTCGGGATAGAAAGCATTTGGCGGAGGATGGTATTATTGTAGTGGTTCTTACAATTGATAAGGTTAGTGCTGAATGTGTGGCAGGACCTGATATTATTTCCCGCGGATTTGTCTATGTGCGGGAATCGGAGGATTTGATGGAGGCAGTCCGTGAGGTTGCGGTTGGTGTGGTGGATGATTGTACCGGCGGCAACACCATCGACTGGACAACGCTTAAAACCAGATTGCGGAATGATGTAAGCGGTTTTTTGTTCAGCAAAACCAAACGCCGTCCGATGATTTTACCAATTATTATGGAGGTTTAAAAAAAATCCTCGGCTTTGCCGAGGATTTTTTAGTGGAAAATGGAAAGTGTAGGAGACGTTCACGAACGTCCCGTTGCAGTTGTAATAAAGTATCCGGGAAATGCAGGAAAGCCTCCTCAATGCTCTGGAGAGCTGTTTTTTGTTGAATCCACAAGGAAAACATTAGGGTTTCCAAAGAGGCGCTGATTACCAGTGGCAATCGTCCAGCGCTGACCGAGGCGAAAGCCGAGAGACAGCCCCTTTGTTGGCTCCGCCGATAGGAGGAACAATGGCGCCTAGGCTAGGCAAGCGCAATGGGGTCTGTCAAAACAAATACAATTTTACTAGAATGCGAAAAGGGCAGAAACACACGTGTTTCTGCCCTTTGATTGTCCTTATTAATACTACGAAATGTCCACGGGGGCTAATCTCTAAACTCAAACAATTTTTTTAGAGGAATATTTAGAACATCGGCAATATCAATCAATGTGTTCACTGTGCATGAAGATACAGCGGTCTCAATTCTCTGCATAAAATTTCTGCTTATACCACATTTTTCTGCAAGCTGCATTTGGGTTAAGCCTTGTTCTTTTCGATAATGGAGTATGTTTAAACCTATGGCAAGCCAAGTGTCAAAATATTTTCCATCCATAGTATTCACCTCTTCAATATTATTATATTGAATTGATAGAAAAATATCGACACACAATTGGATTGTATATACACACTAAATAGTTGCAAAATAAAAAAAGATGTGGTAAAATACCAACAAATAGATTGTAATGTTGTAAGGGAGTGATAGTATGCGAAGACAAAGGTGTTGTTTTACGGGACATCGTCCTAACAAAATGGAGCTTGGAGAAAAAGAAATAAAACCATTGCTTGAAAAGGCAATTGATGAAGCAATATCGGCCGGCTATAGAACTTTTATAACCGGCATGGCAATGGGAACAGATATATGGGCGGCAGAAATTGTGTTGCAAAAAAAGGAGAGAAATCAAGAATTACATCTCATTTGTGCGTCGCCATATCCGGGTTTTGGAGAACAACGAAGTGTAGAGGAACAAAGGAGACTCCATATAATTATAGAAAAAGCAGATTTGGTTAAAGAAGTCAGTCCAAATTACTTTGCCGGATGCTTTGATAAAAGAAATCGGTGGATGGTTAATCATTCAGGAGTTGTTATATCCGTATTTAACGGGAAAAGAGGCGGAACAAAAAATACATTGGCTTATGCAAAACGAAGAGGCGTTCCGATAGTGAATGTATTAGAGTTTTGAGATAATTTGTTCGAGAATAAAGCTATATGTCAAAAAAAATCCTGCGGTATCCCCGCAGGATTTTTCAATTTAAAGCGTAAATTTTTATAACAGATTCTTTCGCAATTCCTCGCCGGATAGGGGACTTAAATATGCAGGCGCAATATCAAATACCGTTTTGCAACCAGTTTGTCCCTCTTGGCTCAAACGATATGCCGCTCTTGCATAAGCCACCAGTACCGATGCGGTAAATTCCGGGTTGGAATCCAAAGTAATCTTATATTCAATAATGTGATTGTGTTCCAGATTCATGCCGGTCTTGCCGCTACGGATGACCATACCGCCATGGGGAAGACCGCTGTGGTCCCGTTTCATTTCGTCTTCGGTAATAAAGTGCACCGTGGTGTCATAATCGGCAAAATAATTGGGCATAGTTTTGATTTCATTCTCAATTCTTGCAAGGTCTGCACCGGGCTCTGCTACCACAAAACATTCCCTGGTGTGTTTTTGCCGGGTGGTAAGTTCAGGGGTTTCGCCGCTCCGGACTGCCTCTACTGCATCGGGAACCGGAATGGTGTACTGCCGTGCATCCTTGACTCCCTCAATTCGCCGTACAGCGTCGGAATGACCCTGGCTGACGCCCTTGCCCCAGAAGGTATAATCGGTGCCGTCGGGAAGGATGGCACCTGCATACATCCGGTTCAAGGAGAACATCCCCGGGTCCCAGCCAACCGAGATAATGCCGACCTTTCCACCTGCCTTGGCAGCGGCATCCACGTGAGCAAAATGCTCCGGAATTTTGGCATGGGTGTCAAAGCTGTCAATGACGTTAAAATGCTTTGCAAAGTCAGGGGTCTGGGTGGGCAGGTCGGTAGCGCTGCCGCCGCAGAGAATCATAACGTCGATTTCATTCTGCATTTCTTTTGCCGCATCCAGAGAGAGAACAGGAACACCCTCGGACAAAATCTGTAAAGATTCCGGAGGACGCCGTGTAAAAACGGCAACCAGTTCCATATCCGGGTTTTGATGAATGGCAGCTTCTACGCCACGTCCTAAGTTTCCATATCCTAAAATTCCAATTCTCATTTCCCTCGACTCCTTTTGTATTGATTTTTTCGCCTTCAAGTATAGCATAGATTCCGGTTGTCTGCAAGTTTTTTTCGTAGATTTTTCACTAGGAAGAAAGGTTGTCTTTATCCATTTTTACCAAGGATGAAAAAAAGATTGCATTTTGGCTGATTTTTTGGTATGATGTTCTTGTTACGATGATTATATTTATGTAAGGAAGTTTTTTGAAGGAGGATTTTTTATGAAGAAATTTACTAAAGTTGTAGGTATTATTCTGGCTGCAGCTATGCTGGTTGCAGGCTTTGCCGGTTGTGGTAAGAGCCAGGATGCCGGGACGGAAAGCAATCCGGCGGCAATCAAGATTGGTGGTATCGGCCCCTTGACCGGTGCTGCTGCAATCTATGGCAGCGCTGTTAAGAACGGCGCAGAAATCGCTGTTGAAGAAATCAACGCAAAGGGCGGTCTGCAGATTGAACTGAAGTTCGAAGACGACGAGAATGATGCCGAGAAGTCCGTTAACGCTTACAACAAGCTGAAGGACTGGGGCATGCAGGTTTCTATGGGTACCGTAACTACCCAGCCGGGCATTGCGGTTTCTACCGAGAACTTTGCTGATAGAATCTTTGCATTGACTCCGTCCGCATCTTCCACCGATGTCATTGGTGGTCAGCCGGATGCAAACGGAACTGTTTCCATCCCCAGAAAGGACAATGTATTCCAGATGTGCTTTACCGACCCCAACCAGGGTGTTGCATCTGCAAAATACATTAAGGAACAGGCTCTTGGCGAAAAGATTGCCATTATCTACAATAACTCCGATGCATATTCCACCGGTATCTACCAGAAGTTTATCTCCGAGGCAGAGATGCTTGACCTTAATATTGTTTCCACCAATACCTTTACCGACGATTCGGCTAACGATTTTACCGCACAGTTAAACGATGCCAAGAATGCCGGTGCAGATTTGGTATTCCTGCCTATCTATTATACCCCTGCATCCTTGATTCTTTCCCAGGCAGACAAAATGCAGTACGCTCCTAAGTTCTTCGGCGTGGACGGTATGGACGGTATCCTGACCCTGGATAACTTTGATACCGCTCTTGCAGAGGGTGTTATGCTTTTGACTCCCTTTACTGCGGATGCAGAAGATGCTTTGACCCAGAGCTTTGTCAAGAAGTATCAGGAGAAGTATGGCGAAGTTCCCAACCAGTTTGCAGCAGACGGTTATGATACCATCATGGCACTTTATGAGGCACTGAAAGCTGTGGATGCAACTCCCGATATGACCGCAGAAGAACTTTGTGATTTGATGATTGCGCAGTTTACCAATCCGGAATTTAAGCTGGACGGCTTGACCGGTACCGGCATGACCTGGAGTGAGTCCGGCGAAATTTCCAAGGACCCCAAGGGTATGGTAATCCAGAACGGTGTTTACATTGGTATGTAATAGCCAAACAATATAATATTTGTTAGCTTTGTTTGCGGTGTCCGGGTTTCCGGGCACCGCAACTATCATTGTTAATCTATCACGAAAGACTTGAGGTGTAAAACGTGACATTTCTTTCTAACTTAATCAACGGCATTAGCCTTGGCAGTGTCTATGCCATTATTGCGCTTGGTTATACCATGGTATATGGCATTGCAAAGATGCTAAACTTTGCCAACGGCGATGTTATTATGGTTGGCGCCTACATCTGCTTCTGTGTTGCCACCTATTTAGGACTCCCCCCTATTTTAGGAATCCTGATTGCGATGGTAGTTTGTACCGCTTTGGGAATTCTCATTGAAAGGTTTGCTTACAAGCCTCTTCGAAAAGCGTCTTCCTTGGCAGTTTTGATTACCGCCATCGGTGTCAGCTATTTTCTGCAGAATGCGGCATTACTGATTTGGGGAAGTGCCCCCAAATCCTTTAGCTCCGTTGTTCCCTTTTCTTCCTTGGCGCTCTTTGACGGGAAATTGATTATTACAGCAGAATCCATTATAACGGTCATTACCTGTGTTGTTATTATGATTGCCCTGACTCTCTTTACCCAAAAGACTAAAGTTGGTAAGGGAATGCGGGCGGTGTCTGAGGATAAGGATGCGGCAGAGTTGATGGGAATCAATGTAAATGTTTCTATCTCCCTGACGTTTGCTATCGGCAGTGCTTTGGCGGCGGTTGCCGGTGTGCTTCTTTGTTCCGCCTATCCTGTTCTGGTGCCGACCACCGGTTCTATGCCAGGTATCAAGGCATTTACCGCAGCAGTATTCGGCGGCATTGGTTCCATCCCCGGTGCTATGCTGGGCGGAATCTTATTGGGGATTATCGAAATTTTCAGTAAGTCCTATATCTCTACGGCACTTTCTGATGCTATTGTGTTTGCGGTATTGATTGTCGTCTTGCTGGTAAAGCCTACCGGGCTTTTGGGCAAGAAAATGACGGAAAAGGTGTGAGGTGGCTATGATGAAAAAATGGAAAAACTTAAATCGCTTCACAAAAACCAATATTCAGGCATACGGCATTGTGATTCTGGCGTTTCTGATTTTGTATCCCCTCAAGAGTGCGGGGATGATTAGCAATTCCATCAGCGGTCAGTTGGTTCCCATTTGTACCTATATCGTCATGGCGATTTCCCTGAACCTGACGGTAGGCTTTTTGGGAGAACTTAGCTTGGGTCATGCAGGGTTTATGAGTATCGGTGCCTTTTCGGGAGTCATTGCCGCAGCAAGCCTGCAGAACGTTGTAACATCGGTAGTGCTTCGGCTGATTATCTCTATTGCGGTGGGCGGCGTTTGTGCCGGTATTGCGGGTCTATTGATTGGAATTCCGGTTCTTCGGCTCCGTGGCGACTATCTGGCAATTGTAACCCTTGCCTTTGGCGAAATCATTAAGAATATCATCAACTGTCTGTATGTGGGCGTGGATGCAAAGGGACTGCATTTTAGTATGACCAGTATCCAAGATTTGGGAATGCAGGGCGGCTCCCTGATTATCAATGGGCCTCAAGGTGCAGTTGGCATTCAGAAGATTGCGTCCTTTGGTTCCGGTGTCATATTGATATTGTTTACTTTGTTTGTGGTACTTAATTTAATTAACTCCAAAACAGGGCGTGCCATTACTGCAATTCGGGACAATCGGATTGCAGCGGAATCGGTGGGTATCGGAATTACCCGATATAAAATGACGGCATTTATCATTTCGGCAGTCCTTGCCGGTATGGCAGGTGCCCTGTATGCGATGAACTTCTCCACCATTGCCGCAAAGAAGTTCGATTTTAACACCTCGATTCTGGTATTGCTCTTTGTGGTGCTGGGAGGCATGGGGAATATTGTCGGTTCGATTATTGCAACCTCTGTGCTCTATATTCTGCCCGAGCTTTTGCGTGAATTTGCCGATTACCGGATGCTCCTTTATGCTATTATCCTGATTGCGGTGATGCTCCTAACTAACAGTGATGGTGCCAAACGATTCCGGGAACAACTGGCGACAAAGATTCCCATAGGCAAAAAGAAACTTATACCGAAGGGAGATGTGGAAAGTGAGTAAAATGGTTCCTTACCCCAGCGATGCCATTGTTCCTGAACGGGACGTGGACAAACATCCTATTTTAGAAACCCGTCGTCTGGGTATTGACTTTGGCGGTTTGACCGCCGTGGACGACTTTTCCCTGACGGTAGGCCGTACCGAAATAGCAGGTTTGATTGGCCCCAATGGTGCAGGAAAGACAACGGTTTTTAACCTCCTGACCAATGTGTATGCTCCCACACGAGGCACCGTTTTGCTAGACGGCAAGAGTACTGCTCATAAAACGGTTGCACAGGTTAGCCGGATGGGAATTGCCAGAACTTTCCAGAATATTCGTCTGTTCTCTAACATGTCGGTTCTGGACAATGTTAAGGTGGGGCTTCATAATTCCACCAATCAGAGCCTATTCTCGGCGCTAACCCACTGCTTTGGATACTGGAAAACGGAAAAAGAATCCCGGGATGAGGCAATGGAACTGTTGGCGTTCTTTAAGATGGAGGAGTTTGCAAACATAGCGGCAGGGTCCCTCCCTTACGGAGCACAGCGCCGGTTGGAAATTGCCCGTGCCCTAGCAACCCATCCCGGCATCATTTTGTTAGATGAACCGGCGGCGGGTATGAACCCCTCGGAAACCACAGAGTTGATGGAAAACATTCGGCGGATTCGGGATAAGTTCCAGATTGCGGTTCTCTTGATTGAACACGATATGAATCTGGTCATGAACATCTGCGAGGGCATCTGTGTCCTTGACCACGGTAAGGTCATTGCCAAGGGAACGCCGGAGGAAATTAAGGCGAATCCCAAGGTCATCGAGGCTTATCTTGGAAAGAAGAAGGAGGCGGAGTAGAATGCTGGAAGTCAGTAACATCAATGTCTATTATGGACAAATTCATACCCTCCATGATATTTCCTTGTCAGTCAAGGAAGGGGAAATTGTTGCCCTGATTGGTGCCAATGGTGCAGGAAAAACCACAACCTTGCGGACGATTTCCGGATTGCTCCGTTCCAAAACCGGAAGTATTACCCTGATGGATGAGGATATTTCCCATACCGAGGCGCATAAGCTTGCGGCAAAGGGACTTGCTCATGTTCCTGAAGGACGTCATGTGTTTTTACAGATGACGGTGCAGGAAAATCTGGAAATGGGCGCATATACCAGAAAAGGGGACATCAAAGAAAGTATGGCTGATGTCTATCGGCGGTTCCCTCGTCTGGAGGAGCGGAAAAACCAGATTGCAGGAACGCTCTCCGGTGGCGAACAACAGATGCTTGCCATGGGTCGTGCCCTGATGAGTAAGCCGAAAATTCTAATGCTGGACGAACCCTCTATGGGATTGGCACCCATTTTGGTGCAACAGATTTTTGATATTATCAAGGAACTTCATGAGGCTGGTACAACCATTCTGTTAGTAGAGCAGAATGCGGAAATGGCACTTGCCATTGCCGACCGTGCCTATGTTCTGGAGTCAGGAAGAATCAAACTGTCGGGTACCGGTGCAGAGCTTGCCAAAAGTGATGAAATAAAAAAAGCATACCTTGGTGGTTAAAAAGAAAAAAGGCAGAAACATTCGTTTCTGCCTTTTGTGTTGTTAGTCTGTGAACAATTTTGTGGACAAATATCGGTCGCCGGTATCGGGCAGGAGGGTAACAATGAGCTTTCCTTTGTTTTCCGGACGCTGGGCAAGCTGGGTTGCCGCAAACAGTGCTGCTCCGGAGGAAATACCCGCCAGAAAGCCCTCTGTTTGTGCAAGTTTTCGTCCTGCGGAAAAGGCATCCTCGGTTCTAACAGGAATCACTTCGTCATAAATGTTGGTGTCCAGGGTCTTTGGTACAAAATTTGCACCAATCCCTTGAATCCCGTGGGGACCGGCGTTTCCGCCGGAAAGGATGGGAGAATCGGCTGGTTCCACTGCCACGATTTGAATGTTGGGATTTTGTTCTTTCAGGTACTTTCCCACGCCGGAAAGGGTTCCTCCGGTGCCAACCCCTGCAACAAAAATATCCACCTTGCCGTGGGTGTCGGTCCAGATTTCAGGACCGGTGGTGGCATAGTGGGCGGCGGGGTTTGCAGGATTGATAAACTGCCCTGCAATAATGCTGCCGGGAAGTTCCTGTTTCAGTTCCTCCGCCTTGTCAATGGCACCTTGCATTCCTTTGGCACCTTCGGTTAAAACTAGTTTGGCACCGTAAGCTTTTAAGAGATTCCGGCGTTCTTCGCTCATAGTATCCGGCATGGTCAGAATGACCTTATATCCCTTTGCCACTGCAACTGCCGCAAGGCCGATTCCGGTGTTGCCGGAGGTGGGTTCAATGATGGTGGAGCCGGGTTTTAGGATGCCTTGTTTTTCTGCATCCTCAATCATAGCTTTTGCGACTCTGTCTTTCACAGAGCCTGCCGGATTAAAGGCTTCCAGCTTTGCCAGAATGGTAGCATCCAGGCTTTCTGATTTTGCATAATGGTTTAGCTGCAACAAGGGTGTATTACCAATCAAATCAGTAAAACTTTGATAAATACGCATAGGATTTCCTCCTTGCCAAATGATGGATATTCTGTTTGTAGTATTATTCGCAATATGTGCGAAATCTATTATAATATGACCGACTTTCTTTGTCAAGGTTGGAGACATCTTCCATTGACAGACGGGCGAAAAAAAGGTATACTAATAGACATTAGAAAGGTGGTGGAGCAATGGAACTGACACATACCATGGTGGAAAAACTGATTCAAACCGGAGATATGACGGATGCAGAGTTTCTTGCACTGCTCCAAACCGATACCTTTGATGAACTGCTGACAAAGGAGGCAGACCGGATTCGCCGGGAGCATTACGGCGAGGACGTTTATATCCGAGGATTGATTGAGTTTACCAACTACTGTAAAAATAACTGCTATTACTGTGGAATCCGCTGTGGCAATGCCAAAGCAGAGCGGTATCGCTTGAGCCAGGAGGAGATTCTATCCTGCTGCGAGGAGGGGTATCGGCTGGGTTTTCGAACCTTTGTGCTCCAAGGCGGCGAAGACCCCTACTATACCGACGAAATCCTTTGCGGAATTGTCAAGGAGATTCGAGAGCGATTTCCCGATTGTGCCATTACCCTGTCGGCAGGAGAACGTTCAAGAGAGAGCTACCAGGCATTGTTCGATGCGGGAGCCAACCGGTATCTGCTGCGGCACGAAACAGCAGATGATGACCATTACCGGAAACTGCATCCGGAGGATATGAGCCTAAAAAAAAGAAAGGAATGCTTGTTTGCCTTAAAGGAAATTGGGTATCAGGTTGGCTCCGGATTCATGGTGGGAAGTCCCTACCAGACACCCGAAACGCTTTTGAAGGATTTGCGTTTTTTACAGGAACTGCAACCTGATATGATAGGAATTGGTCCTTATCTAAACCATCAGGACACTCCTTTTCGAGGTTTTCAAAACGGGTCCTTTGAACTGACGTTGCGATTGATTTCCATTTTGCGAATCATGTTTCCTTGGGCATTGATTCCGGCAACCACCGCCCTTGGCACCATCCGTCCTGATGGACGGGAGCGGGGGCTTCAGGCTGGTGCCAATGTGGTAATGCCGAATTTATCTCCGGTTGGAGTCCGGGAACTTTATAGCTTGTATGAGAATAAAATCTGCACCGGCGAGGAAGCAGCACAATGCCGTGGTTGTCTGGAGCGGCGAGTTCTTTCGGCGGGATACCGAATTGTGACTCATATTGGAAATGTAAAGAAATAAAAAGAAAAGCCATGACAGAGTTGTGTCATGGCTTTCGCTATGTCAAGGAAATCCACAGGAGAAGATATGCTGCCATCATCAGTGGCAAGGAATCGTCAAGTGCGGACAGAAGGGATTCGAATTCCGGAAGGGTGGGAAGAAGTTCTTTTTGCAACTGTTCTCGATTGGGAATCCGGGTTAACAGATAGCTCCATGGTGTTTTAGGTGCTGATTCCAGGTAAAAAAGAGCATCCCGAATGATACTTTGGTCAGTAGCTCCGTCTGCCAATAGGGCGAGGACGGAAAGGGCAGTTTCCTCGGCGGTTACCCGGGGCGTGATGCCCAATGGGGAGTGGATAGAGCCATTGCTTCGAATGGAAGCATAAATTGCCTCTCGGCAAAGATTGGCAAGATTGAGCCGTTTTTCTTTGGGAAGCTTACGAACGCCTTCGCCAAAGATGGTAGGGCGTTGGGCAAAGGTTGAGACTCCGTCAATAGATGCAGAGTAAAAACGAGTGGGGATTCCCAATTGACCTGCATCCTTTGTGGGGATGGTTAGGATGGTTTCGCTTCCCAGAATTCGGTGCTTGGTTTGGAGAACCGCCAGTTCTCTTTTGATGCTTCGGCTTGATACCGGGGTTGCTTTTTTTAGAAGTTCTTTCAGGGCGTCAATTTTGGCAATTGCAAAAAGCTGCTCGGCATCAGGGAGCCTAGAATGAATTTTGGGATTCAAAAGAGGGCAAGTGACTTGTTTTGCTCCCGCCTGCCAAAGGGAGAAACCCTGTGGCGGTTGTCCGCTATAAGAAAAAGCAACATCAAGATAACCATTTTCCATGGTATTTCTGTGGGAAAAGACGAAACAATCGTGGGTGGTACTACCCTCGGGAAGAATTTCTACCGGCATGATGGGGTGAAGAAGCCGTTCTACATGATAGGAGAGTGCTTCTTCCAGAACATCCTCGGGATAAAAATGCAGATGATTCCCTGGAAGACTATGAGGAAGAGCAGTTTGCCGAGTACTGCCAATGGTTACAAGGTGCAAAGAGATGTCCGGCAACTGAGAGGGAACATAATCTCCCTCTGCTACCAAAAAAGTAAGAGTTTCTGTATCCTGATAGTCAACTGCGGTTTGCAGAAGTTCCTCTAAACTGCCAACTCCGGCGGGCAAGTCTTGCAAAGAATGGTAGAGCTGGTCTTGAGAAGTAAATTCCAAAGGGGGAGAGGCCGTGGTTAAAATTTTTATAGATATCCCTTCAGGGACTGCCGATGCAATCCGGAAAAGAAGTTCTTTGAGGGCGTTTCCTACACGTTGGGTGGAAGCATGACTCAAATCGAGAAGAAGTAGAACATGGGATTTATCCGGTTGGTACAAAATTTTCTCTATCGGATAAAAAATCCGGGCAAAGCCAAGACCATTCCCAAACTCTTCCTGAATCAAACTACGACTTTGGAAATCGCAAACCAGGAAATCTAAAACGCAATCTTTCCCGGTCCATGTGGTACAAGATAGAGTTTGGGTATATGAGTCAAAGGAGTCTTCTTTGGTAAGTCGTAACGGCTTTAAATCTTCGAGAGATAAGTCCAGATGAACCGGACAGAAGACAGTGCTAGATGATTGACCGAAAGATAGCCCAAAAGGAAGAACAAGCCGACATTGTTCCATTTGTGGGCAGAGGTGCAGGATGCATTCCACCAGAACGGTACAGGTATCTTCGGGGAGGAGAGATTCCCATTTGAGAGCATACAGCTGCGGGTCAAGTTGGATAAGCTGAAAGCCGTCCTCGACAGAGCCTAGCTCGGTCAAAGGCGAAATCTCTGCCCGGAGCAAGATTTTCTCGCCAGTCAGGAGCTGCATCCCGGTAATGGATGCCCCTTCGGGGAGAGGAAAGAAATAACGAGGAGAGAGGGGATGTGTTGTGGGATTGTAAAAGGTAAATTGCAAGGTTAACTTTGCGTGGGTGGGAGCAATCTTTCCTGTCACGGTAATTTCTTTTAATAGATTCATGGAGTGCACCTCTCTTTCCGGAAAAGGTTTTCTTTATTTTACCTGATTTCGACAAAAGATGCAAGGACTTATTTGGCGCTCTCGTGAATTCCTTTTCGGAGCTTGGAAACTGCCTTCTTCTCAATGCGGGATACGTAGGAGCGGGAGATGCCTAGCTTCTTTGCAATTTCCCGCTGGGGCAGCGGATGACCGTTGATGAAACCATAGCGGAGCAGAATCACTGTTTTCTCCCGTGAGTCCAGTTCGGTTTGAATGTTTCGGTAGAGCTGACGGATTTCAAGATTGGTGTTGATTTTGTCAAAGATTTCCCCATCGTCGCTGTGCATGACATCAATCAACATAATTTGATTTCCCTCTTTGTCTTTCCCAATGGCGTCGCTTAGGGAAACATCTCCTTGCTCTTTTTTTCTAGCCCGAAGCATCATCAGGATTTCATTTTCGATGCAGCGGGCGGCGTAGGTGGCAAGGCGGGTTCCCTTTTGGGGGTTAAAGCTGGAAATCCCTTTGATTAAGCCAATGGTGCCAATGGAGAGAAGATCTTCATGGTCCCGGACACCGCCGGTGTATTTTTTTGCAATATGAGCAACCAGCCGCAGGTTGTGTTCGATGAGCTTGTTTCGTGCTTTTAAATCTCCCTTTTGGGAGAGGCTTACATATTCCGCTTCTTCCTTGGAGGAAAGAGGCTTTGGGAAGGCGTTTCCGCTGGAAATGTAGGAAAGAAGAAGCGTAATGGATTGTAAGCAATGAAGCAATAGCTGAAACATAAGAAATCCTCCTGATTTATGGGAATAGTTTATTTTTATGCCAGGGTATCCGGAGGTTTGCAAGTCCCTGTTTTTTCAGTGGATAAAAACAGAAAATTCTTGTGCAAAAATGCCAAAAAGTAGTTGCAAAGTTTCTGCGTATATGGTATATTGATACTATAAGATTCAATCAAGGAGAGAGTACAGATGAAACTTGCAAAAGTACAGGAACTTTTGGATGCTAAAATTCACACCGGAGCCGAACTGATTGAGCGGCTTGAGGTAAAAGACGCCTTTGGAAGTGACCTGATGAGCGATGTTCTGGCATTTGTTCAGGAACAGGGGATGCTTTTGACCGGACTTCGGAATTCCCAGGTGGTACGCACCGCAGAAATGATGGATATGCAGGTGGTTGTGTTTGTTCGGGGTAAGGAACCGGACGAAGAGATGATTTCGGTAGCAGAAGAACGGGGAATCGTTCTGATGAGTACCGAAATGACCATGTTTGTGGCATGCGGAATTTTATACAAGAATGGTCTGGGAACAGACGGGAAGGCGGGGGAGAGCCTTGTCTAACGGAATGAAATTTCGCTACCCGGTAGATGGGAAGGATTTTACCAGAGCCGGCGAAATCTCCAGCAAGGTAAAAAAACAGCTCAAGCAATTGGGGATGCCGCCGGAAGTAATTCGTCGGGTTGCGATTATTATGTATGAAGCGGAAATCAACATGGTAATTCATGCAAATGGCGGTACCATTGATGTGGAGATTACACCGGAACAGATTCGACTGGTCTTTTCTGACACCGGCCCCGGAATTCCGGATGTGGAAAGGGCAATGCAGGAAGGCTTTTCCACTGCCAGCCATGAGGTCCGGGAACTTGGGTTTGGTGCCGGCATGGGACTTCCCAATATGAAGAAAAATTCTGACGAGATGAATATTGACACCAAGGTGGGTGTCGGGACTACCATGGACTTGATTGTAAAAATTTGACGGACAAGAGGAGGTAAGGCTTTATGGAACAGTCTTACTGGCATTCTGTGACATTGGATCGGGATGCCTGTCGTGGTTGTACCAATTGCTTAAAGCAATGTCCTACCCAGGCAATCCGTATCCAGCACGGAAAAGCAAAAATATTGAAAGAACGTTGTATCGACTGTGGAGAGTGTATTCGGGTTTGTCCGTATCATGCAAAACAAGCAGTAACCGATAAGCTAGCATGCTTGAAAGACTATAAATATACCATTGCTCTGGTTGCGCCTGCCTTTTACGGACAGTTCTCCAGAACCGAAGATTGCGATTTGATTTTGACGGCACTGCTTGAAATCGGATTCGATGATGTTTTTGAGGTGGCACGGGGTGCGCAGGAAATCAGCATGGCAACCCGGGAACTTTTGGCGGGACAGGAACTGTTAAAGCCGGCAATTTCTTCGGCGTGTCCAGCGGTCAGCCGGATGATTGCGGTGCGATTCCCGAATCTGATTAACCATATTGTGCCTTTGCGCTCGCCTATGGAGCTCTCTGCCCAGGCGGCAAAGGAGGAGGCGATGAAGAAAACCGGACTTCAAATGAAGGAAATCGGCGTCTTCTTTATCAGTCCCTGTGCGGCGAAGGCAACGGCAGTAAAGGATGGTATTACAGTTCGGGAATCCTATGTGGACGGTGTGATTTCCATGAAAGAGGTCTACCTTCGGATGGCACAGCAGATTGGCAGTGTCCAAGAGGTCAAGAAGCTTTCCAAGGCGGGAAGCTTGGGGGCACTCTGGGCGACCAGCGGCGGCGAAGCCAAAGGAAGCAAGGCAATCCGGAGTATTTCGGTAGATGGCATACATAATGTAATTAAAGTGCTTGAAGATATCGAAGACGATAAGCTTTCTGATATTGAATATGTAGAGGCACTTGCCTGTCCGGGCGGTTGCGTAGGCGGACCACTGGCGGCAGAGAATAACTTTGTTGCTCAGTCCCGCATTAAACGGCTCTGTCGGGAACTTCCTGAAGAGAATGAAACCATTCCTCCGGAAATTCCTCGCCTTTGGGATGGTGCCCCGGTGTACCGTCCGGTCATGGAACTGAACAAAGACTTGGGTAAGGCAATGGAGATGGCGATGGCAATTGAGGAATTGGCAGAACGTCTCCCTGGTCTGGATTGCGGTTCCTGTGGTTCTCCCAGTTGTCGGGCGTTGGCAGAGGATATTGTTAGAGGCTATGCCCAGGAAACGGATTGTATTTTTGTCATGCGGGAACAGCTCAAGGAACTTCTTGACCATGTGAAGAAGAATCACATTTCCATTCCTCAAGAGATGCTGGAGGGATGGGAAGGAATGGACAAATAGAAAGATGGAACCATACATGAAGAAAAAACTGGCACCTCTTTTCGTGGTGCTGGCAGGGACTCTGTGGGGTGTCATGGGAATTTTTGCCCGACACTTCAATAGTCTTGGACTTAAAGCGTTGGATATTGGTTGGATTCGGGTCTTTTTTGGATTACTGGCAGTGGGAAGTTATCTGGGTCTGTTTCATCGTGAGCTTTTGCGGATTCGGCGAAAGGATTTGTGGTGCTTTCTGGGCACCGGTATCTGCAGTTTGTTCCTGATGAACCTGACCTACTACACCGCCATCGAAAAAACCTCTCTGGCAGTAGCTGGTGTGCTTTTGTATACCGCACCGATTTTTGTCATGCTAGCAAGTGCCCTGCTTTTTCGGGAGAAGATTACATCCAAAAAGGTACTGGCATTGATTCTTGCATTTTTGGGATGCGGTTTTGTGTCGGGAATCGGGTCGGACAGTCATGTTTCCCTTGAGGGCTTTCTCTGGGGCATCGCCTCGGGTCTTGCCTATGCCTCCTACTCGATTTTTGGTCGGTATGTGGTTAAGCGTGGCTATGGTGCCTGGACGATGACGTTTTACACCTTCTTGTTCTGCCTTTTGGCACATTCTCTTACCTGTGATTGGAAACTGGTAGGAGAAACTGTCCTCAATATCCGGGAACTTCCCTGGACGGCAGGATTAGGAATTGTTACGGCGTTTCTGCCCTTTTTCTTCTATAGTAGCGGACTGGAATCTTTAGAGAACAGCCGTGCCTCCATCCTGGCATCGGTGGAACCGGTGGTGGCGACGCTAACTGGAATTTTAGTTTTTCGGGAGATGCTGACTGCGACGGCGATTTTTGGGATTTTACTGGTGCTGACCGCGGTTATCATGTTGTCCTTGCAGAAAGGAGAAAGAGAATGAAAGTTTCGGATTTGAAAGAAAAATTAGGGTTAACCCTGGTGGCAGGAGCGGATTCCGGAGAGGTTTCCGGCTGCTACATCGGGGATTTGATGAGCCTTGCCATGGCACGGCTGGAGGAGGGGAACGTCTGGATAACCATCCAGACCAATCTCAATGTGGTGGCTGTTGCGGCACTGAAGGAAGCCGGATGTGTGATTTTAGCAGACGGTGCAGAGCCGGATGCCGATGCCAAAGCCAAAGCGGACGCTGAAGAAATCCCCATTTTAATATCGGAAAAATCTGCCTATACCCTTGCAAAAGAGTTAGGGGCGCTTTCGATATGAAGCGATACTACGACTTACATATTCATTCGGCACTTTCCCCCTGTGGGGACGAGGATATGACTCCCAATAACATTGTGAACATGGCACTGTTAAAGGGCCTTGACGTGATTGCGGTTACCGACCACAATTCCTGCGGCAATGTCCGTGCGGTAACCGAAGTTGCAGGGGACAGACTTTTGGTGGTTCCGGGGATGGAAATTGAATCCTCCGAGGAAGTTCATATCCTTGGGTATTTCCCCACCATTGAGGTTGCAGAAAAGATGGAGGAATTGATTTGCCGGAATAGTCCATCTATCAAAAATCGCCCCGAAATCTTTGGTAGACAGCTTTATCTGGATGCCGAGGACGAAATTGTCGGGGAGGAAGAACGACTTCTGGTTACGGCAAGTGGCATGACCGCCAAAGAGGTGTTCCACTTTGTCCGGAAACTGGGGGGTGTGGCGGTTCCTGCCCATATCGACCGGAGCAGCTACAGCATGGTTTCCAACCTCGGTTTTTTGCCGCCAGAGTTGAATATTGGTGCGGTGGAGATAACCGGTGCCAATCGAGAAAGCTGGGAGAAGGATTATCCTGGTTTGATGGTTTTAACCAGTTCCGATGCGCATTATTTGGGGGATATGGCGGAGCCCATGTGGTTTCTGGATATAAAAGACAATTTCATTTTTGAAATTTTGGGTAAATTGACAAATAAAAAATGTTGAAATGACTAGCTTTTTTGAAAAAAGAGTGTTATAATGTAATGGTTGTTAAAAAATTGTCAAATTGAAAAATAATCAGACGACAAGCTATGTCGGATGCATGAATTTATTAGGAGGTAAGAGCAAATGAAACAAAACACGCTTCCCTTTCAGGGGACGCCGGAACAGGAAGAGCAACTGAAAGCGGTCATCGAGGCGCATAAGGGCCAAAAAGGTGCTGTAATCCCTGTTCTGCACGAAGCACAAAACATTTATGGGTACCTGCCTATGGAGGTACAGAAGATGATTTCCGAGGGCTTGAATGTTCCCTTGGCAGAAATCTACGGTATCGTTACTTTCTACGCGCAGTTCTCCTTGAATCCCAAGGGTAAGTATCAGATTGGGGTTTGCCTGGGAACCGCTTGTTACGTTAAGGGCAGTGGCGACATTCTGGATGAGGTTAAGAAGATTCTGAATATCGAGGTTGGCGAATGTACTCCTGACGGAAAGTTCTCTCTGGATGCAACCCGTTGTATCGGTGCTTGCGGACTGGCTCCGGTTATTACCATCAATGAGGATGTATACGGCCGTCTTAGTAAGGGTGAAGTAGCAGACATCCTGAAGAAGTACGAGTAATCCAAACTGTAAATTATGAAAGAGTTATCATTACACATTCTGGACATCATGCAGAATTCCATTGTAGCCGGTGCAACCCTGGTGGAACTTGATTTGGCAGAGGATAAAGAGGAAGATGTTTTGACTTTCTCCATTACCGACAACGGGTGCGGCATGAGCCAAGAGATGGTGGAGGCGGTGGTAAACCCGTTTACCACATCCCGGACTACCCGAAAGGTAGGATTAGGGATTCCTCTCCTGAAAGCGGCGGCGGAACAAACCGGTGGTGGTATTACCTTGTCGTCTACGGTTGGCGAGGGTACTGTGATTACAGCCAGCTTTGGTTATAGCCATATTGATAGACAACCCCTTGGGGATATGGCAGGAACCATGTTGGGGCTTATTACCTCCTACGAAACCGTTGACTTTGTCTATCGACATCGGGTAAATACGGAGGAATATGCATTGGACACCAGAGAGATGCGGCAGATGTTGGGAGAGGTTTCCTTTAACGAGCCTCAAGTGATGCTCTGGCTGTCGGAGTTTTTAAAAGAAAACGAAGCAGCGCTATATTTAGTGAAATAAGAATCCGAAGGGAGTAATAAGCTATGAAAACATTAGCAGACTTAGAAGCTATTAGAAAAAAGACCTTAGAGCAAGTTACCTTGCGTAAGGACGAGGGTGGCGTTCGTGTTGTAGTCGGCATGGCTACTTGTGGTATTGCGGCAGGTGCTCGTCCGGTTATGAATGCTTTTATGGAAGAAATCGCAAAGCGGAATTTGGAGAATGTAACTGTAACTCAGACCGGTTGTATTGGTATGTGCCGGCTGGAGCCGATTGTTGAGATTATCGTTCCTGATAAGGAAAAGGTAACCTATGTGAAGTTGACTCCGGACAAGGTTGCGAAGATTGTAAATGAGCACATTGTCAACGGTAAGCCGGTTGCAGAATACACCATTGGTGCAGCTGAATAATGTTCGATTCCGCATATGCGGTAGATTGTGATAGAAAGGATGGAATAACATGGATTTAGCCAGAGGTCATGTCCTGGTTTGTGGCGGTACCGGTTGTACCTCATCAGGAAGTGAACAAATCATCAAAGAAATGGAAGCCCAACTGAAAGCAAATGGGCTGGAAAATGAAATTAAGGTTGTTAAGACCGGTTGTTTCGGTCTGTGTGCCCTGGGACCGATTATGATTGTCTACCCGGAGGGTGCATTCTACAGCCGTATTGAGGTTTCCGATGTAAAGGAAATCGTAGAGGAGCATCTCTTAAAGGGCCGTATTGTAAAGCGGCTTCTGTACGATGAAACCGTACAGGAAGGTTCCGATGAAATCAAGGGTATCAACGAGGTACAGTTCTACGAGAAGCAGATGCGTATCGCACTGAAGAACTGTGGTGTGATTAACCCCGAAAATATTGACGAGTATATTGCATTTGACGGGTACAAGGCACTGGGTAAGGTGCTGACCGAAATGCAACCTCAGGAAGTAATTGATGTCATTAAAGAATCCGGACTTCGTGGCCGTGGTGGCGGTGGTTTCTCCACCGGTACCAAGTGGCAGTTCACTGCCAATGCACAGGGCGAAGAAAAGTTTGTTGCATGTAATGCGGACGAGGGCGACCCCGGTGCATTCATGGACAGAAGTATCTTAGAGGGCGACCCCCACAGTGTTATCGAGGCAATGGCGATTGCCGGTTATGCCGTAGGTGCAAACCAGGGTTATATCTACATCCGTGCAGAGTACCCCATTGCAGTACAGCGTCTACAGATTGCCATTGACCAGGCAAAGGAATATGGTCTTTTGGGCGAGAACATCTTTGGCACTGACTTTTCCTTCAATCTGGAGTTGCGTCTGGGTGCAGGTGCGTTCGTCTGTGGTGAGGAAACTGCTTTGATTACCTCTATCGAAGGTAAGCGTGGCGAGCCTCGTCCCCGTCCTCCGTTCCCGGCAGTAAAGGGTCTATGGATGCGTCCTACCTTGCTTAATAATGTAGAAACCTACGCAAACATCTGCCAGATTATTTTGAACGGTGCAGATTGGTTTAAGACCATCGGTACCGAAAAGAGTAAGGGTACCAAGGTATTCGCTTTGGGTGGTAAGATCAACAACACCGGCCTTGTGGAAGTTCCTATGGGTACTACCCTGCGTGAAATCGTTGAGGAAATCGGCGGCGGTATTCCTAACGGCAAAAAGTTCAAGGCAGCCCAAACCGGTGGTCCTTCCGGCGGTTGTATCCCGGCAAGCCTGATGGATACTCCCATCGACTATGACTCTTTGACAGCAATCGGTTCCATGATGGGTTCCGGCGGTTTGATTGTTATGGACGAAGACAACTGTATGGTTGATATCGCAAAGTTCTATCTGGAATTCACGGTAGACGAATCCTGCGGTAAGTGTACTCCCTGCCGTGTTGGTACCAAGAGACTTTACGAAATTCTCGATAAGATTACCAAGGGTCAGGGTACCTTAGAAGACCTTGACAAGTTAGAAGAGCTGGCAATGAGCATCAAGACCGGTTCTCTCTGCGGTCTGGGGCAGTGTGCACCCAACCCGGTTCTCTCCACCCTGCAATACTTCAGAGATGAGTATGTTGCTCACGTTGTGGATAAGAAGTGTCCTGCTGGCGTATGTAAGGATTTGCTCTCCTACACCATCATTGCTGATAAGTGTAAGGGCTGTAGTGCTTGTTCCAGAGTTTGTCCCGTTGGTGCAATCTCCGGCGAAATCAAGAATCCGTTTGTGATTGATACCAGTAAGTGTATCAAGTGCGGTGCTTGTATGGACAAGTGTAAGTTTGATGCAATCGTAAGACAATAAGAAAGGGGGACGATAGAAATGGAAAAAGTAACTTTAAAGATTAACGGTCAGGACGTAACTGTTCCTGCCGATTATACCATTTTACAGGCGGCTCGTGAGGTTGGTATTGATATTCCGACCCTGTGCTACCTGAAGGATGTCAGCCAGACCGGTTCCTGCCGGATGTGTGTGGTTGAAATCAAGGGTGCTCGTGCTCTGCAGGCAGCCTGCGTTTACCCGGTTTCCGAGGGGTTGGAAGTATATACCAACACCCCCAAGGTACGCCGTTCCCGGAAGATTACCCTGGAACTGCTCCTGTCCAACCACGACAGAAAGTGTCTGACCTGTGCAAGAAATCAGAACTGTGAGCTCCAGACCTTGAGTGAGGAACTGGGTATCACAGATATCAGCTTCGAAGGCGTACGGAACGAATATGAGGTGGACGATTTGTCCCCGTCTATCGTTCGTGATAACAACAAGTGCGTGCTTTGCCGCCGTTGTGTCAGCGCTTGTAAGACCATCCAGACCGTTGCTGTTATCGACGCAACTGAGCGTGGTTTTAATACCACCATCGCAAGCCCCTTTGATATGTCCTTGAACGAGGTTCCCTGTGTAAACTGCGGTCAGTGTATCGTAGCTTGTCCCACCGGTGCTTTGAGAGAAAAGGACAACACCGATCAGGTTTGGGAAGCTTTGGCAGACGAGAGCAAGGTTGTTATCGTACAGACTGCTCCGGCAGTTCGTGCAGCTTTGGGCGAAGAATTTGGTATGCCAATCGGTACTCCTGTTACCGGAAAGATGGCTGCAGCTCTTCGCAGACTTGGCTTTGATAAGACCTTCGACACCGATACCGGTGCGGATTTGACCATTATCGAAGAGGGTAACGAGTTAATCTCCAGAATCCAGAACGGCGGCAAGCTGCCCATGATTACTTCCTGTAGTCCCGGCTGGATTAAGTTCTGTGAGCATAACTTCCCGGACTTCTTGGATAACCTGTCCACCTGTAAGTCCCCCCACCAGATGTTTGGTGCAATCATCAAGAGCTACTATGCAGAAAAGCATGGCATTGATCCCAAGTCCATCGTAACCGTATCGGTTATGCCCTGTGTTGCGAAAAAGTTTGAGAGCAGCCGTGAGGAAATGGAGGCAGCAGGTCTTCGTGATGTGGATATTGTTATCTCCACCAGAGAGCTTGCCAACATGATTAAGGAAGCAGGCATCAAGTTTACCGAGCTGCCTGATGAGAAGTTTGACAATCCCTTCGAGGAAGCCAGTGGTGCCGGTGTTATCTTTGGTGCAACCGGTGGTGTTATGGAAGCGGCTCTCCGTACTGTCGCTGAAAAACTGACAGGTAAGGAACTGGATTCCATCGACTTTACTCAGGTTCGTGGTACCGAGGGTATCAAGACAGCTACCGTTCCGGTAGGCGATTTGAATGTTCGTGTTGCAATTGCTCATGGTTTGGGTAATGCCCGTGCTCTCCTTGAGAGTATTAGAAACGGCGAAGCAGACTATGATTTCATCGAAATCATGGCTTGCCCCGGCGGTTGTGTAACCGGTGGCGGTCAGCCCATTGTTCCTGCAAGAGTTCAAATGGGTATCGACCTGAAGAAGGAGCGTGCAAAGGCACTCTATACCGAAGACGCCAATGCTCCCATCCGGAAGAGCCACATGAATCCGGATATTACCAAGTTGTATGAAGAATTTCTGGGCGAGCCCGGTGGCCATAAGGCACACGAGTTGCTCCACACTCATTACAACGCAAGAACCAATTACTAAAGATGGTTCAACAGATACCGCCGAGGCAGGTTTCCTGCCTCGGCGGTATTTTCCATGCATGACAGAAAGGAAGTACAAACCAATGAGTAATACCATGGTAAGGGATTTGACCAAGGGCAATGTTGCAAAGCAATTGCTGCAGTTTGCTATGCCTTTATTTTTCTCCAATGCCCTCCAGGCAATTTATAATATAGTGGATATGATGGTGGTGGGCCAGTGTATCGGCGGTGTTGGTATGTCGGCAGTGTCAATTGGGGGCGATATCCTGCATCTTTTGACCTTTTTGGCAATGGGTTTTTCATCCGCTGGTCAGGTGTTGATTGCCCAGGATGTGGGCGCTAACCATCTGGAGGGTGTCAAACGCACCATCGGCACGATGTTCAGTTTTCTGCTTCTGGCATCAGTTACCATGTCGGTTGTATGCTTTTTGATTCGGGAACCCATCCTGAACTGGGTAAATACTCCAGAAGAATCCTACAAGTATACCATGGATTATACCGTAACCTGTATTGTAGGCCTGGTCTTTATCTATGGTTATAACGTGGTCAGTGCCATCCTTCGTGGCATGGGAGATAGTAAGCGTCCCTTTGTTTTTATTGTCATTGCGGCTCTTTTGAATATCGTGCTGGATATTGTTTTTGTTGCGTACATGGGAATGGAGGTCTTCGGTGCTGCACTTGCTACCGTGATTGGCCAGGGCGTTAGCTTTGTAGTATCGCTGATTTATCTTTACCATAAGCGGGAAAGCTTTTGCTTTGATTTTAAGTTAAAGAGCTTTAAAATGGAGAGAACCGCATTGAAACGGCTGATAAGTCTGGGAGTTCCCATGGCAATTCAGTCAGCAGCGGTCAGCCTTTCCAAAACGATTCTCATGGCGTGGATCAATATGTATGGTGTGGTATTCTCGGCGTTGGCAGGAGTTTATAACAAGATTAACGTTATGATTGGTATTATCTCCAATTCCTTTACCACCGCCGGCAGTGCCATGGTAGGACAGAATTTGGGTGCAAAAAAGGACGAAAGAGTCCCCCAGATTTTAAAAACCGTCAATACCTGCAGTATGATTATTACAGTGGTTCTCTCTGTTGTGATGTTGGTGTTCCCCAATCAGGTTTTTGCGGCATTTACCAGCGACAGAGAGGTTCTTGCCATCGCCGGAATCCTGGTGGCACCCATTATTTTGAATTTCTTTGGTTCTGCCACCCGAAGCGTCAGCTTTTCCTTGATTAACGGGTCAGGCAATACCAAACTGAACCTCGCCGTTGCGATTATCGACGGCATCATCAGCCGAATTGGAATTGCGGCACTTCTGGGCTTTGCCCTTCACATGGATTGCCTCGGTTTCTGGTACGGAGATGCCATTGCTGGTTTTGTTCCAATTATCATTGGACTCTGTTTCCTGATTTCCGGCAAATGGAGTACAACCCCAAAGAAAAAAGTGTAGGGGACGGCGTCCTCGACGTCCCGAATCAAAAAGGACTTGAACGAATGTTCAAGTCCTTTTCAATTACATTATTTATGGGGATTCGTAAATCTCCCTTACAAAGAGAGATTTCCCTTATTTGTTCATTGCCTCTTCTACAGCAACTGCAACCGCAACGGTCATACCAACCATGGGGTTGTTACCTGCACCGATCAGGCCCATCATTTCTACGTGAGCGGGAACGGAGGAAGAACCTGCAAACTGTGCATCGGAGTGCATACGGCCCATGGTGTCGGTCATACCATAGGAAGCAGGACCTGCAGCCATGTTATCAGGATGCAGAGTTCTGCCGGTACCGCCGCCGGATGCAACAGAGAAGTACTTCTTGCCCTGTTCGATACACTCTTTCTTGTAGGTACCTGCAACGGGATGCTGGAACCGGGTGGGGTTGGTGGAGTTGCCAGTGATGGAAACGTCAACACCCTCCAAGTGCATGATAGCAACGCCTTCACGAACATCGTCAGCACCGTAGCAACGAACCTTGGAACGTTCGCCGGTGGAGTAAGCAGTTTCCTTAACCACATTTACCTTACCGGTGTGGTAGTCAAACTGGGTCTGTACATAGGTAAAGCCGTTGATTCTGGAGATAATCTGTGCGGCATCCTTGCCAAGACCGTTCAGGATAACCCGCAGGTCTTCCTTTCTAGCCTTGTTCGCTGATCTTGCCAAGCCGATTGCACCCTCTGCTGCTGCAAAGGACTCATGACCTGCCAGGAATGCGAAACACTTGGTTTCCTCACGGAGAAGTCTTGCACCCAGGTTACCGTGGCCGATACCGACCTTACGGTCGTCGGCAACGGAGCCGGGGATACAGAAGGACTGTAATCCTAAACCAATCTTTTCAGCAGCATCTGCTGCATTGGTAACGCCGTCCTTGATTGCGATTGCCGCACCTACAATGTAAGCCCAGCAAGCGTTCTCAAAACAGATGGGCTGAATGCCCTTTACCATGTTGTATACATCAATACCCTTATCGTCACAGATCTGCTTTGCTTCTTCAATGGAAGAAATACCGTGCTTTTTAAGTTCAGCATTGATCTGGTCGATTCTTCTTTCATAACTCTCAAATAAAGCCATTCTCAATACCTCCTATCTTATTCGTGACGGGGGTCGATGAGCTTTGCTGCATCGTCCACTCTGCCGTACTGACCGCTAGCCTTTTCCAACGCCTCGTTAGCGTCCATACCCTTGCCAATCATTTCCATCATCTTGCCAAGGTGTACGAACTTGTAACCGATAATCTGGTCTTCGCTATCTACGGCAACCTTGGTAATGTAACCCTCTGCCAGTTCCAGATATCTGGGACCCTTTGCTAAGGTCGCATAGGTGGTACCAACCTGGCTGCGAAGACCCTTACCCAAGTCTTCAAGACCTGCACCGATGGGCAGACCATCTTCGGAGAATGCAGTCTGGGTACGGCCATAAACAATCTGGAGGAATAATTCCCGCATAGCGGTATTGATAGCGTCGCACACCAAGTCGGTGTTGAGTGCTTCCAATAAGGTTTTGCCAACCAAAATTTCCGATGCCATAGCAGCGGAGTGGGTCATACCACTACAACCGATGGTCTCAACCAGTGCTTCCTGAATGATACCCTCTTTGACGTTCAGGGTCAACTTACAGGTTCCCTGCTGAGGTGCACACCAGCCGATACCATGGGTCAGACCGGAAATGTCGCTAATTTGCTTTGCCTGGGTCCATCTGCCCTCCTGGGGAATGGGCGCGGGACCGTGATATGCACCCTTTGCAAGCGGGCACATCTTTTCTACTTCGCTTGAATACTTCATTACTTCTGCTCCTTTCATTGAATCAAGTCATTGGCTCAATATGTTAATTATATCACAAATTCCAAAATATGCAATAAGTATCTCTAAAAATCTACCACCCGCCAAAAGTCGACGGGAAGAAGATGGCTTTTTTTGTCTACTTCGACAAATCCAGCTATTTTTCCAGTGCCATGATTTTCTCTACCCGACGGGCATGACGGTCGCCTAAATGCTCGGCGCTAAGATAGGCATCTACAATCGCAATTGCCAAATCCGGACCGGTAATCCGTTCGCCCAGGCAGATGATTTGTGCGTTGTTGTGTTCCCGGCTCATTTTTGCACTGTAGCAGTCGGTTACATGAGCGGCACGGATGCCGTCCACCTTATTGGCAGAGATGCTCATGCCGATACCGGTGCCGCAAACCAGGATGCCCCGGTCAAATTCGCCGGCTATGTATGCCTTTGCCACCGCCTCTGCAATATCCGGGTAGTCTGCCGGCTCTCCCGGCTGGGTACCGTAGTCGATGACCTGATGTCCAAGCTCCACCAGATGCTTGGTAATGGTTTCTTTATGGTTCACGCCGCCATGGTCGCTACCGATTCCAATTATCATCTGTGATTCCTCCTTACATTTCTTCTCCTGAACATCATATCAAAGATATTACAGAAAAGCAATCGAAATTTCAAAATTCTTTGATGAAATTATCAATATTTTTGGGTTGTAATTGGATAAATTTTATAGTATACTAAATACTGTTGACAAAGAATCAAGGCAACAGGAGGTTGTTTGCATGGATTATAAACAGGAATACGAGAGATGGCTGAAGCTTGCCGATGCGGAAACCGTTCAAGAGCTTACCGCTATTTCTAATGATGAAAACGAAATCAAGGACAGATTCTATAAAGATTTGGAATTCGGTACGGCGGGACTCCGTGGAGTTTTGGGTGCCGGTTCCAATCGGATGAATACCTATGTGGTGGGTCAGGCAACGCAAGGGCTTGCCAACCAGCTTTTGACCACCAATCCGGGCAAGGAGGATTTGAGCGTTGTCATTGCTTATGATAGCCGGCACAAGTCTGATGTCTTTGCCAAAGAGGCAGCAAGGATTCTGGCGGCAAACGGCATTAAAGTTTATCTTTTTGAGGAATTAAAGCCGGTTCCCGAGCTCTCTTTCTCGGTGCGGTATTTAAAGACCACTGCCGGTATTGCCATTACCGCCAGCCATAACCCGGCAAAGTATAACGGGTATAAGGTCTATGGTGCCGATGGTGCGCAGATGAATCCAGAGCTCGCTAGTATCGTATTAGAGGAAATCGGCAAGATTGACCGATTTTGCGATGTGAAAAAGTGTGATTTCGACACGGCGGTCAATGAGGGTCAAATTGTTATGATTGGGGACGAGGTGGAGGAAGCCTACCTTGACAGGGTGCAGGAGCAGTGCATCAACCCCGAGCTTGCCAAGGAAAAGGGAAACACCTTAAAGTTTGTCTATACCCCTTTCCATGGTGCAGGAAATAAGCCTGTCCGGAAGATTTTAGATAGAATTGGGTTTACCAATGTGGTTGTGGTTAAGGAACAGGAACTTCCCGATGGGGACTTTCCTACCGTGGCATCCCCCAATCCGGAGAACAAGGAAAGCTTTGCTTTGGCGGTAGAATATGCCAAGGATTGCGGAGCCGATTTGATTGTGGGGACCGATCCTGACTCCGACCGGGTGGGTATCATGGTCAAGAACGAACAAGGCGAGTATAGTTCCTTTACCGGAAATCAGGTTGGCGCACTCTTGACCGAATATATCTTGAGCAGTCTAAAAGAGCGGGGCGAGCTTCCCGAGGACGGCTATGTGGTCAAGACCATTGTAACCACCAATATTATTGAGGAAATGTGCAAAGCCTATGGAGTTTCCATGAAGGAAGTGCTGACCGGCTTTAAGTTCATCGGGGAAAAGATTAAGGAGTCCGAGGAAACGGGAGTTGGAACCTACCTCTTTGGGTTTGAGGAAAGCTACGGCTATCTAAAAGGCACCTATGCCCGAGATAAGGATGCTGTGGTTGCGGTAATGCTGATTGCGGAAATGGCACTTTACTACCAGGAAAAGGGTAGCTCCATTTTCCAGCAGATGGATAAAATTTATCAGAAGTATGGCTATTATCGGGAACAGGTGGAATCGGTTACCATGGAGGGCATCGAGGGACTTTCCAAGATTCAGTCCATTATGGAAACCGTCCGGAAGAACCCGCCCGCTATGGTTGCTGGAAAGAAGGTTCTGGCAGTTCGGGACTATAAAACATCGATTCGCACCGACCTTTCTACCGGGGAAACTGACAAGATTCTTTTACCGGTGTCTAACGTGATTTATTTAGAGCTGGAGGATGGTAACAACTTTATCATTCGTCCTTCCGGTACTGAACCGAAAATCAAGCTGTATTGTCTCCTTCGTGGGGAAACGCAAGAGGAAGCAGAGAAGCTCTGCGAACTGGTCAAACAGGATATTGCAGAATTGGTAAAATAAAGAAGAAGTAAAAAAAGAAAATCGGCATCAGCCGATTTTCTTTTTTTATGTTGTGGAAGTTGCATCGTAGGGGCGGGGGTCCAGCCCCGCCCGAATTTTAATCTGTAATACCATCGGGAGGGCACAGAGACCCTCCCCTACAAAAAATACTCACAAATGTTCTAAACCCGGACAACATCTCATAGAATCCTATAAGACAAACCAAAGAGGTGATGAAAATGGAAAAAAGAGTCCTTGATGTGCTTCCTTACCTACCGGAGGAAATCCGCAAGAGAGTAGAGAAAGCTACCCTAGAGGATTGGCTGGAGATTGAAGAAATCAGAATCAGAGCAGGAGCACCGTTGACCCTGGAAATTTCCGGAGAAAGTTGTTTTATGACCAATGCAGGAGGGATTACAAATCATGAAACTGATGCGTATGTTGTCAAGCAGGAAGAGGTCCAAAGTGCCTTCGCCGCCATTTGTGAAAATTCGGTCTATGCCTACATGGATGAAATTCGTCAAGGGTTTCTTACCCTTAAAGGGGGTCATCGTGTGGGGATATGCGGAAAGGCCGTCCCGGAAAAGGGAAAAATCAAAACTTTTCGGGAGGTCAGCTCCCTGAATTTCCGGATAGCCCACGAAATTATCGGGATTGCAGATAATATCATGGATAGCATTGTTCATGGGAACCAGGTAGATAGTGTTTTGATTATTTCTCCGCCCCAGACGGGAAAGACAACCCTGATTCGGGATGTGATGCGGCAGGTATCCAACCGTGGTTTTAAGACCGGGGTTGCCGATGACCGTGGAGAATTGGCGGCGCTCTACGGAGGAATGCCCCAAAATGATATTGGTGCCCAGACCGATGTGATTGACAATGCTCCCAAGGCAGAGGCAATCTTAATGCTTCTTCGGACCATGTCCCCTAAAGTGATTATCAGTGACGAAATTGCCTGTGAGGAAGACGTTGCCGCCATTCGCCTTGCCCACGGAACCGGGGTTTCTGTCATTGCAACCACGCATGGGTCCGATGTTGAGGAGGTCAAACGCCGGAATCTGCTAAAGCCTTTGTTTGCTGATAAGGTGTTTCAAAAGGCGATTCTTCTCCGCCGTGACTTTTCTATGGTGGATTCAGTGACCTATACCCGCTCGGTTTCGCTATGACACGGTGGATTGCCAATATCATGGTGGTTTTCGGCTGTGGGTATCTGGGAATTGTCTATTCGAAAAGGATGGATGCAAGAATTCGTCAAGTGGAAATTTTGGAACAAATTTTTGTGCAGCTCGGATTTAACATTGGATTTCTTGCTATGCCTTTTCCTATGGCGCTGAAAGCAGCCGCACAGAGCCAAAAGGGTTCTTTGTATCAACTCTTTGGTTCCATGGCGGATAGGATGATAAACTCGCCGAATTTACCGCTCAAAATCGCCTTGAAGGAGGCTTTAAAGGAGTGCAAAGGGATTTGCCTAAAACAACCGGAAATTGAAATCCTGGAGGATTTTATGAGTCATGCCGGACAAGGGGATAAAGAAACTACCATGGACGGAATCCGGATGACTGAGGCAAAATTAAAAATTGCACGGGAACAGGCAATGGCAGAACGAGAAAAGGATGGAAAGCTTTGGAGAAGCATGGGTTTTTTGACGGGGTTGTTGATTGTGATTCTTTTGGTTTAGGAGAGGGAGGATACCGTGGACGGAGTGGATTTGATTTTTAAAGTGGCGGCCATTGGGATTCTGGTAGCGGTACTCAATACCCTTTTGGTTCGTGCCGGACGGGATGATCAGGCAATGCTGACCACCATTGCGGGATTGATTGTGGTACTCTTGATGGTAATTCAGGAAATCAGCAATTTGTTTTCCACCATCCAAAAAGTCTTTGGACTGTAGCCTATGGAGATTTTGCGTATTGTCGGAATTGGAATAATAGCAGCAATTCTGTCCCTGCTGATAAAACAGTATCGCCCTGAACTTGCCATTGCAATTCCTGTTTTGGGTGGTGCGGCAATTTTTCTATGCACCGCACCTTATCTTCGGACGATTGTGGAAATGTTTGAGAATCTGGCAGAGCAGGCGGGACTTCAAAATCAATACTTGCGGTTGATACTTAAAATAATAGGGGTGGCGTATCTGTGCCAGTTTTCTGCAGAGCTTTGCAGGGATGCAGGAGAAGCGTCTGTTGCCGGAAAGATTGAGCTGGGCGGCAAGGTGTTAATTCTTTTTTTGTCTATACCTATCGTTTATCAGCTATTGGGTTTAGTAGAAACTATCATTAACTTTTAAAGTGGGATGCCAATGAAAAAAATATTTATCACTTGCTTGGTGCTGGTGTTATCGTCTTTGTCATGCTATGCCGAATCTACAACAGAAGACAGGACAAAAGAATTGCTTGGGCAATATACAGAAGTTTATGGGGATTTTTTCTCCGATGGTATAGAAAAGCTGGAACTAAAGGATTCTTTTAGGGAATTGGTGCCGGAGTTTAGAATCAAGGATGTTTTTAGACAGCTGACAGAGGGCAGACTGGAGTTTTCTCTTCCGACCTTGTTTCGGATTCTGGTAAAGTTTCTTTTAGGCGAGGTCTATGGGAGCATGAAGCTCCTTGCTATGGTGCTGGCGGCATCTGTTCTCTGCTCTTATTTGATGGGGCTTAAGGATGGCTTTGGAGAACAAGGGGTTACACGGGCTGCATACTATGCCTGCTACCTTATCATAGCCGGAATTGCAGCCACTGCCTTTTATCATACAGCAGAGTGTGTCGTTGGCGGAGTTTCTAATATGGCAAGATTCATGGAAATGGTGGTACCTGTAGTCATTACCACCTTGGTAACCAGCGGGGCTATGATTTCTGCCTCGGTATTTGAGCCGGTGCTTCTTTCGATTGTTGGAATCTCGGTCAAGATAATTCAGACAGGGTTCGTTCCGATTACCATGGTTGCCACTGCCATGAATATTGCAAATGGCATTTCAGATCGGTTTAAGATACAACGGTTAATTAAGTTCATGAACCAGTGTGTCAAATGGGGACTTTCGGTTATGCTGACCGTCTTTGTGGCAACCTCCGGACTCCAGAGTATTACAAGTGCCGGTGTTGATGGTATTAGTGTAAAACTTACTAAGTTTGCTGCCGCAAACCTGATTCCGGTTGTGGGGGGGATTTTGGCAGAATCGGTGGAAACCGTCATGAATTGTAGTTTGGTTATCAAAAATTCTGTTGGGGTTTTGGGAATTCTCTGTCTTGTAATCATTGGGGCGGTTCCTCTTTTAAAGGTAGGAGCGACCTTAATTATCTTCCGCTTAACCGCCGCTGTGGCAGAACCGGTTTCGGAGCCGAAAATTATTGTTTGTCTGTCTGAGCTTGCCAATTCTGTTTCGGTGTTGTTTTCTATGCTGGCGGCAGTTACGGTAATGTTTGTCATCGTTCTGACAATCGTTATTAACGCAGGAAATACAGCGGTTATGCTGGGGAGGTAGAGGAATGCTTGAAATGCTTCGCAGTTGGGCAATGGTACTCTCCGGTGTGGCGGTGTTCGGTTCTCTCTGTGAGGTAATTTTACCCGAGGGGAGTTTTCAAAAGTATATTCGGTTAGGATTGGGAATGATTCTGGTTCTTGCCTTGATTTCGCCGTTTCAGGAATTGCTGCATCAGGATTTCGATGATAGGAGTTTTCAAAGAGGATATACTGCCTATCTGGAGCGGGAGTCTATGGAGGAGGAGCAAAAGAAGGCGGTTATCGCTTTTTATAAGGAAAATCTGAATCGGAAGATGCAGTCTACGTTGGTAGCGGAGATACCTGATTTTACGGGAGAGATTTCTTGCAGTGTAGAGGAAGAAGAACCGGAGAGCTTTGGGAAAATTCTGAGGGTGCGGATACAGGCAAAGGATGAAAACGTTGCCCTAGATGAAATTTGCAAGGTCTTGAACCAGGAATATGGTATTTTGGAAACACAGGTGGAGGTTCAGTATTGAAAGGAGAAATACGGATGAGAAAGGATGGAATCTGGCAATTGTTTTCTCATCCGAAAGCAGAAAACACGGGAGAGAACCGTGATTTAAATCCGGTTGTGGTTTGGATTATCGTTGGCGCCATTCTATTTCTAATAATCAGTAGCTTTTGGGGAGAAAGTAAGGAAAAGCCAAAGCCTGAGGAATCCCAGATTATGGAAGTGTGGGAAATAGAGATAGACACTTATGTTGAGAAGTTAGAAGAACGCTTGAAAGAAACCTTGCAAAAAATTAGCGGGACCGGTCAGGTTTCGGTGTTCATCAATATCGAGGATAGCGGCGAGAGGGTTCTTGCAGCAGACCGAAGTCAAAAAAACCAGGAGGATGTTGACGATGCAGTGGAGGCAAGCCGGACGGAGGAGGAAAGCCATGTAATATTGTGGGAACAAGACGGGGCAGAGACCCCTTATGTGGTAAAGGAACGATTTCCGATACCCACCGGCGTTCTGGTGGTGGCAGAAGGGGCAGCTGATGCTGAAGTTCGGCAGGAAATTTATGAAGCGGTACGGGCAATTTTTGGGTTGCCTGCTCACCGGATTAAAATAACCAATTAAAATAGGAGGTATGTGTTTTGAGTCGAAAAGGAAAGATGGGAATGAGCGGAAAGCAGGTTTTGATGCTTGGATTGGTGGCTTTGGTTATTACTGCGGGATATTATCGTTGGACCATTGAGGCGGATAAATATGAAAGTGTTCCGGTCAATAGTGATGCTATTCCGGTGGCTGGCGAGGAAGAAAAAAAACAAGAGAGTAAGGCCACAGAAGAACAGAAAACAGAAAACAAAAGCGAAACCAAAACCGAGAGCAAAACCTTGTCCCAATTAAGAGAGGAGCGGGACCGGGGTCGTGGCGAAATTATGGAGGAGTGGAAGAAGACCGCACAAAGCAGCGAGGCAAGCGTTGATGCGAAAAAAGAGGCGGAGAAAAAGATGAAGACTGCCACCGAGTACAGTGAAAAAGAAAAATCCATTGAAATTCTTATCAAGTCTAAAGGATACAGTGATTGCTTTGCCCAAATCAGTGATAGCGGAGTTGTAGTTATGGTTTCTGGTGGCGAATTGAACGGCTCCAAGGTAGCGCAAATGAAGGATATTATTGTGGGGGAAACAGGGGTAGAGGTTCGAAATATTAAAATTAGTGCAGAATAAAAAATCTTTTAATTACCCATTGTAATCTGAATTTGATTATGGTATAATACATAAGAAAGAAGAAGAAAATCCTGAAATTTGTTAGGAGGAATTCGTATGGAAAACACCATCAATCCCGGGATAGAAGACAATGGGAATGTGAATATTTCGGATGAAGTGATTGCCGTGATAGCATCGCTTGCGGCGTCAGAGGTCAAGGGTGTTGCCGGGATGTGCGGCGGCTTTGGCGGCGGTATTGTTGAGCTTTTGGGCAAGAAGAACCTTTCCAAAGGTGTTAAACTGACCGTGGATGAAAAGAATGTAGTTCTGGAACTTTCGGTCATTGCAGAGTACGGTGCGAAAATTCCGGCAGTTGCATGGGAACTTCAGGAAAAGGTTAAAAACGAAGTAGAGGCTATGACTGGTTTACAGGTAATGGCAGTCAATATCTCGGTGGACGGCGTAAATGTTCCCAAAATTGATAACGAAAAGGGAGCAGCGGAGGTTGCCAACGAGGAAGAGGTTGCAGAAACCGACGTTATAGAAAAGGAAGAAGAAGCTACGGAGGAGTAGTCCCAAATGATAAACAGAAGAAAAGCAAGAGAGTACGCCTTTACCCTGTTGTTCTCGTATCGGTTCCAGCCGGAGGACATTCAAAGCCTGTTGGAGGATTTTCTGGCGGAAAACGAAACCGGGGACCAGGCAGAGTATATCCGGACGGTGGTAGAGGGAGCGGTTGCCCACATTGAGGAAATTGATGCTCGTATCTCTCAATTTGCCAAGGGTTGGACCATCGAACGAATCTCGGCGGTATGCTTGGCGGTGCTGCGTCTTGCTGTGTTTGAAATGCAGTATATGGACAGCATTCCGGCAGGTGTATCGGTCAACGAGGCAGTTGCTCTGGCAAAGAAATTTGATGGCGAGGAGTCTTTGGCGTTTGTCAACGGAGTCCTCGGACATATGAAAGACGCTTAAACAGACAACAGGGCGGCAGCATATGTGCCGCTCTGTTTTCCGTATGGAAAGGTCATGAGGCAGGTGTGGTAGGATGATAGAACGACAGGCTCTGTCGGTAACTCAAGTGAATTTATACATCAAGGAAGTGATGAACCGGGATGATGTGTTGACCGATGTTCTGGTCAAGGGGGAACTTTCCAACTTCAAAGCACATTCCTCCGGGCATTTGTATATGTCTTTAAAAGATGAAACCGGTGTCATGCGTGCTGTCATGTTCAGGGGAAGTGCGTCGAAACTGCGGTTTACTCCCCAAAACGGCATGAAGGTGGTTGCCCATGGTCGGGTAACTGTCTACGAACGAGACGGACAGTATCAGCTCTACATAGACGATATGCAGCAAGAAGGTATCGGCGATTTGTATGTTGCCTTTGAGGAACTTAAAGCCAAATTGAATGCCGAGGGATTGTTCGACCCGAGCCATAAAAAATCACTTCCCAAGTATCCCAAGAAGGTGGGGGTGGTTACTGCGCCTACCGGTGCAGCAATTCGGGATATTATCAATGTTTTGAGCCGACGGTTTTCTTATTCGGATGTAGTTCTTTATCCGGTTCTGGTACAGGGGGAGAATGCGGCGCAAAGCATTGCACAGGCGATTCGGTACTTTAATCAGACCAAACTTGCTGATGTATTGATTGTAGGCCGTGGCGGCGGCTCCATTGAGGATTTGTGGGCATTCAACGAGGAGATTGTTGCAAGAGAGATTTATCAAAGTGAAATCCCAATTGTTTCAGCGGTGGGGCATGAAATTGATTTTACAATTTCAGATTTTGTGGCGGATTTAAGGGCGCCGACGCCCTCTGCAGCGGCAGAATTGGTGGTGCCCTCCCAAAAGGAATTGATTGATAAATTCAATAATGTATATCGAAGGCTTTATAGCCAAGCAGAACGGGTTTTAGAACAGGGACGACTTCGGTTGAAAAGTTTGAGTGAACGACCCTCCATCCAAAATCCCATGCTGAAACTGGAAGAAGAACGTATTTATCTGGACCGCTTGATTCAGGACGTATCTTCCGCAGCAGATAGGATTCTGGAACAGAAAAAACAAGGATTGGGTGTTGCTGCATCCAAACTGGACGGATTGAGTCCTTTGGGGGTACTGTCCCGGGGATTCTCGGTGGTAAAAGGAGAAGACGGACATATTGTGGATTCGATTCATCAAGTCAACCCCGGCGATAGTCTGACAGTAATGGTTCGGGACGGCAAAATTGTTACCACGGTCAAAGAAACAGAGAAAGGGGCGGAAAGCCATGGCAGATAAACAGAGTTTTGAAACCAATTTGCAGGAATTAGAGGGTGTTGTAAAAGCCTTGGAGGGAAGCAAGGTATCTTTGGACGAGATGCTGACTCTATTTGAAAAGGGAATTTCTCTGACCAAAGAATGTACCGATGCTCTTAATGCGGCGGAACAGAAAATTTGTATTTTGATGAAAAATCGAGACAGCGGCGAGATGGAGGAGCAACCCTTTGCGGGGCTGGGAGAATAATATGGAGTTTCAAGAACAGTATCAAATATATCTAACACAGATTGAAGCGGAACTTAATAAACAGTTTTCGGTTCCCGACATTCTCCAGAAAAAGGTATTTGAGGCAATGCAGTATGGAATTCTCGGAGGAGGAAAACGAATTCGCCCTGTATTTACCATGGCAGTCTGTGATGTGCTGGGCGGAAATCTTGCCAATGCAGCACGGGTGGGTTGTGCCATTGAGGCGATTCATAGCTACTCTTTGATTCACGATGACCTTCCCTGTATGGATAATGACGATATGCGACGGGGAAAGCCTTCTTGTCATAAAGCCTACGGCGAGGATATTGCTCTTTTGGCAGGAGACGGACTGTTGACCAAAGCCTTTGAAATCCTGACAGAAGGAAAAACCATGACCCAGGAAGCGAAGCTTCGTTGTGTGAAGGAGCTTGCTATGGCAGCAGGGTGTTATGGGATGATTGGCGGTCAGGTTATCGACCTTGCTTGCGAAAACCGAGCTGATGTTTCCTTGGCTGAATTGACAGAGCTACATAGAGGGAAAACAGGTGCTTTGATTCGGGTTTGTGCGGTCTGCGGTTGTCTTTGTGGCGGATTGTTTGACGAAGCCGATGAAAAATTTCAAAAAATTGTTGCATTTTCCGAAAAATTGGGGTTGGCATTTCAGATAAAAGATGATATACTAGATGTTATCGGCGATGAGGCAGACTTAGGAAAACCGGTAGGTAGTGATGCGGAACAGAATAAGACGACCTTTGTTACCCTTTTGGGAATCGAACGGGCAAAAGAGGAACTCGTTCGTTTGACCGAAGATGCAAAGACCTTGCTTGAGGGATTACCTAAGGCAGAGTTTTTGCTTGAGTTTGCGGATTATTTGCTTGCACGGAAGAATTGACAGAACGGAGTTATGTATGGAGTATATCAAAGACTTTTTGAACAATAAGGTATTCTTTGTGGTACTGTTTGCGTGGATTTTTTCCTGTGTTTTGAAGGGTTTTTTGGTTTGGATTAAGGATAGAAAATTGGATATGACAAGGTTTATGGGGCCGGGAGGAATGCCGTCATCCCATTCTACCATTGTGACCAGTCTTGCCACCTGTATCGGTGTCAAGATGGGGTTTGACAGTCCGGTTTTTGTAGTTTGTTGTGCCTTTGCCCTTGTTGTGATGTATGATGCATCCGGTATTCGCCGTGCAGCAGGACAACAAGCGAAAATGATTAACATGATTATCGACGCATGGGATGAAACCGATCCCATTGAGAAACAAATTCGGTTAAAAGAGCTTCTGGGGCATACGCCTTTGGAGGTAGTGGCGGGAGCACTGCTGGGTATCGTGATTGCAGTGCTTGCTGCAATAACGATTGGATTAAAACGAAAAGCAAGATGCCCGCCGCCCCTTGAGGCGGCCTGGTCCACCTTACTTTTTTCGACGGTGGTACAATCCACCACCGAAATGTTGAACGACGGGGCTAAAGCCCCTTATTGAAATGGGGAAACCCCCAAGAAAGGATAGGTGTTTGGAATGATTAAGGTAACGCTAAAGGGCGGCGACGTCAAGGAGTTCAATCAGGACGCTACTTTGCTGGATATGGCATTTGCCATCAGCGAAGGTCTGGCTCGTGCTTGCATGGCAGCCGAAGTAGACGGGGAAGTACAGGATTTGCGAACTTGCCCGGGAAAGGATTGTACGGTGAACTTCCTGACATGGGATACTCCCGAGGGAAAGCTTGCCTATCGCCATACCGCATCTCATGTTCTGGCACAGGCGGTTAAGAGATTGTACCCGGACACCAAGTGTGCCATCGGTCCTGCAATCGAGAACGGCTTTTATTATGACTTTGATTTTACTGCACCCATTCAGGCGGCAGATTTGGAGAAAATCGAAGCTGAAATGAAGAAGATTATTAAGGAGAACATTGCCATTGAGCGGTTTGCGCTTCCCAAGGAAGAGGCACTTGCCCTGATGCAGGACGAGCCCTACAAGAAAGAGTTGATTGAGGATTTGCCCGAGGGTGCAGAGATTTCTTTCTATCGTCAGGGGGACTTTACTGATTTGTGTGCAGGGCCGCACCTGATGTCCACCGGAAAGTTAAAGGCAATTAAGCTCCAGTATACCGCCGGTGCTTACTGGCGTGGGGACGAAAAAAATAAGATGCTGACCCGTATTTATGGAACCGCATTTCCTAAAAAGTCCGAGTTGGACGAATATCTGGAACAGTTGGAAGAGGCAAAGAAACGGGACCACAACAAGCTGGGGCGTGAATTGGAACTCTTCACTACGGTAGATTCCATCGGTCAGGGTCTTCCAATTATGCTCCCCAAGGGTGCTAAAATGATGCAGATTCTCCAGAGATTTGTAGAGGATCACGAGGATGCCAACGGCTGGGTAAGAACCAAGACCCCTTATATGGCGAAGAGTGATTTGTATAAAATTTCGGGACACTGGGATCATTATCAGGACGGCATGTTTATCTTTGGCGACGAAGAAAAGGACAAGGAAGTCTTTGCTCTCCGTCCCATGACCTGTCCGTTCCAGTATCAGGCTTATCTTAACAGAATGCGGAGCTACCGTGACTTACCTTTGCGTTATGGGGAAACCTCTACCCTGTTTCGAAACGAAGCTTCCGGCGAAATGCATGGTTTGATTCGTGTCCGGCAGTTTACCATTTCCGAGGGACATTTGATGTGCCGTCCCGATCAGTTGGAGGAAGAATTCAAGAACTGTCTGGAAATGGCAATCTATATGTTAAAGACGCTGGGCCTTTACGAGGATGTTTCTTATCGGTTCTCCCAGTGGGATCCTAATGATTCTGAAAAGTATATCGGTACTGTGGAGCAGTGGGATGAAGCCCAGAGTACCATGGAAAAGATTTTGAATCATCTGGAGATTCCTTATAAAGTTGGTATCGGCGAGGCGGCTTTCTATGGTCCCAAGCTGGATATCCAGATTAAGAATGTATTCGGTAAAGAGGATACCTTGATTACTATCCAGATTGACCAGATGCTGGCTGAAAAGTTCGGGATGGAGTATGTGGATTCTGATGGAACCAAGAAGAATCCCTATATCATTCACAGAACCTCCATTGGTTGCTATGAAAGAACGCTGGCTCTCCTGATAGAGAAGTATGCGGGTGCATTCCCCACCTGGCTTGCGCCGGTTCAGGTTAAGATTCTGCCTATTTCAGAGCATTACATGGACTATGCAGAGCAGGTAGAGAAAGCTCTGGCAAAAGCCGGTATCCGTACCGAAGTGGATTACCGGAATGAGAAGATTGGCTACAAAATCCGGGAAGCACAGCTGGAAAAGGTTCCCTATATGCTGATTGTGGGCGAGAAAGAGCAGGCAGAAAACGCCGTTGCAGTTCGCTCCCGCAAAGAGGGCGACCTGGGTGCTTTGAAGCTGGACGAGTTCATCGCCAAGATTCAAAAAGAGGTCGACGAAAAACAGAGATAAGAAAAAAAGAACCACCGCATGGTGGTTCTTTTTTTGTTTTATTCCGCTAACAATGCTTTGACTTGTTCCACATCCTTGATGTCTACCAAGCAGGAAATCTCGGTTTCCGCAGTGGTAATCAACTTAACAGGAATATCGCTATCTGCAAGGAGCCGAAATAGTTCTGCTGCAACGCCGTGGGTGTCTCGCATCCCGGCACCAGATAGGATAACTTTGGTGTTATTTCCGTTCAAGTCGGTGGAGATTTCGGGACTCAATGCCTTAAATGTGGCAGTTGCTTCAATGACGTCAGCGAGATTTTCCTGTGGAATGGTAAAGGAAAGATTGAACCGGTCCTTATAGGGGGCAGTCCTTGAAATCATATCCACCGTAACCTGCCGGTCAGAAATCTCACCTAAGATTTTTGCCAGATTCTCTGTTGTATTGGGGATGTTATTGATGGTAACCAAGGCTACATCAGAAAGATAAGCAATGTCAGTGATGGTTTTAATCATATGGTTTGCCTCCTGATTATTTTTGGGCTGCAATCAAATCTTTCATGGCGTACATGCCGGGTGTTTGTTTTGCTAAAAAAACTGCGGCACGGACGGCACCCACCGCAAAGACCTCCTTTGAGGTGGCAGTATGCTTGAGCTCGATAACCTCATCAGTGCCGGCAAAGATGACATCGTGTTCGCCCACAATGGTACCACCACGGACGGCGTGTATGCCAATTTCTCTTTTATCTCGCTTTTTGCGGACAGAATGCCGATCGTAAGTGTATGCTGCCGGATAGGATACCGTATCAGCAATGGCATCAGCAATGGCAAGGGCGGTCCCGCTGGGGGCATCCAATTTTTGGTTGTGGTGTTTTTCTATGATTTCGATGTCAAAGTTGTCTTCTAAAAGCTTTGCTGCCCGGCAAACCAAGTCAATCAAAAGATTGACCCCCAATGACATATTAGCAGAGAAGAAGATGGGAATGTTTTTAGATTCATACTCCAATCTGGAAATCTGCTCGGTGGAAAGACCGGTGGTGCAGATAACGGCAGGAATATTTTTTGATGTCGCATAGTTCAAAAGGGGGTCCAGCATAGCAGGATGAGAAAAGTCAATAATGACATCCACAGGTTCCTGAACTTCGCTTAAATTATCGTAAACGGGATAGGAGGACTTCTGCTCAGTATTGATGTCAAAGCCGGCAGAAATGGTCAGTCCCTCCATGCCATCGATGGCACGGGTAACCGCCTGACCCATCTTTCCGTTTGCACCGCTTAAGAGAATATTTATCATTGGTTTCACACCTTTAGCTTATTTTAACAGTCCGTATTCGGCAAGAACACTCTTTAAGGTTGCCAGATTTTCTTCGGTCATATCGCAAAGAGGCATCCGCAAGGGACCTACTTTAAAGTCCATCAAATTCATAGCTGTCTTGATGGGGATGGGGTTGACCTCGATAAAGAGGGAACGAACCAATTTTAGGATTTTCAGGAAGTCATCCTTGGAGCCTTTCACATCGCCATCGAAGAACTTTTGGCAGATGTTATGGGTTTCCTCCGGCATGATGTTAGCCACAACAGAAATCACACCCTGACCGCCAATGGAAAGAATCGGGACGATAATATCGTCGTTTCCGGCGTAGATAGCGAGGTCGGTTTCCTCTGCCACTCTTGCGGCAAAGGCAAGGTCGCCGGTGGCTTCTTTGACGCCCACAATATTGGGAATCTTGGACAGGGTCTTTAAGGTTTCGATGCTAAAGCCAAGACCGCCGGTTCTTCCAGGGATGTTGTAAAGAATCATCGGAATCTTGATGCTCTTGGCAACTGCCTCGGTATGGGCAATCAAGCCCTTTTGTGTGGTCTTGTTGTAGTAAGGTGCCACAAAGAGAACGGCATCTGCACCCACCTCTTCAGCATAGGTGCTCAATTCAATAGCGTGGGCAGTGTCGTTACTGCCGGTGCCGGCAATGACAGGAATCCGCTTTGCCGCCTTTTCAATCACAAACTTCATGACAGCCTTGTGTTCCGGGTCGGGCATGGTGGAGGGTTCACCGGTGGTGCCGCAAACAACAATAGCGTCGGTTTTGTTGGCAACATGGTATTCCACCAATTCGGCAAGCTTGGGATAGTCAACTCCGTTTTCGGTAAAGGGAGTAATGAGCGCTACTGCGGAACCGGTAAAAACTGGTGTTTTCATAAAAATGCTCCTTTCCAATAGGATTTAGTCAAAATAGCCTTTTGCAGCCAGAAGTTCTGCCATTAAAACCGCACCGCCGGCAGCGCCACGGAGGGTATTGTGAGAGAGGCAGACAAATTTATAATCGTATTGTTTATCTTCCCGAAGACGACCAATGGAAACTGCCATGCCACCCTCTAAATTCCGGTCAAGCTTGGTCTGGGGACGATTGTCTTCCTCGAAGTAGTTGAGGAACTGTTTGGGAGCAGAAGGAAGCTCCAAATCCTGGGGTTCGCCTTTGAAGGCTTTCCAATCAGCCTTAATTTGTTCAATGGTGGGTTTGTTTTCGAACTTCACAAAGACCGCTGCCATATGACCGTCGGTAGCTGCTACACGCAGACACTGTGCAGTGATAGAAGGAGTGGTTGCATCCACAATCTGGTCTCCCTCAATCTTACCCCAAATCTTCAGAGGCTCGATTTCGCTCTTTTCTTCCTCGCCGCCAATGTAGGGAATGACATTGTCAACCATCTCGGGCCAGGTTTCAAAGGTCTTGCCGGCACCGGAGATTGCCTGATAAGTACAAGTAAGTGCTTGGGTAATACCGTACTTCATCAAAGGATGAAGTGCGGGCACATAGCTCTGGAGTGAACAGTTGGACTTTACCGAGATAAAGCCCCGCTTGGTGCCCAGACGTTTTTTCTGTGCGGCAATGATGTCTGCATGGTCAGGATTGATTTCCGGAATAATCATAGGAACATCCGGCGTGTGTCTGTGTGCGGAGTTGTTGGAAACAACGGGACACTCTGCCTTGGCATAGGCTTCTTCCAAAGCACGGATTTCGTCCTTCTTCATATCCACGGCACAGAATACAAAGTCAACCTGTGCTGCAATCGTTTCAATATCAGCAGTTGCATCATATACAACCATGTCTTTAACATCCTTAGGGATAGGGGTGGACATTGCCCAACGACTTCCCACGGCCTCGGTATAGGTTTTGCCTGCACTCCGGGGAGAGGCAGCCAAAACTTTCAGGTTGAACCAAGGGTGGTTCTCCATCAAGGTAATGAATCGCTGACCCACCATGCCGGTTGCACCAATGATGCCAACATTATACTGTTTCACAATAATTCCTCCTTATAGTATGCCTGTGCTTTGCACAGTAATATTCTATCATAAATTATATGCGAAAAACGCTGATATGTCAAATAATTTTTGGCTAGAAAAGGTTACGATTCTGTGATATTTTCTGGCATATTTGACAAAATGATTAAAAAGCTGTGAAAATTCGGTTAGATAAAACAGAATGTGAAAAAAAGACTGGAAATTTTCTGTAGCTTATGCTATGATAAGAATAGTATTATGGAGAAGTTGTACATTGAAATCAGAGAAAGGCTGTGAAACTCATGAAACGATTTCTTTTGCTTTGCTTGATTTTTAGTTTGATTCTGTCGACAATGTCCTTGACTGCATTTGCCGACTATGCTTTACCCCAGTATGTACGGATTGGGTTAATGTATGGAAACGGTGCCGCAAAAACAGTAACCTTGGAATCGGACAACGGATTCCTCCTTGGAGATTATCAAGAACGGGAGTTTGTTCAAGCGGTCAAAACTGCGGATTCCAAACTTGTTGTTAAGCTGGATAACAGTGGAATTGCAGTGGTCAATGAGAGTGGGGCGGTTCTTTATTCCGGGAATGAGAGTGTAGGAATCCTGCCAGATAGTGCCGGCATGAACCAAGTGGTTAGGGTCGACGAGATATCTTATCGTGGAGGCATCCACTGTATCAAAGTAGAGGATGCTATGACGGTGGTCAATGTGGTACTTTTGGACCATTATCTTTATGGGGTTATTTCCAGAGAAATGAGTCCCTCCTGGCCGGTTGAAGCCTTAAAAGCACAGGCTGTCTGTGCGAGAAACTATGCGGCACAGAGCCTCAACAAGCATCAGAGTCAAGGCTTTGATTTGTGTAGTTATGTGGATTGCCAAGCGTATTCGGGAACCAAGGCGGAAGCCATTGGCTCCTATGCTCCGGTGGATGAAACCACAGGACAGGTACTGACCTATGATGGGAAGTTGGCACAGCTTTTTTATTCTTCGTCCATGGGAGCAACCACCGAGGATGTGAAAAATGTCTGGGGAAACAGTTTGCCCTACCTGATTTCGGTGGATAATAGCTACGAGGATACAGAAAATATTCCCAACGGTGTTTGGGAGGGATATCTCTCCTGTGAGGAAGCCACTACCATTATGCGGAACAAAGGCTATGATGTGGGGGATGTTACGGATATCAAGGTTTTGGAGTATAGTGCCAATCAGCGGGTTGTCAAGATGGAGGTTATCGGCACCGAACGGTCCAAGGTCTTCGAGCGGGAAGCCTGTCGCACCATCTTTAATACTGTAACCAAAAGCCAGGCATTTACTGTGTCTGGGGATAAGGGAAGCGGCGGTGTTGCTTCAATTCAGGTAACCGACGGAACGGATACTGTAACGCTTGCTGTAGATAAGCTTGTTCTTTTGACCGGCGATGGCAGAGAGACCAAGCTTGGAACCCTTTCTGCCTTTAACGGAGAGGAGCAGAAAAGCTATGGTGCAACTACGTCCGCCGGTTCGAACAAAGGTTTTCGATTCAGCGGAACTGGATGGGGACATAGCGTTGGCATGAGTCAGTACGGTGCCAAGGGTATGGCGGAAGCAGGTTATACTTATCAGGAAATTTTGGCACACTATTTTGTGGGCACCCATCTGGAAAACCAAAATTGAGGAGAAAAGCGGTAGTATGATGACAACCAAGGATTTTTATTATGATCTGCCCCAGGAACGAATTGCCCAGACCCCGCTTGCTGACCGGACGGCGTCCAAGCTTCTGGTATTGAACCGGAAAAACGGCGAGATAGGACATCGGCATTTCCGGGATATTCTGGAGTATTTGAACCCCGGAGATTGTCTGGTCATGAATAACACCCGGGTCATTCCTGCCCGCCTCTACGGGAGCAAAGAAGGAACTGGTGGAAAAATTGAGTTTTTATTGCTCAAGAGGATTTCTCTGGACGATTGGGAGGTTATCTTAAAACCGGGCAGAAAGGCTAAGGTAGGCAGCTGTTTTACCTTTGGCGGTGGACTTTTAACCGCCGAAGTTCTGGAGATTATTGAGGACGGAAAACGGATTGTCCGTTTCTATTATCAGGGTGTCTGGGAGGAGCTTTTGGATAAGCTTGGGGAGATGCCTCTACCTCCTTATATCAAAGAAAAGTTAGAAGACAGAGAGCGATATCAAACGGTGTATTCCAAAATTGAAGGGTCGGCGGCGGCACCTACGGCGGGACTCCATTTTACGCATGAACTATTGGAGCAAATCAGGGGAAAAGGAGTTCGGGTTGCCGAGGTAACCTTGCATGTTGGGTTGGGGACCTTTCGACCTGTTTCGGTGGAAAATGCGGAGGAGCATATTATGCACACCGAACACTACGAAATTTCCAAGGAAACAGCGGAGATTATAAACGAAACCAGACGAAGTGGCGGACGGATTGTGGCGGTTGGAACCACCTCGGTTCGAACCCTGGAAACCGTTGCGGATAATAACGGAATGCTTCGCCCGGCGGTAGGGGAAACTAATATTTTTATCTATCCGGGATACAGATTCAAAGGGGTGGATGCTTTGATTACCAACTTCCATTTACCGGAATCTACTTTGCTGATGTTGGTTTCTGCTCTTGCGGGCAAGGAAAAAATTATGAACGCTTACCAAGAGGCGATAGAGAAAGAGTATCGTTTTTTTAGTTTTGGCGATGCCATGTTGATAGTATAACGTAGGGGACGATTCGTGAATCGTCCACTCCTACCATGATTTGAAAATACAGGAGAAGTATATGTTTACATTACTAAAACAAGAGGGCGCTGCACGGCGTGGTACCTTCCAGACGGTTCATGGTACCATCCAGACGCCGGTCTTTATGAACGTAGGGACGGCTGCTGCCATCAAAGGGGCACTGACCACCTTTGATTTAAAAGATATTGGCTGCCAGGTCCAACTTTCCAATACCTATCATCTCCACCTGCGTCCCGGGGACGAGGTGGTTCGTGATATGGGAGGACTTCATCGTTTCATGAACTGGGATAGACCGATTTTAACTGATAGCGGTGGGTTTCAGGTCTTTTCTCTGGCGCAGCTGCGTAACATCAAAGAGGAGGGGGTTACTTTTGCCTCCCATATCGACGGACGGAAAATCTTCATGGGTCCCGAAGAGAGTATGCGGATTCAGTCGAACCTTGGTTCTACCATTGCCATGGCGTTTGACGAATGTATCGAAAACCCAAGCCCCAGAGAGTATGTCAGGGATTCTATTGCCCGGACAACCCGTTGGTTAGAACGATGCAAGACGGAACTGACAAGACTCAATGGTCTTCCCGGAACAGTGAATCCCCATCAGATGCTTTTCGGTATTAATCAAGGGGGAACCTATGATGATTTGCGAATTGAACACATGAAGAGAATTGCAGAACTGGAGTTGCCGGGATACGCCATTGGCGGTCTTGCAGTGGGAGAAACTGCAGAGGAAATGTATCGAATCATCGAAGCAGTAGAACCCTTTATGCCCAAAGATAAGCCGAGATATTTGATGGGGGTGGGAACACCCGAAAATATTCTAGAAGCGGTGGACCGGGGTGTGGACTTCTTTGATTGTGTCATGCCTAGCCGGAATGCAAGACATGGACATATCTTTACCTCGCAGGGCATTCTGAATATCATGAATGCTAAGTATGAACGGGACGATTCTCCTTTGGATTCGGAATGCCAATGTCCTACTTGTCAGAATTTTTCCAGAAGTTATATCCGGCATCTTTTTAAGGCAAAGGAAATGCTGGCCATGCGGCTTGCGGTCATTCATAATTTGTATTTCTATAATCATATGATGGAGGAAATTCGTGCCGCTCTTGATGAAGGCCGATTCCATGAATATAAAAAGAGTCGGGTAGGTAGGCTCTCTATTCGAATTTAATTGATAAAAACCGTGGTTTCTTACGACAAAAGAAAGAGGTAATATGTTATGAAGGTCTGTATTGTTCAACCAAAGTATTCTACTAATTATGCAGAATCGGATGCGTATTTCGAGAAAACGCTTGGGTATTTAGACCAGTGTGATGAGTCTATGGATTTGATTGTGTTTCCCGAATCTTGCGACATTCCCTGCCTCGCAGAAACCAAAGAAGAGGCGGATGCCAGCGTAGAGAAATACAACGAGACGTTGCTTCAAAAAGCAAGTGAAACCGCTAAGCGGTGCAATTCTATGCTCTTTATCAATGCCAGGTGGAAAGGGGAGACCGGCTACCGGAATACAACCTACGCCTTTGACCGAAATGGCGAACTTTCCGGCAAATATTTTAAGGAACACCTGGTTCCCAATGAGTCGAAGATATTAAAGCTTGAGGATGATTATACCTTTACCCATACCGAACCCATGGTTCTGGAAATGGAGGGCATCCGGTTCGGGTTTTTGACCTGCTATGATTTCTACTTTTATGAGAACTTTTCTCATTTGGCACAGAAAAATCTGGATGTGATTATCGGTTGCTCCCACCAAAGAAGCGACACCCATCAGGCGCTTGCCATTATTACCCAGTTTTTGGCTTATAACACAAATACCTATGTAGTACGGGCATCGGTTTCTATGGATGAAAACTCAGATATTGGCGGCGGAAGTATGGTGGTTGCACCTGATGGAACCATTCTTGCTAACATGGGGAGTCGTGTGGGAATGGAAACGGTAGAAATAGACGTCAGTCAAAAGTATTATAAGCCTGCCGGTTATGGTAATCCTCCTGCTGCGCATTATCAGTACATTGAGCAGGGACGTCGTCCTTATAAATATCGGTTTGCGGGAAGTGCAGTGGTTCTTCCGGATGACAAGATGCCTTATCCAAGAGTTTGTGCTCATCGAGGATTTAATACCATTGCTCCCGAGAACAGTATGCCTGCATTCGGCGCAGCCATTGCCATGGGTGCCGAGGAGATTGAGTTCGACCTATGGTGCAGTAAGGATGGCGAGGTCGTGTCCATGCATGATCCATCCTTTGAGCGGGTTTCCGATACCGAGGTAACCCTTCCCTATGTGCCGGAGGGAGAAAAAATACGTATTTTTAATATTCAGTATGAGGATGCTTTGAAGTTTGATTTCGGTTCCAAACGTGCTCCGGAGTTTACTGGAATGAGAATTATTAAATTTGAGGATATTTTGAAGAAATTTGCCGGACAATGCATTATGAATGTTCACATTAAGACCTGGACCGATGAGAGTGAATACGATATAGAGGAAATGCGGAAAATTGTTGCCCTGATTGATAAGTACGATTGCCGGAAGTATGTTTACTTCATGTCTGGTAACGAAAATGTATTAAAAGCAGCAATCGAGGTAGCGCCTGACATTTGTCGCTGTTGCGGTGCCGGAACCGACCCTTGGAAAATCGTAGATAATGCCATTAAGTATGGTTGTAAAAAAGTGCAGTTGTTCAAGCCGTATTTTAATCAGGAAATGATTGACAAGGCGCACGAAAATGGAATTATCTGTAACGTGTTCTGGTCGGATAAGGCAGAGGAGGCTCTGGAGTTTATTGAAATGGGCATTGATACGATTCTGACCAACGATTATAACCGAATTGCCCAGGCGGTAAAAAATCGGTAAAACGCAAAAAGATACGCCCGTGCTCTATTTTTTGGACACGGGCGTTAGATTTTTAAAGAACTAAAAAAAAATTCAAAAAAATTAAAAAAAACAGTTGCATTTTCAAAAAGAATGTGTTATACTAGTTTCTGTTGCCGAAAGGTACAATACGAATGAGGGTCAAGCGATATGCTTCTCCTCGGGATTACCTCCCCCGTGTAAAATTTGTGAGGTACATGTGAATATGCGGATATGGCGGAATTGGCAGACGCGCATGGTTCAGGTCCATGTGAAAGCAATTTCATGGAGGTTCAAGTCCTCTTATCCGCACCAGAAAAAGCATCGACGTAGTCGATGCTTTTTGTTGTTTGCTGTGTCTAAATATTTAAGAAAATAACGGATAAAACCCCCAGAATAAAGCCAATCAGTTGGCGTTTAGAAAGCTTTTCCTTGTACAAAAATCTGGAAAGAAAGTAGGTTAATACCAACCCTCCGGCGGACATCAAAGGGAAGAGAACCGAAACCGGCATTCTGTTTTGGAGTACCATAACCAGAAGGTTCATTAGTGCGTTGGCAACACCGCAAACGATGGCAGGAACCCACCCTTTTTTTATACAAGGGAGAAGTTTTTTTCGCTCGGTGCAAAGGGAGAGAATTCCGGTAACCAGCACAAAAAGCAGAAGTGCTATAATCATAAACTCGTTTTTGAATGCGCCGTCAAAGGCTCGTTGTTGTATACTTTGTGCAATGGAACAACCGCCGTTTCCCAAAAAGGCAAGTGTAACAAAGATTCCCCACTTTATGGAAATGGGTGCCCCGTTAGTGTTTGCCTTTTGGTTAATCAGGAAAAGAGAAACCAAAAGAAGAATCAGTCCCGGAATCAATCCAGTGCCGATAGGGTCATGAAGAAATAAAAGTCCAAACCCGGTAGGGAGCATCAAGGAGTAGGATGTAATCAAAGAGGTCAAAGACAGGGGACCGCAGTTGATGGATAAGAAGTTAAAAATAACTCCAATGCCATAGAAGATACTAAAGGCGATGGCATAGGGGAGAATCGCCCGGTCAAAGGAAAGGCTTCCCGCAGTCAGAATAAAGAAGATTACTCCAAAAAGACGTGACAGGGCAGAAAAAAGGTAAAGTCCCTTTCTGTCGGTGCGGTTTCCAAAAGCCTTGACGGAAATGCCCTGAGTGGACACACTTAGAATGGTTAAAATTAAAAGGATTGGATTCATTGATTGATTACCTCAAAGCAAAAAATACTATCGTTGTCTGGTTAAACCGCTCCGTAAAAGACGGAAGAGGGAAGACATAAAAATCAGTCCCAAGGAAATGGCTCCGCCGATTTTTAAGGTGGTAACCAAACCAGTTCCAAAGAGGTGCAAATCGGCAGAAAGACACGCCTCCATGGTCCGGTAGATGGTAAGTCCGGGGACCAATGGGATGATGCCGGGAATCAAATAAACGGTAATAGGGGAATGAAAGAGATATGCTGCCACTTCTGCATAGAGAGCAATAGAGATTCCTGCACAAAAATAGGGGAGAACCATGGAGGCAGAGAGGAAATCTGCAATCAAATAAACTGCCCAACCGAAGGTGCCGCAAAGGGAGGCAATCATTATATTTTTTCCATGGATGTTGTAGAGTAAAGAAAATCCAAAACAGGAAAAGAACGCAGCCAAACATGGAAGAAGGAATTCAGTAAGTATCAGCATAATCTACCTCCAGAAAACCGACACGGCAACGCCCAGCGCAATCGCTGCTGCTGTAAAGAATGCCTCAATAATTTTTGCCGTGCCTGCCACATAATCGGTGGCGACAAAATCACGAATACAGTTGGTCAAAAGAACGCCGGGGACAAGATTCATTAAAACGCCAATGGTTGTGACCTCGGAGTTCAGGGCGGGATAAATTAAAGAGAAAAGCTTGATCAGAATTACTGTTGTTGCTGACCCTGCCACATTGCTAAAAAAGGGGGCGTTGTGAAAGAAATGAAAAAGAATCATTACCATCCGTACCAGAATTCCTGCCAGAAAGCCAGCAATGAACTCGGGAAGCTTTCCGCCGAAGAAGACGGCAAAGGAGCCACCAATGATAGCATAGGCAAAAACCGAAACCCAGGTGGAATACAGATGTCGATTTTCAATGGCATTGATTTCCTTAATAACCTTTTGGTAAGAGAGCTTTTCTTCGCAAATACTTCGGGAAAGTGCGTTGTAGCAGTCCACTCTGTCCAGATTGGTTGTGCAGAATCTAACCCGTCGGGTCTGGGTTAAGGAAACGCCATCCTTTTCTACCGTAATCACAATGCTGGATGCAATAGCAAAGACATGGACAAAGTCCATGCCATAAGCAAGACCGATTCGCTTGACGGTATCTTCCACACGGTTGATTTCGCCACCGTGCTTTAAGATATGATAACCGATGGCAGTTGCCAAATCTAAAACTTCTCGTTGGGATAGTGTACTCATAACAATTACCTACTCAATTATATTTTTAGGGAAAGAAATATCAAACAGTTTGTTGCAGAGATGATATGCCGTACCGCAAATGGTGTTTTCCTCGGTTTCGTTAATTTTCTCAATGGTTAGATGTTCGGAAAGGGAAAGATACGCACGCTTGCGAAGCTCTTCTTCGGCAACCTGCAAAAGGGAGGGACAATCCTTGAAATCCCCGGTGTTAATTACGATAACAGAGGGGTTAAACAGATTGACGAGGTTGGCAAGACCAATTCCTAGGTAGCTGGCACATTCCTGAATGGAAAACATTGCTGCAGCATTTCCGGCTTGATAAAGAATCTCCATGTCAGCAAGAGCGGTCAAAGGTTCTTCGCCGGTAGATTCATACAGGGAAAGTAGTCGCTTGGGTGAACACATTGCTTCCAGACAGCCCCGGTTTCCGCAGAAGCAAGGAAGACCATCCCGTTCTACGGTGGTATGTCCAATTTCACCCAAGGTGGAGGACTGAATCAAACCGCTTGCATATTGCACTGCGCCAATTCCATTTTCCATATCAAGAAAAAGCATATTATCGTTAGGCTGTGGAGCTTTTTTCGAAAAATACCACACTGCCCGAAGCAGGGACACATTGTCCAGAAAAACCGGAATATTGGTTTTCTCCTCCAGCATATTTTTAATATCAAAGGATTTCCACTTCAAGCGGGAGGACATGATAAACTGGCTGTCCGAAAGAACAAGACCGGAAATGGCAACGCCAATTCCTAAAATACTGCCCGGTTTGCAAGCGTTAACCATGGAAACAGTAGCATCGCAAAGCTCCTGAAGACTTTCTTCGGGCGAGTTCTTTTTAATCATCAAAGTGACTTTTTCTTTTTGATTTCCTTCAAGGTCTGTTCTGACAATGCCAGCATACTTTTCGTCGAGATAAATACAAATCAAATCATAGGCGGATGCCGAAAACCGCAACAAGGTGCTTTTTCGTCCTACACGATTTACCTGTTCGGTTCCGTTTTCACAGAGAATACCGATTTCTAATAAATAAGAAACAATATTGGTAATGGAAGGAAGGGAAAGACCGGTTTGTGCAGCGATAACAGGACGGGATGCGTCAGGGTTTCGTCGAACAAACTGCAACACCTTCAGGCGGTTCATCTTCTGCATCAATTGTACATTTGCTACCTGTTTGTTCATAAATAAGTGCTCTCCTTTCCTCAAATTTTACCATGATACATTATAACAACTAGCAAAAAAAATGTCAATAATATCCCCAAAAATCTATTGACATTCTATCCTAAAAATGCTATGATTTATTTAAGCAATGAATAAATTGACGAAGTGGTGAGAAACGTGAAGGATATTCTCTTATTAGGGAAGAAGATTTTATCTGATCAATCTCCCGTTTTGCTGGACTATCAGCCGGGCGAGGACTGGAAGGAATATTGGCTTCCCAAAAGCGGAACATGGACCTACCGGGATGGTTATCTCTTTGGAGAGGAACGTGGCAATTTCGGCGGAATTCTTTTGAGTCGTGAGAGTTTTGCAGAAGATGTAATGTTTAGCTTTACCATTGGAACTGAACTCCCCGCTACCCGGGATGTGAATGCGGTTTTTTGTGCCAGATGGAATGAGGAAACCGATTACATTGGTGCTTCCTATGTCTGTGGTTTAAATGGCTGGTATGAGGATAAAAGCGGTATCGAGAGAATCATTGACAGTGATAAAGAAAGCGGCGACCAGAGAGGCGTCTATTCTACCACTGCGGCGTACAAGTATCAGCCGGGGACAGAGGTGCGGATGACGGCAGGGTCGATTCAGGGACATACCTTTATGGTGGTTGATGATTGTTTGGTTACCGAGCTGATTGACCCCAATCCACTTCTTGACGGTCAGGTCGGATTTTCGGCGTACTGCACCAAGCTGAAAATTAAGGATATTCAAATTCGAAAAATAATTTGGGAAGACTTCCCGCAACAATATGAACCAGAATTTTAAGGAGGAAAAGAAAATGGGAAAATCAACAGATTTCCGGTATAACACCGGTGCCACCAGAGTTCCGTGGGCTGCGGTTGGCGAAAACTACAATGTACAGGATTTGATGGAAATTATCCGTTTCCTGATGCAGGGCGAGGGCAAGGAGTATGACGAAGCCATCACTGCTGTTTGGGAGCAGGTTAAAAAGCTGGACGCTTTGGCAACCCCTCCCGGCAAGCTCTCTTTGGGTAGCAAGGTAGAGGAAGCAGAGGCTGCTTGTAACGAGTACCTGGGCACCACCACTTCTACTTTTGTGACCAATGCAACAGCAGGTTTTGAGATTGCGTACAAGTATGCAAACTTAAAGCCCGGCGATGAGGTTATCGTTCCTGCAATTACTTTTGTGGCTACCATGGCATATCCCTTGGCGGTTGGTGCAAAGTTGGTGTTTGCAGACGTAGACCCCAAGACGATTAACATGGACCCCAAGGATGTTGAGAAGAAGATTACTGACAAGACTAAGATGATTGTTCCGGTACATATCGGCGGCTACCCCGTTGATCTTGACCCGATTATGGAACTTGCCAAGAAGCATGATATTTTGGTTCTTGAGGATGCGGCTCACGCATTCGGTGCAATGTACAAAGGCAGAAAGATTGGTACCATCGGCGATTTTGCTGCATTCTCCATGCACGAAGTTAAGAACATTACCTCCTTTGGCGAGGGTGGTATTTTAACCACCAATGTTCCCGGCTTTGCAGAGGATATGAAGAGAGCAAGATTCTTAGGACTGGACTTTACCTGTCCCATCAAGGATTGGCTCTACAACATTACCCCCATTCCCGGTAAGGAGCATCCCTTTGTTCCTGGTAATGCTTCCACTACCGAGATTCAGGGCCTTGGACTGACTCTGCAGGTTGCAAGAAACGAAGAAATCATCAAAATCAGACGGGATGCAGCTGCATACCTGACCGAGCGTTTTGCGGAGAATGACGCAATCATTCCTCAGGATATCGGTAACGATGATATCAAACCTACCTTCCATCTGTATCTACTCCAGATTGACCCGGCAAAGGCTGGCGGCGACATTCAGGTTCTCAAGAAGAAGCTGGAAGAAAAAGGTGTTACCCAGATTGCTCACTTTGGTCCCCTCTATCGTTTCAAGATTGTTCAGGATATGGGTTACGATTCTGACGAAATTGCAAAAACTTGTCCTGTTTGTGAGGAAGTCTTCTATAAGAGATTTACTCATCTTCCCTTGTACGGCTTGAGTCAGGAACAGATTGAATATATGGCAGATGCTGTGCTGGAATCTGTTGCAGAAATGCAGGCTGGCAAATAAGAATGAATCTACGAGGCATAACGGGAACGTTATGCCTCGTTATCAAGGCAATAGAAAAGGAGTAAAGAATTATGGCATACTTTATGAAAAACATGACTGTTAAGGACATTAAGGAAATCTTAGCAAACAAAACAAAGACCGTGATTATCCCCACCGGTGTTGTGGAGCAGCATGGGTATCATTTGCCTCTGTCTACTGATATCCTGAACGTTGAAAGACCGGTTGAGATTGCGGGCGATAGATTGAATGCAGTGATTGCACCTACCGTAAACTACTGCTTTTCCGGTGGTACCCTGCCCGGTACCATCAACGTAAGTCCTAATACCTTTGGCCTTTATATCTCCGAAATCTGTGCAGAGTTTGCAAGAATCGGTTTTGAGAATATTATCGTTCTTCTGGGTCATGCAGGTACCGACAATAAGGCGGCACTTAGCAATAGTCTGCAGATGCTCCTTCGTCGGAACCCTGAACTCAACGAGAAGATTACTTTGTCCATGGTACAGGTATGGGATTTGTCCCAGACCTGGCTTGATGGTTTTGCCATGGAACCGGAACATGACTTCCACGCAGGTCTGGCAGAAACCAGCTTGATGATGTATGTTGCCCCCGAGGTTGTACGGGATGAAATCGTGATGGATGACGAGTATACCTCCAGAATGATGCGGAGCGACCAAGACTGGTTTGAGAAAAGAACCAAACCCTTTGATAGTCCCTATCTGGTGGAAATGGTTGGTCAGAGAGATGAAATTGAAGTTGGCGTAATGGGATTCCCGGAACGTGGAACTGTGGAAATCGGCGAAAAGATTTGTAGCGAGATTATCGACAATTTGGTAGCTTATGTAGACCAGTTGGAAGAGTTTAGAAAGAATAAATAACTTGGAGGATAACACCATGAAGATTAAATGGGGTGTCATTGGTTGCGGTGGTATTGCCGACAGAAGAACCCTCCCCGGCATGATGCTGGCGGATAATGCAGAACTGATTGCGGTTATGGATGCAAGCAAAGAAGCGGCGGAACGTTGTAAGGAAAAGTATGGCGCAAAGTATGCCTTTGATAATATCGAAGAACTTCTGGCAATTGATGAAATTCAGGCGGTTTATATTGCTTCCCCGGTTTTTGCCCATAAGGAGCAGGCTTTCGCAGCCGCAAAGGCAAAGAAGGATATCCTGATTGAAAAACCGGTAGGCATTACTGCCAAAGAAGCAGAGGAAATTGCGGGCTTTTGCGATGCTGAGGGCGTTAAGCTTGGCGTTGGTTTTATGATGCGTTTCCACGCTTATCATCAAAAGATGAAGGAAATCGTTCAGTCCGGACAGATTGGCGAGATTGTTTCTGCCAGAGCACAGCTTACTTGTTGGTATCCCGAAATGGATAACTGCTGGCGTCAGGATATGAAGCTTTCTGGTGGTGGTGCAATGATGGATTTAGGTGTGCATTGTGTAGACTTGATTCGTTATATTACCGGGCTGGAGGCAAAGGCGGCAGCAGGTTTTTGCGGAAACCAGATTTTTAAGTATAGTGTGGAGGATGCCGGTGGTGTCCTGATGCAGCTGGAAAACGGTGCAGTGGCATATGTGGATGCAAACTTTAACATTCCGGATGCCGCTGCCAAGTGTAAGATTGAGTTCTATGGTACCAAGGGCGGTATCTTTGCCCAAGGAACCATTGGTCAGGTTGAGGGTGGCGAAATCGAGGTTTTATGTGCCGATAGCTCTGCAGGTTACGACGCCAACCAGGACAGAAACGAAGTTCAAACCATGGATGTTCAGGTGGAATTTGGCAATATGTATACCAAGGAAATCGAGGCGTTTGGTAGAGCGGTTGCCGGCGAGGGAGAAATTCCCATTACCGCTGCCGACGCTATCGCCTCTCAAAAGGTTATCGAGGCCGCATACAACAGCAGCAAGAACCACAAATACGAAGTATTGTAAGAGTATTGAACCAAACGAAACGGAGTGCATATGCACTCCGTTTTTTGTGTGTGGTTGGATGCAATTGTAGATTATTCACATCCAAATTGTTTTGTTCGGCAGGAGTAAGTTTTCGTTCTATGCGTGCAAAGAACCACATTTCTTATCGTTTGTCCGAAAATAATGTCAAAAAATCTTGCTGATGGAAATAAATGTTAAATTTTTCCAATTTTTTTCTTAAAATCTATTGACAAAATTTGTAAATTAAGTTTATAATCTAACTATTCAAAGAAAACAAACCAAGAAAAGAACAAAGGAGTGCAAACAATGCAGGAAAATGGAATGACAAAAATTCGGGTCTTAATCGTGGATGACAACAGAGAGTATGTGGAAGTACTCTGCTCTTTTTTGAAACAGGAGCGGCGGATTGAGGTGGTAGGATGTGCCTATGACGGATTGGAGGCGGTCAATCTTCTTAGAATGACGGAGCCTGATATTTTGATTCTGGATATGGTAATGCCCAATCTGGATGGCATTGGTGTTTTAGAGAGAATGCAGACACTTCGGCTGAAAAAGGTGCCGAGAATTCTTGTGGTCAGTGCAGTGCTTAACGACAGTATTGCGTCAAAAACTATCGCACTTGGTGCAGAGTATTTTATGCTAAAGCCGGTTAATTTTGATGTTCTGGTGGACAGAATTGTTATGTTCTCCAAAGAGGAAGAAGCCAAAGCCGGCGAATTTCGGCTTCAGGAGAAGCGTGGGGTCGTAAAGCAGGATATTGGAGATATTGAAACCATGGTTACGGAGATTATTCATGAAATAGGAATTCCTGCACACATCAAGGGGTATCAGTATCTACGTCATGCAATCATGATGGTGGTCAAAGATTTAGATATTATCAATTCCATTACCAAGGAGTTGTATCCTACTGTTGCCAAGGATTTTAACACAACACCCAGCCGTGTAGAACGTGCGATTCGTCATGCCATCGAGGTTGCGTGGGATAGGGGAGATACCGAGGTTTTGAACTCCTTTTTTGGATACACCATTGCCAACTCCAAGGGTAAACCAACGAATTCAGAATTTATTGCCATGATTGCCGATAAACTGCGCCTGCAGATTAAAAACGCATCCTAAATCTTGTATTATTTTATAACTGGCTAATTTGAAGAAAAACCAAAAAAGCACTTGACAATGAACAATTTGCTATGCTATAATAGTGGTCGTTGTCGAGGTGTGGCTCAGTTTGGTAGAGTACTACGTTCGGGACATTGCGATAACCAATTCATTCGCAAACCACCGAACCCCCACAAACCGTTCAACACCGCCACTTATGGCGACCAAGAAAATAAAATACATGTGGTCAAATCAGTTTTGACCACATGTTATCCCACAGACACGGGAGATAGAAAAAAATCGAATATTTTATATCGGGATGTAGCGCAGTTTGGTAGCGCGCTTCGTTCGGGACGAAGAGGCCGCAGGTTCAAATCCTGTCATCCCGACCACCTTAAACCTCAGTAACCAAGCGGTTTCTGAGGTTTTTGCTTTACTTAAAAATATGTATTTTTTGAATTTGACCACATGAAATTTTTGATTTATTGTGAGGTAAAACATACAAAGATTTACCAATTTGATTTATATATATAATTGTGTTATAATTCATTTTGAAATAATTTATAAAAGGAGTATTCTTATGAATAATGATCTTTTTAAAGGAATTACTTTAGACACATCATATACTGCTAATATTGCATCGAGTATCCAACGAAGTTTTGACGAGGATATTCAACGAACTCAAAAAATTGCTGAGGAAACGTATCAGAATCGCCAAAAGATGCAGAAAGCCATTGAAGAAACAGCTGAAAACACCGCCAACACAAATGTACAATTACAAAAAGTTGTTGAAAATCAAAACGAATATATTTCACTGTTAAAACAACAACTCGAATTTAGTCAACAACAATTAAATATCCTTAAAGATATATTCAATTGTGAAAATGATGGAGTTGAAGCCGAAAAAGAAATTCTTGCTTTAATTCAAGAACAAATCGACTCTGAACATCCATTATGGGATTTTATTAAGGATAAGGGCGGCGATATTCTTGTAAATGGCGCTGTTGCAGGTGCTCCGATTTTATATAATGCTTTGAAAATGTATTTAGCATCAAAAGGAATAATGCTTCCATAATTTTATTTAAATCCCTTTTCTTTGTTTAAGGCGTATCATATTTTAATATACCCAAAAGCTATGGCACGGATTTTTATGTCCGTGCCGTTTGTGTTTACTGTGCCATTCTAAGCTCGGCTTTTTGTGCTGCTATTTCCGCTTTCATCCTGACTATGAGCTTTGCGAGTTCGATTTCGCATTCTTCCTCGGTCTTGGTATATACATTCCTTGCCATTCGTTTGCCGTAAGCATCCTTTGGCGAGTATCTGCCCTCGTATAGGTGGTCATTTATCTTACTGATGCATCCTGTGCCTTGTTTTCGCATTTTGCCCTTTTTAGGCTCGAATTTCGTCTCCTGCGGTGTTTGTTCACTATCTGCTTGTACATTCTCATCTGTGACTTTTCCCATGCTGAATCGTGCGTTAATCTTGTCTGCGGCATTCTTTTTCTTTTCGTCTGTGCTGTGCAGGTATATGTCTATGGTTGTTTTGCTTGATATGTGTCCGAGTATAGTGGATAGTGTTTTGATATCCATTCCGTTTCCTACCGATGTGGTTGCGAAGGTGTGGCGGAGGTCGTGGAATCTTACCTTTTTGCACTCGGCTCGCTCTAATACTACCTGCATTTGGTGATACACCGCCGATGGATCTCTTGGCATTCCTTTGACTCTCGGTGATGGGAACATCCACTCTGAATCTACCGTCTTCTTGTATTCTTTTAGTATGTTCAGTATATTTGGTGGCAGGATTATGCTTCGTATGGAGTCTTTTGTTTTAGGCTCTGTTATTATCAGCTTGCCCTTTACTCGGCTAACTTGTCTTCCTATATCTAACTGTCCTGTATCGAAGTTTAGGTCTTTCCATTTGAGTGCCATATCTTCGCCTCGTCTCATTCCTGTTGCGAGTACCATTATGAAGATTTCGTAGTAACCGTCATATTTGGCTTGTATGAAGAATCTTTTCAGTTCTTCCTTACTTAGCACTTGCATCTCTCTTGCTTTCTTTGGTGGCAGTTTACATCCTACAGCAGGGTTTGTTTTGATTAGTCCATCATCTACTGCCCTTTGCAGTGCCGTTCTGCAGTTTGCGTGGCAACTCCTGACTAATCTGTCGGAGAGTCCTTTGCCGAGGGTGTCGGCATATCTTAGTCTGCCATTCTGCTTGAGGTCCGTGTAGAATTTTTGCAGGTCATTCTGTGTTAGTTTATTGAGGGGTATATCTCCGAGTTTCGGTATTATGTGTTTGTATATTCTTGATTCATATCCCTCTTGGGTAGTTATTTTTAGTCCTATCTTACAGTAGTATTGATACCAGAAGTCTATCCATTCTCCGAAGGGCATACTGCTTTTGACTCGATTCCGTCTTGTGATGCCGATTTTGTCCTTGAGTTTATTAAGCTTTTGATTGCATTCGCTCTCCGTTTTGGCAAGGACATTCTTTGTTATCGGCAAGCCTTCTATATCGTAATCTACTACAATTCTGCCTTCCCATCGGCCATCCTTTCGTAGCCTTATCGTACCTTCGCCGGGTTTTCTCTTTTTCTTTGCCATTTTATCATCTCCTCTCATAGTATTTCGTCTAAGAAGCTCCCGACTATTTCGGATGCTCTCTTTTGCATATCGCCTGTCACATGGGTGTATGTATCTACTGTGAAGCTTGCGTTTGTGTGACCAAGTATTGTTGACAGTGTTATCGCATCCACTCCTGTTGCTAATGCATGTGTTGCGAAGGTGTGCCGGAGGTCGTGGAAGGATATGTTCGGCAGATTCAGTTTACTTAAGAAGCTTTTCGCTTTCCTGTATGCTGCAGGCGGTGCTATGGGCAGCTTTGGATTCAGGATGTTCGGGAATATCCATTCTGATATCCGTTTCCTATTTCGGAGTCTGTCTGCCGTTATCTTAGGCAGGAGGATTTTTCTCTTACTTTCATCCGTCTTAGGTTCACCCTCGTATATTTCTCCGCCTTTTAGCAGGGATATGCTTGTCTTAATTCTTATGACACCTTCTTTTTCATCGAAGTCTTTCCATCTTAGTCCGCATATTTCTCCTCGTCTTAAGCCGGTGGTTAATTCGAGGTAGAAGAAGTCACCCCATTCTTCGTCACTATCTATAGCTTGCATCAGTATGTCAAGTTCTGCGTTGTTCAGTACCTGAAGGTCTTTCTTCTTTTTCTTCGGTCTTTTTGTTTTCTTGGTTGGATTCTTTGGGATAAGGTGATTGTTTACCGCTATCTCCATCGCTCTGTGTAGTGTAGCGTGTATGTCTATGATGGTGTTATCCGCAAGTTCGTGTCCGTACACAGGGTGCTCCTTGATTCTGCCTGTCTTCTTTAGTTTGACATACATTCTCTGCACTTCGTTTGTACTCAGGAAGGCAAGTTTCTTTTTGCCGATATGCGGTCTGATATATGTGTTGACGATTCTTCGATGCCTTTCTACTGTTTGAGGTCTAATTGTTCCGGGCAGGTATTCTGTAAGCCATTTATCCAGCCATTCGCTTACGATCATATTACTGTCCTCGGTTAGCTCTACGCCACGATATTCCTCTTTTAGCTGATTGAACTTTTGCAGGAAGTCTTTTTGGTTTTTATCGGTTGCATATCTGAATATGGGATCGCCATTCTTCTTGTGTCCGACTACGATTCTGCCTTCCCAGTCACCATTAGGTTTCTGTCTTACCATACCATCTCCTGAAGGTCTTCGTTTTGCCATTTTCATCACCTCGCTTTTTCTGTAACACACACAATACTGTAAAGGTTCGAGTAAGTCAAGCGAAAAAGCGAAACAAATCTACAAAGAATTTCAAAAGACATACAACAGTAATTTTATTGACACAAACCCAATAGAAAAGAGGTTAAGCATACATTTTATACTTAACCTCTGGTTATATAGATTCTATTCCATTGTGCCGACCATTTTATTTATATCACCATTCGAGTCTACGATAATTGTTTGGGTTTTGCTCGGTGCTACATATCCAAATCCGTCTATGTAGGCTTTATTTTTCTCTTCTATGATTTCAACTCTTTTTGCTGTTTCCTCGTCTGTAAGGTAGCAGGTGTCTTTTGCCATAATTTCGTCATTTGGATTTATGGGTTCTGCCGGATTCTTTTCCCATTTCGCATACAAGACATCAGGCTTTGTAAATTTAAATGTTGTTACCTGATTCTGCTTTGTTCTCGGATCGGTGAACCACCCTTTGAATGTGTACCCGTATTTTGTCGGGACATAACTTTTAAGGCTTATGCTCTCAACGTATCTTTTAGTTATTGGCCTGATAAAGCTTCCGCCGTCCGATGCGAAGGTTAAGGTTACATTTCCTACGATTCCAAGTTCGTTGTCGAAGGTCACTCGGTATTTACTGAGCCACCAGGGTTCTGCTGATGCTGTGGTTGTCATCAGCATCATTGCTGCCAATGCCGTACATAATACTTTTTTCTTCATAATTTTCATCCTTTCTCATTTTGGGCATAAAATTAACGACATACTCGAATCTCATTCATCGAATATGTCGTTATCATTTTCAAAACATTCTATAAAGAACCTTGCTCCTAATTTGAAGCCTTTTATAAATGTTTGACATTCTGTTATTTGTATCATTTCATCGTAGCATGATTTGACCTTATTAAATAATTCTTTTTCCTGCTCATTTAGATTTTTAAGCAATTCTTCTTCATTTTTAGTCAATAACTTGAATACTTTGTCAAACTTTCTTTGACTTTGAAATGGTCTTTCCATAGGATTAATATTCCCATACCAGAATTCTTCAAGCACTTTCATCTCATTTCACCTCCTTTGCAACACAAACATACCACAGAATTCTGCATAAGTCTACGAAGGTTTTCATAAAAGTGCTTTTCTTTGGTTACAGCGTATCATATTTTGATATAGAAAGCCCTCTGAAATAACGTTTTTGTTATCTCAGAGGGTTCAAATAAAATTCTTGCACAACAATAAGACCAAGCTTACCTTTTAAAATCAATATTCTTCAATGTATAAGCCTTTGCAGGAAAGAAGAAGAAATCCAAAAACTTTACTTTCTTTGCAATTACCGCCGCTAACACCGAAAATGCTAATCCGCAAGCAGTTCCCAAAAGAACGTGAATCCACCATTGGGCTATATTCATACGAAGTAAAATTATTCTTATTCCGGCTGTAAATATGGTGTGTAATAAGTAAATCTGAAAAGAATACTTATTTGCGAAATCGAGAAAACGAGCAACAGGTTTACTGCACTGAAGCATAGAAATAAACATAATACTTGAATATATTCCAAACAGTATCATTATTTCCTTTATAAACGGAGCCTCTATTTTGTTTAACAAAACGAGCACGACACCTACTACTATATGTATTAACACAACTAACCATTTAGCCCAAGCTCGAAGCTTGGTGATTCTTTTGAAATCCACAAATGTGCCGATTCCAAAGGCAAGTGCCGAATAAAACACTACATCCAAGCTTCCAAGAGAAATACCAAAAAGTGGAGCTAAATAGCCTATTAAAACAACTATAAGCGTAGTTTGCCAATTTTTTATCAGTCCTGAAAAAAACGTCCAAATACAAAACAAAAAGAACAGCGCATATAAGAACCAATATTGAGCAACAGGGGTTTTCCATATATAAAGAATGTCTGAAACTGCGAAACCTGTATTTGATTCTCCAACCAAACTGTTTATCAATATATATAGAGCTGAAAAAGCTATGTATGGAATACCAAGAGTGTAAAGCTTATAGAGAATAAAGCCTGATTTAGTTTTCTTGCTTTTCCATTCTCCGGTAACTTTATATACAACACCGCTCAAAAATAGAAAAAGTGCAACATGAAAAGACCATATAAACTTTTCCATTCCCCAAAAAAACATAGGAATATCTATGCCTGCAAGCCTTATTCCCATAATAACATGACCGAACAGAACCAAAAAACAGGCATATCCTTTCAGTCTGTCAACAAGCACATTTCTTTCCATTTTGCACCTCCTCAAAACTATTTTTATCTTTCTTCCTTGCTCCTGCAAGTTGAAGAAACGATATATTTCGGTCTTCCTTTAATTTCATCATAGATACGAGCAACATAATATCCTATAATACCAAGACTTATCATCATGATACTTCCTATGAATATCAGGATAATTATAACGGTTGTCATACCTTCAAGTGCAATGCCACGAATTTTATCAATCAGTGCCCAAACGCTGAAAATAGCAGTAATAATAAGCATCATAACGCCAAGCACCGTTACGATTTGCATTGGTGCAGTTGAGTAGGCAGAAATATTTGAAACAGCATATTTCAAAAGACCTATGGCAGACCATTTTGATTCACCTTCAAGTCTTTCATTAACCTCAAATTCAACCGTTGTTTTGTGATAACCAACCCAAAAAGAAATCGCTCTGAAGAAGCCCTTTCTTTCGGGAATTCTATTGAGTATATCCACAACTTTACGGTCAAGCAGTTTAAAGTCAGAAGCGTTTGACATATCAAATCCTACTACCGAACTAATAACCCTATAAAACTTTCTTGCAGCAAAGCCATGCATTTTGCTTTCTTTGCCTCTTGTTTTTTTAATACCCTCAACAATTTCATATCCTTCTTGCCATAAACGATACATTTCGACAATTTTCTCAGGAGGATGTTGAAGATCGCAATCAATTACTACAACCGCATCTCCCTCAGCACTTGCAAGGCCTGCTGAGATGGCTGCCTCTTTTCCAAAGTTTCTTGAAAAATGCAGTCCATATATATTTTTTTCTTTATCGGCTAAATTTTTTATTTTTTCATATGTAGTATCGGTAGAGCCATCATCAATAAAAATAATTTCATTGTCAATTTCAGCTTCTTTTAAAATCTTCGATATTGTATAGTAAGCTCTTTCTACGGATAATTCCTCGTTGTATGCAGGTATAATTACGGACAGCATTTAAACACCTCCTGAATTTTCATTAAATACTTTTTCAAGCTGCGCTACCGGCATAGGTTTGTAATAGTAGAATCCCTGAAGGAAATCACAGCCAGCTTGTATTGCCGCTTCTTCTTGCTCTTTTGTTTCGACTCCTTCACACAACGTCTTAAACCCTATATCCTGTGCAGTACGAATAATATTTTTTAAAATAATAAATCCTGTATCAGTAACCGAATTCTGTGTTATCGCCTTATCGATTTTAACAACAGAAATATCAAGGTTTTGCAAATCACCGAAAGTAGTATATCCGCTTCCAAAATCATCAAGCAAGATAGATATACCTTTTTCCTTAAGAGCTGATAGATTATCTATCATTTGTTTCCTTGCTTCTCCGGTTATGTTTTTATCCTCTAATATTTCAACCGCCAAACACGAAAACTTCAAATCATATTTTTGCGCAATAGCTATTATCTTCTCGGCAAACTGTGGTTCACACAAAGTTGTTCTTGAAAAATTGATGGTATATTTATATGATTCCCTTCGTTTTTTATCGTTGGAAATCCATTTGCAGTTTTTTTCAAAAATGTAATAATCAAATTTATCATTGATTCCTACAGAATCCACAGCAGACAAAAAGCTACCCGGAGATAATACCCCCTCGCTTTCCGAATTTAAACGAGATAAAACTTCCGCACCTATTATTTTCTTTGTTTTTGCATCTAAAACAGGTTGATACTCAAGGAAGAAACGATTGTTATCAATTTCTTTTTCTATGTTATTTTCTATTTTAATTTTTTTCTCAAGAGCCTTTCCGCCTGAAACATTCCACTCGGCATAGGAGATGTTTTCATTCTTTGCAAGCAAATATGCTTGCTTGGCACGACCTATAGCATCATCTAATGACACCTGTGTGCCAAAGGCAAAATACAATCCGATTCTGATGTCAATAATATTAAGTGCACTGTGTTTTAAGAGACACTTATTCATTTCTGCAAAGCAAATTTCTATTTTCTTGCGTGCAGTTTCCATATTCCATTTTGAGAAAACAACAAAGTTTTTTTCTCCATACATAGCAATATTACTGTCATCACCGTTTGAAAAAACTTCAAGCAAGACTCCCTTTATTTCAGAAAAAACATTTGAAGTTTGATGTGCAGAATAAAGACTTCTGAAATTATCCAAAGAAACTTTAGCATAGAAGACGCATCTATCTTCCTGCAATTTGCCGGATTTTTCAAAAGCGGCTTCTAATTTACTTATATTTATAAAGGCCTTTTCTTCGCTGCCTTTCGCAGTTTTCGCTCCTCTTATAGCAAAATATATGCCAATAGCAGTAAGAACAATAAAGCATAAAACCAAAATGGTTATAATTATATATGGGTATTCAAATATATGCATACTTCAAGCTCCTATTTTTTCATTTTGAAAAAGTCGGAAATTCCAAAGTTCCTCCGGTTTGCTTAAGTCCTATTTTTTTTGCACTTTCAATGCACTTAAGTCCATCTATGCGAGCTCTTTTCTTACGAGAGGGAATTTCCGATGCAAGATACGGTATTCCAAATAAAAGCATTGCTTTTATTAGTTCAGTCTTTGTAATACCTTTTCTTTTATATTCTGCCAAGATTTCAAACATGGCATAGTTTAACGCATCTTTACTAAATGCTTTTGTTTTGCGATTAACAGCCGTTAGCCATTTGTAAAATTCGCAGAATTTATCTAAATCTTTGTTTTCTCTAAAATAAATTCCTCTGATATAAAACTCCTCTTGCTCACTGTTCATAGTTTCAAGAAGTGATCCATAATAGCTCTTTTGAATAGCAATGACTTCTTTATGCTGCTTCTCCAAGGTTGTTTCGGTAATTTGTTTGTCATGAAGTCTGTATATCATAAGATATTCGGGCATAATTTCAATATCATAGCCTGCCATTACAAATCTCGTCCAAAGTTCCATATCTTCAGTACAGGTGAAGTTTTTATCATATCCCAAACTTCTGATTGCATCAGCTTTTGCAATAATTCCGGGATGAAGTATCGGATTAGTAACTAAAAGCAAAGCTTTTATAGATTCATTGTCGCTTTTTCCTCCGCATCCTCCTGAAGAAATCACTCCATTTTTAAGTGTCATAAATCTACAAGATGACAGAGATATATGTGGATTTTCTTCCATAAATCCATACTGCTTTTCAAGTCTTTCAGGGAGGCATATATCATCTGCATCCATCCTTGCAATATATTTACCTTGTGCTAAAGATATTGCTTTATTAAGAGATGACGGAAGTCTTAAATTTACTTCGTTGGTATGTACTTTCACACGCTTGTCAAGCTCCGCAAATCTATTTAATATTTCACCTGTGGTATCAGTAGAGCAATCGTTAATCACAATAAGTTCAAAATCTTTGAAAGTTTGATTTAAGACGCTTTCAATCGCTTCGGACAAATAATCTTCACCATTATACACGCTCATTATTATAGATATTTTAGGTGCTGTATTCATTTTTTATTACCCTTTCTCATACGCTTTAACTCTTTACACAGATATAAAAAGTAAAAAGCCAATCTGATTTTTTGTTTTTTCATCAAAAATATAGCGATTCGACTCTTAAAAGTAATTTTTTCAAAATATGCCTTCCCGATTTCCTCTTTATGCAGAGAACCCAATATAAGTTCCCTTAACTTTCTGATAGAATTAAAATGATTTCCTTCCGCCGCTGCTGCTAAAATTGCAAAACACATAAAACATGAATAACGTGAAATCTGCTCATCAAAGTCTTTTGGTTTTTCTATATTTAATCCACGAAGACCCGTAATTACATCTGCTATCTGCGAAAGCTGTTGGGTCTTAAAGTCTGTTGAAATGGAATCATTTCTTATTGTATAAAGATATATGGCTTTTTTGCTCATATAAACTGTTTCTGCTTCTAAATAACAAGGAACTATGCAGCTTAAATCCTCGCCTAAAGAAATAGCAGGATTGACACCCAGCTGATGTTTTGTTGCAAGTTCACGTTTTATTGCCTTACCCCATAAAAAGTAGAATATGTGGTTCATATTTTTATCTGACAAAAGCTTTGGGAAAATATGCTGCTCGATTTCCTTTTTGCGATACAAGCCCTCATCAACTAAATCGCAAACAGTTTCTCCTGTTTTCTCATTGATACTGCATTTATAAGAAAAAGAAACAATATCTGCATTGGTTTCTTTGATGATATTTTGTGCACTTTCTAATGCATCGGGAAGAACTGCATCATCTCCATCAAGATGGAAGATATAATCTCCGCTTGCCACTTTAATCCCTGCTTGTCTTGCACTGACTAAACCACCATTTTCTTTATGTATTACTTGTATCCTTTGGTCTTTTTTTGCATATTCATCACAAATTGCTCCGCAGTTGTCAGGGGAACCATCATCGACCAATATAAGCTCAAAATCAGTAAATGATTGCGAAAGAACACTATCAATGCATCTTTTTATGTATTTTTCAATATTATAAATCGGAACAATTACCGAAAAAAGCATTGTAA
>JAZURN010000028.1:0-14344 GCA_045606185.1 Ructibacterium sp.
GGAAAATGACATGGTCAAGATTTCGGCAGAAGACAGCCGCCGGAATATGGTGCGGATTTCCAATCCCCTTGGCGAGGAAAACAGTGTGATGAGAACGGATATGCTCTCATCTGTTATGAAGACTCTGCGTACCAACTACAATCGGAGAAATTCCGAGGCGGGCATCTTTGAACTGGGCACTGTATATCAGCCGGTTGCGGGGGCAGCCCTGCCCGAAGAAAAAATGGTGGTTGCCATTGGTATGTATGGCGGTGGAGATTTCTACGATACTAAGGGTATTGTAGAAGAACTGCTGGACAGCATCGGCATTGCCAAGTATAGCTTTGGTGTCTGCGAGGATAATCCCTCGTTCCATCCGGGTCGCTGTGCCGAGGTCTTTGTGAAAGGCGAAAAGGTAGGTGTGGTTGGACAGATTCATCCCGAGGTGGCTGGAAACTTCAAGATTTCCGCCGAGGTCTACGGAGCACTTCTGGACTTCAATACTATGCTTAAGCACCACACCACCGACCGGCATTATAAGATGCTGCCCAAGTTCCCGGCAACCAGCCGTGATATTGCTATTCTTGTGGATAAGACGGTTCCTGTTGGCGAGATTGTGAAGATTTTCGAGAAGCAGCAGAGTGAGATTTTAAGAGAATATAAGCTCTTTGATGTCTATGAGGGCGAGCAGGTAGAGAACGGGAAGAAGAGTGTTGCTTACTCCCTGACCTTCCGTGCCGACGACAGAACCTTGACCGACCAGGAGGTTTCCGAGGTCATGGATAAGATTCTGGCAGATCTCAAAGAAGAGTTAAAGGCTGAACTGCGATAAAAAAAGAAAGGATGATTGGAATGGATCGCAATAACATGATGGAAACCATGAAGTTTGACGCAATAACCGAAAGACCCATGAAGCCACGGGATATTTTACTGGCGGTTCATGACGCACTGGCGGAGAAGGGGTATAACCCCATCAGCCAGATTGTTGGATATGTTCTGTCCGGAGATCCATCCTATATCACATCCCATCAGGGAGCCAGAAACCTGATTCGCCGTTTGGAGCGGGACGAGATTTTAGAGGAACTGGTTACCTTTTATGTGAATCATAAGGACGACCGGAAGTAAAATTAGAATTTTGGAGTGATAACGAATGATGCAGAATTATGAGGAAAAAGTTTCCGCAATCATGGAGCTTTTGCACCGGGACTGCCGAACTTCTCTGGAACAGATGTCAACCATGCTGGAAATGCCGGTAGAGGATGTTGCAAAAATCATTGACCAGCTGGAAAAAGAGAAGATCGTGCTTGGCTACGGTGCAAGAATCAATTGGGACAAAGCAAACGGCGACGATGTGGTTACTGCTTATATTGAATTGCGGGTAGCCCCTCAGCGGGACCGTGGCTTTGACCGGATAGCGGAGCGGATTTATCAGTATCCCGAGGTTAAGGCGGTCAACCTGATGAGTGGCAGCTATGACTTTGGTATCACGGTGGAGGGAAAGAATATTCAGGAGGTTTCTTGGTTTGTGTCCGAGCACTTGGCTCCCATGGAGTCGGTTATGGGTACTGCAACCCACTTTGTGCTCAAACGATACAAATACGATGGCGTAATCTGTGCCCGTCCCCAAAAGGATGAAAGGGAGATTATGTCATTATGAGCCTAGACATGAAACGTCTTTTAAACCCGGTGGTTCAGGCAATTCCTCCATCGGGCATTCGAAAGTTTTTTGACATTGCAGCAGAGATGAAGGATGCCATTTCCCTTGGCGTTGGCGAACCGGATTTTGTAACACCGTGGCATATCCGGGACGAAGGTATCTATTCTTTGGAGCAGGGGAGGACTTACTACACCTCCAACGCTGGACTAAAGGAGCTGCGAAAAGAACTTACCATCTATTTAAAGCGTCGATTTAATTTGGAATATGACCCCCTATCCCAGGTGGTGGTTACCGTGGGTGGCAGTGAGGCTATCGACCTGATGTTCCGGTCAGTCCTAAGCCCCGGGGATGAGGTTTTGATTCCCGACCCCAGTTTTGTCTGCTATCAACCGTTGACTGCATTGGCAGGGGGCGTACCAAAAGGAATCGTAACCAAGGCAGAGAACGGGTTTCGGCTGACGGCGGCGGATTTGAAAGCTGCTATTACTCCCAAAACCAAGATTCTGGTTCTTCCGTTTCCCAACAACCCCACCGGGGCGGGTATGCGTAGGGAGCATTTAGAGGAGCTTGCCGAGGTGCTTCGGGGAACCGATATTTTGGTGCTAGCAGATGAGATTTATGCGGAGCTGACCTATGGAGAGACCCGCCATGTTTCTATTGCGAATATCCCGGAAATGTACGAGAGAACTGTGCTGGTCAGTGGTTTTTCCAAGGCATATGCCATGACCGGATGGCGTCTGGGTTATGCCTGCGGGCATCCGGATTTGATTAAGGCAATGACCAAAGTTCATCAGTTTGGGATTATGTCGGCGCCCACCACCGCTCAGTATGCGGCAATCGAAGCTTTGAAAAACGGCGATGATGATATTGCTATGATGCGGGAAGAATACGATCGCCGCCGAAAAGTAATTGTCAAGGGGTTCAACGATATGGGCCTTTCCTGTTTTGAGCCAGAGGGTGCATTCTATGCCTTTCCTTGCATCAAAAGCACCGGAATGGACTCCAATACCTTCTGCGAAACCCTGCTCTATGATAAAAAGGTAGCAGTTGTGCCGGGAAACGCCTTCGGGCAGTCCGGCGAGGGATTTGTTCGCTGTTCCTATGCTTATTCTGTAGAGAATATCAATGAGGCATTAAACCGCATCGAAGCATTCGTAAAGAAGCGGTAACGCTTCACCAACAGCCGGACAAAATTTGGGGATAAGTTTTTTGCAGGTTGCCGAGCCGCAGGAGTTTTCGGTAATTTCTGCATTTGTCAAGAAGCGGTAACGCACATTCTCGTTCATATTGACAAAAATTAGTTTATAGTGTAAAATAAAACCAATCTTTTTGAAAAAATGGGAGGAGATTATCATGAAAAAGTTATTGGTACTTACATTAGCGGTTGTTTTGGCACTGGGTGTACTTGCAGGTTGTGGCAACCAGAAGGTTAACTTGCAGATTCTTGATACCGAATATGCGGTAGAGGATTATGCAATCTGTGTAGCAAAAGAGAATACCGAGCTTTTGGAAAAAATCAACGCAGCGCTTTCTGAATTGGATGCAGACGGCACCAAGAAAGCAATTGTTGACAAGTATATTTCCGGCGTAGAGCATGATTTGGTATTCCAGGCAGAGGCAGAGGGTAAGCCGGAGCTTCATATGGCAACCAATGCACAGTTTCCGCCTTATGAATATTACGAGGGCGAAAAGGTTGTTGGTATTGATGCAGAAATGGCAGCTGCTATTGCAGATAAGCTGGATATGAAGCTTGTCATTGATGATATGGAGTTTGATGCTATCATTACCGCAGTACAGACCGGCAAGGCCGATATGGGTATGGCAGGTATGACCGTAACCGAAGACCGTTTGAAGAACATCAACTTCTCTGATACTTATGCAACCGGTATTCAGTCTATCATCGTACCTGAGGGTAGCGAAATTACTACTGTTGACGATTTGTATGCAGAGGGCGTAAATTATCTGGTAGGTACCCAGAAGGGAACCACCGGCGATATCTACTCCGAAGACGATTTCGGTGCAGAACGTGTTATGAAGTATGCATCCGGTAACGAGGCTGTTCAGGCTTTGGTAACTGGTAAGGTTGACTGTGTTATTATTGACAACGAGCCCGCTAAGGCTTACGTAGAAGCAAACAACAAATAAGAACAAAGCGTAGAGGGGGCGGAATTCTCCGTCCCCTTATTTTGTATTTCGAGGTGAAACAATGGAAGCGCTGACCGCATGGTTTTCCGATATGAAAGCCGATTTTATCCTAAATTTTATTGTAGAAGAAAGATGGAAGTTTATCACAACCGGTCTTAAAAACACTCTGCTCATTACCTTTGCATCCCTGATTCTGGGTGTCTTGCTGGGTGTTATTGTGGCAATTGTAAGGTCCAGCTATGATAAAACCCATCATGAAATGAGAAAAGGTGCCAAGAAAAGCATCTTCGCTTTTTTGAACGGGGTTTGCAAGATTTATCTGACGGTCATTCGCGGAACACCTGTGGTGGTCCAGTTGATGATTATGTACTATATTATTTTTGCATCCTCCAGAAATAGTTTGATGGTTGCGATTCTGGCTTTCGGCATCAATTCCGGTGCCTACGTTGCCGAGATTGTCCGTTCCGGCATTATGTCCATTGATGAGGGACAGTTTGAGGCAGGCAGAAGCCTTGGCTTTGACTACAAGCGTACCATGCTTTATGTGATTATTCCTCAGGCATTTAAAAATGTTCTGCCGGCATTGGCAAACGAGTTCATTGTCCTGTTAAAGGAAACCTCTGTTGCCGGTTATGTAACCATCCGGGATTTGACCATGGGCGGTAATATTATTCGTGCGGCGACCTATTCGCCCTTTATGCCCCTGATTGCTGTTGCTGTTATCTATTTGGTTATGGTTATGTTCTTTACCTGGTTGGTAGGTATCTTGGAAAGGGGGCTTAGAAAGAGTGAACGATAAGTACTTGATTGAAACAAAGGATTTACGCAAGCACTATAACGGCGGTGCGATTAAGGCATTGGATGGCGTGACGGCCGGAATTAAAAAGGGAGAAGTGGTTGTTATCATTGGTCCCTCCGGCTCGGGAAAATCTACCTTTTTACGTTCCCTGAATCTGTTGGAAATGCCTACCTCCGGCACCATTACCTTTGATGATGTGGAGATTACTGCGCCGAAAGTCAACATCAATCTCCACCGGCAGAAGATGGGTATGGTATTCCAGCACTTTAATCTCTTTCCTCATATGACAATTCTGAAAAATATGACCATTGCTCCCATCAAGCTCCTGAAGAAATCCAAAGCCGAGGCAGAAAAGACTGCCATGGAACTTTTAAAACGGGTTGGTCTTGAGGACAGAGCGGGGGCGTATCCCTCCCAGCTCTCCGGCGGTCAGAAGCAGCGTGTTGCCATTGTGCGAGCACTTTGTATGAATCCGGATGTTATGCTCTTTGATGAACCAACCTCCGCCCTTGACCCGGAAATGGTGGGCGAGGTACTGATGGTTATGAAGCAGCTTGCCGAAGAGGGAATGACCATGGTGGTAGTAACCCACGAAATGGGATTTGCCAAGGAAGTGGCAGACCGGGTAATCTTTATGGACAGCGGTGTTATTGTGGAAGAGGGAACCCCGGAAGAAATCTTTGAGAACCCTAAAAACGAACGAACCCAGAGCTTTTTACGAAAAGTATTGTAAGAAAAAAAGGATTTCCTGTACAGGAAATCCTTTTTTTATCCCAAATAAAAATCCATCATCAGCATAAAGCAAAATCCAATCAGCAGAGCATAGGTAGCGCCTCGTGCCCCCTCGTGATGGGTTTCAGGAATCATTTCATCGCTGATGACATAGAGCATGGTTCCTCCGGCAAACGCCAATGCAAAGGGGAGGATTGCATGGGAGATGGAAACTGCAAAATATCCCAAAAAGGTGCCCACAACCTCCACCACGCCGGTTAGAGCGGCTATGAGAAGTGTTCGTTTTTTGCTCATGCCCGAGGCAAGCATAGGTGCGATGATGACCATACCCTCCGGAATATTTTGGAGGGCAATGCCTCCGGCAATGGTCAAAGCCTCGGCGTTGTTTCCGGTACCAAAACCAACCCCGGCAGCGATTCCTTCCGGCAGATTGTGTATGGCAATTGCCATAACAAAGAGGAGAACCTTGTTTAGTTGGTCGGTTTTGCCGGAATGCGTTTCGATATCATTCCCCGATAACCGATGGAGATGGGGGACAGCCTTATCCAGAATGTTCAGAAGAAAAGCGCCACAGAAGATTCCTAGAATGGTAACAAAGACCGACGGAGTTTCCCCATAGGAAAGGGAGGGGGAAATCAAGCCGAATACAGCGGCACAAAGCATGACTCCTGCTGCAAAGGACAGAATCAGGTCGCTGAATTTGTGGGAAAGGTTTTTGAACCCAAACCCAATCAATGCACCAATTACGGTGGCGCCGCCAACACCAAGGGCGGTAAGAAGAACGAGATTCATCAAAGTAACCTCCTAAAGCAAATATCCTGCAAGCAAGCCAACCAGAGCCGAAAGGCAGATAATTGCCACAGGATGCACCTTTTTAAATGCCAGAATCGACATCAAAACCACTGTTCCTAAGGAAACATAGGTCATAGGCTGGGTCAGTATTGAAAGGGAAACGCTTTCTTCAAAAAACACCGTTTTTACCATGGAGAGAAGTGCTGTTGCAATCAAGCCGATGACCGCTGGCTTCAATCCAGACATCAATGCCTTGACGGTTCTGCTGGTTTTAAATTTCTCATAGCATTGTGCAATGATGAGAATAATCAAAAAAGAGGGAAGAACCACACCCAGAGTGGCACAAAAAGCACCCAGAATTCCGATTTCTCCTACCTGGGAACCAATGTAGGTAGCGATGTTGACCGCAAAGGGACCAGGGGTACTTTCGCTGACAGCAATAAAGTTGATAAGCTGGTTTTCGGTCAGCCAGTTGTTAGCCAGAACCTCTGCCTGAATCAAAGGGAGCATGGCATAGCCGCCCCCAAAGGTAAAGGCCCCGATTTTGAAGAAGGTCAAGAATAAGTGGAAATAACTCATTTGTTCTGCCCCCTTTCAGGTAAGAATCCATACAAGAGACCCAAAACGCCACAGGCGATAATGACAAGAAGAACCTTAAGGCTGAAAATGCCTGCAGCAAGAAAAGCACCAATGGCAATCAAATAGGCAAAACCGGTTTTGGGCATTTTTTTGTACATGTTATAAAGTGCCTTAATCAGCAGAGCCAGAACCCCGGCACGAATCCCAGTAAAGGCATAAGCCACCGGCTGAAAATCCTGAAACTCCTGCAGCAAAAAGGAAATGGCAAGGATAATCACAAAAGAGGGAATCACTGTGGCAGTTGTTGCTACCAGAGAACCTAAGACACCCGCAACTTTGTATCCAATAAAGGTAGAAGCATTGATGGCAATGGGACCTGGTGTGGATTCCGCAATGGCAACTACCTCTAAAATATCCTCGTCGGAAATCCAATGACGTTTCTCCACTGTTTCTCTCTGCATTAGGGGAATCATGGCATAGCCGCCGCCAAAGGTAAAGGCACCAATTTTTAGAAAAACAGAAAAAAGCTGTAACAGATTACCTTTCAAGGGAACTTCCTCCAATCCAAGTATGCTTTCTATATATTACCATGATTTCCGATTTCAGTCAATAAAATACCAAAAGAAAAGGTGGAAAGTAGCTTTGCGGGACGTCGAGGACGCCGTCCCCTACAACCCCAATCTATATTTGCTAATTCCTAACCTCTGCGTTGGTAGGGGCAGACGACTCTGTCCGCCCGGTATAAAAATACCCCATGTGCTTTCTGGCACATGGGGTAAACAATTGTATCATTAGTCCAGTTTCTTCATCGGTGCAAAGTGTTCTTTGGTGGCTTGAATCACAACCGAGCTCAAGCCGATAATACCAATCAGGTTGGGAATCGCCATCAACCCGTTCATAATATTGGAGATGCCCCAGACTAAATCCAGGCTTGCAACAGTGCCCAGAAAGACAAATGCAACATAGACCAGCCGGTACGCCATAATCGCCTTTTCGGATTTATTAGTCAGGTATCCCATGGAAACTTCGCCATAGTATGCCCAACCTAAAATGGTAGACAGAGCAAAGAGAACCGTGGAAAGAGTTAATATAACTTTTCCAATACCAAAGGGAATGATAGCGTCAAAGGAGGCAATACTCAGGCTGGCACCGTCAAACTGTCCCCCATCCCATAGGCCTGCAGTTAAGATAACCAAAGCAGAGCAGGTGCAGATGATAATAGTGGTAAAGAATACCTCAAACATACCCCATAATCCCTGCTTTACTGGGTCTTTGGTGCTAGATGCGGCGTGAGCCATAGGCGCACTACCCAGGCCTGCCTCATTAGAGAAGACGCCCCGGGAGAACCCGTACTGCATGGCTTTCATAATGCCGTAACCGGCAGCGCCGCCAGCGGCTGCTTTTACGTTGAATGCTTCCCGAAAAATCAGGGCAAAGGCACTGGGAATCGCCCTTGCGTTGATAACCAAAGCAATAATAGAACAAGCTACATAAAAGACCGCCATAAAGGGAACCAGCTTTTCGTTGACGGAGGCGATGCGGCGAACACCGCCCAAAAGAACCACGGCGGCAATGATGGTTAACACAATGCCGGTAATCCAGTTGGGGACATTCAGGTTGTCATGTAACGCGCCGGCAATGGAGTTTGACTGGGTTGCATTGCCGGTGCCCAAGCAGGCAATCATTGCAAAGATGGCAAAAGCAACTGCCAGCCACTTTTGTTTTAAACCGTTTTGTATGTAGTACATGGGTCCGCCTACCCATTGGTCCTGTTTGTTCTTTTCCCGAAATTTTAGGGAGAGAACAATCTCGGAATACTTGGTAACCATACCCAAGAGGGCACTGACCCACATCCAGAAAACCGCACCGGGTCCGCCAGCGGTAATGGCGGTGGCAAGCCCTGCAATGCTGCCGGTACCAATAGTGCCCGCCAGAGCAGTTGCTACTGCCTGAAAAGGACTGACGCCGGAGGCATCCTTTTTGTGCTGGTCCTTGGAGAATAGTCCCATGACGGTATGTTTTAAGACGTAACCAAAACGGCGGAACTGCAAGAATCCGGTTCGGATGGACAGGAATAAGCCTGCCCCAATCAGCAGGGTTAGCATAATGGGACCCCATACCACCCCGTCAATTCGCTCAATCAGTGTGTGAATCGCTTCCATAAACTAATCCAACTCCCTTTTTTGTTCATGTTGTCTTTACTTGATTAGTCGGCATTCCCGTCAGGGAGCAGACAAATTTCACACTTGTTGGTGGAAAGTACCACCGAGGTGCGGGTCATAGAAACCCCGCTGATGACCTTGATGGAGTTCAAGACTTCCTCTAACATTTTTCCTGCCTTGGTAACAATTTTTAAGATAAAGTCAAAGTCCCCGGCAATGTAGTAACATTCGGCAACAGAAGAATTTGCCTTAATGAGTTTCACAAAGTTTTCGTAATACTTGGGGTGCTCCAGACTGACGTAGATAAAGGCAAGTAAATCTCTGCCCAAAGCGCTCTGGTCAATGACGGTGGTATATTGCTTGATAATACCGGCGTTTTCCAGTTTGTGAATACGCTCAATCACGGCAGAGGTGGATAAGTTGATTTTTGCACCAATGTTGGTTGCATTCTCTCTGGAATTTTCTTTCAGGCAAGAAAGAATTTGATAATCAATGGCATCCATGCAATCCCCTCCAATTTTTCTAAATTATACAAAATATCTTAAAAAATGTAAATAATTTTTAAAAATACCCCAAAAAATTTCCTAAAAAAGAGAATCTGCAGAAAATATTTTTATTTTACCCCGTTTTAATGGAGGTAAAACAAAAAATAAAAGGCGAAAAAGAAGGACGCAGGCTCGTAGGTATCGACTCAAATAAAAAACCACACAAAAAGACCACCCAAAGGTGGTCTGTTGTGTGGAAGAGCCGAACGGTTTAAATGCCATCCTTGTTTAATGAATTCGTTCGATTTGCTCACAATTTTATCCAAACTCATTTGGATAAAATCAAACAATGATTAATGTTTTTTAAATCTTAACATAAGGCTTTTTATTGTTATCCCGATGAGAGAAAGAATAAGATTTAAAATAGCAACAATTATTATAGACAACCACACTACCGCAGAAGTTTCAGGGTCACTTCCTATAAAATTATAATAAAGAACACCTGCTATTAATACACCTAATACTTGCATTCCAGCAGATATGAGATACAACAATACAAGTCTTTTTAATCGCAATTCCGTAAATGTGTTAAAAACAAACATAACGATCGGTATCGTAAACCACAGGAAAATAGATATCGATGCATAATCTAAATCCCATACCACATTAGAGACAAAAAATACTATAAGCCATAAAACAGGTATTAACATATTTGCAATGATATTTATCTTTTTCATAAATTTACCTAAGGTAAAGTGTATCATAAAACTGTAATACTTTCAAGTTATATTCTGACATTGCAAATCTATCCGTATTTCTAATCACTCCATGATTGATTTCCCCAATATGTTTTATTGTTTTTAAATAATTCATACGAATTATTAGGCTTAAGTTTCTGTTCATATTCAATTCCACCGGCTGATAAAATCAACGAAACAACATAATCACATTGCTTTCCCCGTGCCTTTAGTAAAGCATTATAATGACCCGGATTAGAAAATACATCGGCAGCATAATTAAACATACGCTTTCCCGCATTACTGTCGGGCACATCATACCACACAAATCTGTCATAAGCGTCTTTGCCTTTTTCCCAGCGCCTGTCTCCGTATATAGTTACAGACTCATAAATTTCTCCGCTTCTGTCCTTGACCTCGTTCATTTCATCTGCATTTAAAATGGAAAACCTCATTTCCCCTATATCATCAATATACCCATTTGCAGAAGAATAACTGAAATAGAAGCCCTGCCCGCTTGAATTCATAGGCAATACTGCATTGTGTCCATTTCTAACAGCGCCTTGCCAATTGTTCATCACGATAACATCAGTAACATTGGTATCTGTGACTTTTAGTGTAGCAGCTAAATCGGCTATTCGCTCCTTATCACCTGACCAATGGCCATAAGTATTCGCCCTTTCATATGCTGTGTTCAGTCCGGAAAGCATTTTGTATACAGGCGAATCAACTCCATATTTTTCGGCATCCCAATCATGCCATACACCATCCGAATCATATCCCATATTTAAAATTTCGCCCGAAGTTGCTTTTGGTTCAACATTGTGGTTATAGTTTAACGCAGTAAAACTTTCCTCAGCTTCCTTTGTGTCTTTGGATAAATACTTCGTTACATAAGCAGTATACTCTTTTAATATATCATCATCAAATATAGATGCTATCTCACTATACTTATCAAAACCCACAATTTGTGCGCACCACCATCCATAATTGGCATTTGGATCTTTTAGTGGTCTGTCGCATCTCCTGCATCTGTTTTGTCCGTCGTACTTTTTGTTTTGATTTTCTTTTGGCACTTTTCCTTTCTCCTTTTTGTGTTTTTATTTTATTCTAACACGAAAAAGAGTGGCATAGCGTACCACGCTTATGTTATAGCATCATTTAGTCCTACTCTCAAAAGAGCCGAATGAATTAGAATGCCATCTAAATCATTCGGTTTCTATGGCTCCTCCAGCCTAACTCGAACCACGTCCGTTTGCAACATCAGTTCAACTGCGCCGCTCTTTTGACGGCTTGTTTCACTGTGTTGCGGCACAACCCTCCGCACTCCCTGTTTCGTCCACCGGACGCGGTCGAGGCTTAAGTTCCCTGCGTCCGCAAGCGGCTCGCAGGTATCGATTCAAAAGAAAAACCACACAAAAAGACCACCCAAAGGTGGTCTTTTGTGTGGCTCCTCCAGTTGGACTCGAACCAACGACCCTGCGGTTAACAGCCGCATGCTCTACCAACTGAGCTATAGAGGAATATATTCTGTTGTCAGTGTATGCAAATTTTCTACTTTTATTCCTTAATTTGCAACACGAGTATTATTATAACAACTTTTTGAAAAATGTCAACCCTTTTTTGGAAAAATTCGTAGTTTTCAAAACAAAAACCCGTGTTTTGAATCAATTCCCAATCCAAAACACGGACTTTGCGTTGACAGGTTTAGCCGTTTTCCAGTGCTTGCTCCAGCCAGAACATGCCGATATCAAAGGCTTTATAAAGCCCTTCCCGTTCTGCCTGACGAATCAGTCGTGACTGTTCGCCTTCGTTGGTTTTTAATTCGATAACGACCCGTTTTGCAATCTGCAAATCGTTTAAAGGTTCTTGGTCTTCCAACCGGAAGATAACAACATACTTGTCCTCAGGGTTTCCGTAATAAATCTGGTTGTCGCACCGGAGCAAGGGTTTTCCGTTGTAGGTTAAATACTCTTTTTTTGTTGGAGTAGAAGATGCCATAGTTCCTATCGCCTTTCTGCCCACAGAATCCTAGACAATTTCATTTGTGGGCGGATGAAATTGCAAGTCATGATAACCTATCATACCAGAACCTCGCAAAAAATGCAAGGGATTTTTTGTATTTTACTTCAGTAATTGTTCCATCAGTAAGTGGGCGTGAGGTTGTATCATGCCGGTAGCCGCAGCCTCGGACTCGGTGTAGGAACGAACCCCATGATTCTCTTCTGCTTCGCTCTTATAGAGGAGATAGGGAATCGGGTCCGAAGTGTGGGTTCGGATAGCAAGGGGAGTGGGGTGGTCGGGCATAACCAGCATATGGTAGTCTTCGCCGGTTTCCGCAAAATATGTAAGGAGAGGTGCTACAATCTTGCTGTCAATCAGTTCAATGGTTTTGATCTTGTTGTCAATCTCTTTTCGGTGTCCGGCTTCGTCCGCCCCCTCCATGTGGAGATAGACAAAGTCTGCACCATCCCGGAAAACCTGAATGGCAGCGTCTGCCTTGCCATCAAAATTAGAATGGACGGTTCCGGTGGCACCGGGAACCTCAATCACGTCCAGCTCGGCACAACGGCCGATGCCCTTAATTAGGTCAACTGCCGAGATGACAGCACCGCGAATCCCAAACCGTGCCTGATAGGTGTCAAGATTCGGTTTCGTACCATTTCCCCAAATCCAGAGGGAATTTGCAGGATGCAGCCCTTTTTCAATTCTAGCAAGGTTGACGGGATGGTCTTTCAGAATATCATAACTTTTTTTCATCAAAGTAAGGATGGTGTCATCTTTGGGAAGATACTCGCCTACCACCCGGTCGGAAATGTCGTGGGGCGGGGTCAGGGAAAATTGATTCTCCTTGTGATGCCATACCATAAGATGCCGGTAACTGATACCGCCAAAGAACTCGTAGTCTTCTGTTTTTAGGGCATCGTTGACCGCCGCAATCAGCTGATGTGCCTCCTCGGTGGAGATTTCATCAGAACTGTAGTCCACCATGGTTTTTGCCTCGTAGGGTTCTTCCTCGGACAGTGTAACCAAGTTGGCACGGAAGGTGGTATCGGTCAGCTCCAGAGGAACGCCAATGGACGCTGCCTCCAGCGGAGAGCGGCCGGTGTAGTACTTTTGGGGGTCGTAACCAAAGACCGAAAGATTTGCTACATCACTGCCGGGAGGGAGGTTGTCAGGGACTGTGATTGCCATCCCCATCTCTCCCTTGGCAGCCAAAGCGTCAATGTAAGGTTTTTTTGCTACCTCCAAAGGAGTTTTGTTCCCCAGCTCCGGAACCGGAGTATCAGCGGCGCCGTCTATCAAAACAACAACATATTTCATGAAAATTACCTCCTATACCAGGTGCTATTAGTATACACCCAAGACGCCCTGATGTCAAGAACAGACAGGGACGAGAAAAGGAAGATTTTGGAGAGAATTATGTCATTTTTATTAATTTTTCACAAACATCTTGCATTTTCTCGAAAAAAAGGTTATAATATTACGGAAGAAAAAGGAACCTACGGCAGATTTGCGGTCTGCTGTTATTTTTGCGGAGGTGGCGTTATGCAGAACAGACTGTTCCAGAATGCTTTGGCACAGCTGAAAAAGGATGTAAAGCGAGTGGTCGGTGTCATTGACGATACCGAAACCATTATTGCATGCAGCAATGAGGTCCGAATCAACACGATGGTGGATAATATCTTTACGGTGTTTGACGGAACCGGTAGCGTGAAGCGTGTGGGTGGCTTTACCTATAAGAAGATTGAAACCTTTAACAAGAACGAATATGCCGTCTTCTGTGAGGGCGAGGATGATGTGGCTGCCAATGCCTGCTCCTTTTTGGGAATCCATTTCTTGACCATCAAGCAGTACTATGACGAAAAGTATGATTGCAACAGTTTTATGAAGAACATCATTGTGGATAATATCCTGCCCGGCGATGTTCTCTACCGGACCCGGGAACTGCACCTTGCGGCGGAAACCAATCGTGCAGTTTATTTGGTGCGGAATTTAAAGAATACCGAAAACGCTGCTATGGAGGTTTTGAAGAACCTCTTCCCTGACCGCAACAGGGACTTTGTTATAAGGATTGACGACCATGATAGCGTGGTAATCAAAGAGTTTAAGCCGGACGCCCCGAAAGAGGAGATTCTTCGGGTTGCCCAGAATATTGTAGACACCTTAAGCTCCGAAGAAATGATTTCGGTTGCAGTGGGGATTTCTACCATGGTCGGCACCATTCAGGAGCTGGCACAGGCGTATCGGGAAGCTCGGATTGCTCTGGAAGTAGG
>JAZURN010000029.1:0-32273 GCA_045606185.1 Ructibacterium sp.
CACCTGCTCCATTACATATACCTCAACAATGTCGCCCTCTTTGATGTCGTTGTACTTATCGATGCTCAAGCCGCATTCGTAGCCGGCATTGACTTCCTTCACATCGTCCTTAAACCGCTTTAAGGAACCCAGCTCGCCTTCGTGAATAACAATGCCGTCACGAACCACACGAACCTGACTGCTCCGCAGAATCTTACCATCCAGCACGTAAGCACCACCGATGGTACCAATCCCGGAAACCTTAAAGGTGGTACGAATCTCAACATGGCCGATGACCGCCTCACGGAAGGTGGGTTCTAACATACCCTTGATTGCCTTTTCGATATCCTCGATGGCATCGTAGATAACACGATACAGCCGAATATCCACATTGGCATCCTCCGCTGCCTCGGTAACGCCATTAACCGGACGGACATTAAAGCCGACAATAATGGCGTTGGACGCACTTGCCAGCATCACATCAGACTCGGTCACTGCACCAACGGCACCATGGATAACCTTAACCCGAACCTCCTCATTGGAAATCCGCTCCAAGGACTGGCGAACCGCCTCCACGCTACCCTGAACGTCTGCTTTGACGATGATATTGAGGTCCTTCATCTTACCTGCCTCAATCTGCTCAAAGAGGTTATCCAAGGAAACAGTTGTCGCCGCTTTCTGTCTCTCCTGCTTTGCTTTAAACTTTCTGGCTTCAACCACATCACGGGCTTTTCTTTCGTCATCGACTGCATAGAAGGTGTCGCCGCCCTCGGGAACCTCGGAAAGACCTAAAATCTCTACCGGGATGGAGGGCCCTGCCTTTTTGACAGCCTTACCCTTATCGTCGTTCATAGCACGGACACGGCCTACCGCAGTGCCGGCTACCACAATATCCCCGGCACGGAGTGTTCCGTTCTGCACCAGTACGGTTGCCACAGGGCCTCTGCCCTTATCCAGCTGTGCCTCGATGACAGTACCCTTTGCGGCACGGTCGGGATTTGCCTTTAATTCTTTCATTTCGGCAACCAAAAGTACCATTTCCAGAAGCTGGTCAATGTTGGTGCCCTGCTTTGCAGAAACCTCAACACAGATGGTATCGCCGCCCCATTCCTCGGGAACCAGATTGTGCTCGGTCAGTTCCTGACGAACTCTGTCGGGGTTGGCACCCTCTTTATCAATCTTGTTAATGGCAACGATGATAGCAACCTCTGCTGCCCGGGCATGGTTGATTGCCTCAATGGTCTGGGGCATGATACCGTCGTCGGCTGCCACCACCAGGATGGCAATATCGGTAACCAATGCACCACGGGCACGCATAGCGGTAAACGCTTCATGTCCGGGGGTATCCAGGAAGGTAATCTTCTTATCGCCCAGACGGACTCTGTGTGCACCGATATGCTGGGTAATTCCGCCAAACTCGCCGTCGGTTACATTGGTGTTCCGGATGCTATCCAGCAAAGAGGTTTTACCATGGTCAACGTGACCCATAACCACAACCACCGGGTCACGAGGTTTTAAGGCTTCGGGAGCATCCTCCACATCGTTAAAGAGAATATCCTCATCGGTTAAGATAATCTCCTTTTCAAAGGTGCAGCCCAATTCCTCTGCAATCAGGGATGCCGTATCAAAGTCCAACGTTTCGTTGACGGATGCCATAATACCCAAAAGCATCAGCTTTTTGATGACCTCGGTAGCCGGCTTCTTCATCCGCTCCGCCAATTCCCCTACGGTAATCTCCTCGGGAATCAAAACGTGAATCTTCTCTACTTTTTTCTTCTTCTCCGGCTGCTTGAGCATATCCTCAGGCTTTGGCTTATTGCTCTGGGGTTTGCCCTGCTGCTTTTTCTTCTGATTGATTTTCTGCTTCTTGGCAGCACCCTCGCCCTTGACATTCTCGGGAATCAGTTCCTCAATCTTCTCATCGTCAAGGCGGTCTAAATCCACCGTGTTAACACGAGTATCTACCGTTCTGGTCTTTCTGCCCATCTCCTGGGGTTCTACGGGAGTAACTGCTTCTTCTGCAGAAATCTCCTGGGATTCCCCTTGTTTCTTGGATTCCTTTGCGGGCTTTTCCTCTGCTACCTCTGCCGGTTTGGGAGCATACATCGAAAAATCCTCCACCGGATTCTTCTGGGTATAGTATTCGAAAATTACGTCCAATTCATACTCAGTCAGGGCGCTCATATGGTTCTTGGTGGATACCCCGTAATCTTGCAAAACCTTTACGATTTCCTTACTGGGAATCCCAAATGCCTTGGAAAGTTCATATCCTCTGATTTTTTCCATAATTGACACACTCCTTTCACAATCTCTCTGTCAAAACTCTTAGGTGTCGGTTCCGTTCTTACAGTTTCTTCATCTGCTCTGCAAAGCCTGGGTCAGTCACTGCCAGAACCACCGCAGCATCCTTGCCGATTGCCGCTCCCAATTGGGTTCTATCCCCGGGACGTAAAATCGGAACTTGGTAAAACTGCGTCATATTCAAAAACCGCTTTTCGGTGTTGTGGGCGGTATCTGTTGCCAGAAGCAACAGTTCTGCTTTGCCGTCTCTTACGGCATCTGCTGCTTTTCCCTCGCCGATTGCAAGCTTTCCTGCCCGCATGGCAAGTCCTAACATTCCCATCCATTTTCTGGTCATGTTTTACACCTCCGCAGCTTCCTGAAGCTCCTGATACACCGATGCCTCTACCTTACAGGAAAAGGCCCGCTCCAGTGCCCGGCGTTTCTGTGCCTGGCCGATACAGTCCTTATCCTTGCACAGATAAGCACCACGTCCCGGAAGCTTGTAGGTTAAATCCAGAGCAATGCTGCCCTCTTTGTTCTTCACAATCCGAATCAACTGTTCTTTTTCTGCTCGCTCTCTGCAAACCATGCACATTCTCTGGGGTTTCATGGTTATTCTTCTTCGGTTTCCGGTGCAGTTGCTTCCTCCGGTGCTGCGCTTAAATCAATCTTCCAGCCGGTCAGCCGTGCTGCAAGACGGACGTTCTGACCTTCCCTGCCAATGGCAAGAGAAAGCTGGCTTGCCGGAACCAAAACCTTACACATCCGGTTATCTGCATCCACCTCAATGGAGAGAACCTCTGCCGGACTCAAGGCGTTGGAAATATACTCTGCCGGGTCGTCGCTGTACTTGATAATATCAATCTTCTCTCCCCGCAGTTCCCGGATAACCTCCTGCACACGCATCCCCTTAGGGCCAATACAGGTGCCAACCGGGTCTACCTTATCCTTGGTGGAATGAACCGCAATCTTACTACGAGAACCCGCCTCACGGGAGAGCGCCTTAATCTCGATGATACCCTCCTCGATTTCAGGCACTTCTAATTCCAAAAGACGCCGAACCAGTCCCGGATGGGAACGGGAGGTTACCAGATGCACACCCTTGACAGAGTCTGCAACCTCTACCACATAGACCTTGTACCGCTCGCCGACCTTGTAATTATCAGCACGAACCTGCTCGTTGGGCATCAATACAGATTCCGTTTCGTCGATTTCCAGCATCACATTCCGCCGCTCAATTCTCCGAACCACTGCACTGGCAATGTCATTGGCACGGTCAGAATATTCATTTACCATCTTTTCCCGCTCCGCCTCATGCATTCTCTGGATAACCACCTGACGGGCAGTCTGTGCCGCAATTCTGCCAAAGGATTTGGGAGTTACTTCAAATTCCGCAATATCCCCAATCTGATACTTGGCATCATAACGCTGTGCCTCCTCTAAAGAAACCTCTTTTTCACGATCCTCCACGGTTTCCACTACGGTTTTGTGGGCAACAATGCGAATCGCTCCGGTTTTTTCCTCAAAGATAACACTTACGTCCTCTGCCGCACCAAAGTGCTTCCGGTATGCAGAAACCAGCGCATTTTCCAAGGCGTCCAAAATAATGTCCTGACTAATTCCTTTTTCTTCCTCAATTAACTCCAATAACTCAAACAATTCCGAACTCATTTTCTTAACCAATCCTTTCTATATCATATCCCAATTATTTACGAAAAATCAAAGTGGAGATGCACCATGGTGGTATCCTTTTGGGAAAGCTCCAGAAGCTCCCCGCCCACCTCAAGGGAAATGGTCTCTCCGTCAAAGCCTTTTAAGATTCCGGTCAACTGCTTACTGCCGTTTACCGCCTTATAAAGGCCAACATCCACGGTGGCTTCCTGATATCTTGCAAAGTGTGCCGCCGTCTTCAGCTTCCGCTCCACCCCGGGAGAGGAAACCTCCAGATAATAGTTTCTGTCAATGGGGTCTTCCTTGTCCAGCACCTCGCTCAGGGCACGGCTGACCGCCTCGCACTCGTCCAGAGAGATGCCCCCCTCCTCCTTGTCTACGTAGACCCGAAGAAACCAGATGCCACCCTCTTTTAAATACTCCACATCGTAGAGGTAGCAGCCATTTTCCCGGGCAATGGGTTCTGCCATCCCAAGAACCGCTTGTTCTATTTTAGAATATGCCATCTCTTTCCTCCTTATGGTTTTTTCAAACAGAAAGAGTGAGGTGGAACCTCACTCTTCTGCCTCGTATCAACTTTACAGGAGCATTATACCATGAAAGTTTTTGTTTGTCAAGCATTTTCCGTAAAGTGCCAAAGAAGGGCGCCCTCAAAGAGGGAGGCTTTCTCTTCTCATTTCATCTCTTGCATTTTGTCAAAATCCGTTGTATAATATTGATTCAAGAAAACAAAAAAGCCTCCAGTTGGAAGCCTTTCTTCAATCATTGCATCACGGCGGGGAGGATTCCCCACCAAATTATTCTTCCTCGGGGTCGCAGATAATCAATTCCACCGTCTTGGTTAAAACGTCTGCGTAGCTATACGAAACACGGCGTTCACTTGCCATGAAATCCTCATCCACGTCAAGCTTCACAGTAAATACACTGGGATAGGTTCCCTCGATGACACCCTCCCGGGTTACAGTCTGCTTTCTGCCCTTTTTCGCCGTGAGCCGAACCTTGCTCCCTATATTATCAGCCAAATCGGACTTAATCTTTACCAAATCATTCTGTATCATCGCCCCGAACACCCCTTCAACATTTCATCTAGAGTCATTATAGCACAAAGTTACGATTTTGTAAAGTAAAAAATACAAAAAATTACACTAAATTTACAATTTTATGACAGAACGCACGTTTTTCAATAACATTTAGTAAAATCTATGAGAAGAAAGGAGCCTTGTCTCTATGCACGAATTACCCTACCAGAATAATATCAAACAAGGTCTGCGGGATGGGATTCCCATTGGTTTGGGGTATCTTTCGGTTTCCTTTACCTTTGGAATGATGGCGGTCGCCGCCGGAATGCCAGCACTTTATGCCATATTAATTTCCATGACCAACCTGACCTCTGCCGGGCAGTTTGCGGGGCTTAATATGATGGTAGCCTCCGCCGGCTACCTGGAAATCGCCCTGACCCAGCTGGTCATCAACATCCGCTATTCTCTCATGTCCCTATCCCTGTCCCAGAAATTGGAGCAAAGGCTAAAGACCCTGCCCCGACTTGGGATTTCCTTTGGAATCACGGATGAAATTTTTGCAGTGGCATCCACCCAGTCCCAAAAGGTAGGCCCCAAATACATGGCTGGCTTGATTACCATCCCTTACATCGGGTGGACTTTGGGAACCATTTTAGGGGCTTTGGCGGGAACTTTTCTGCCGCCCATGATGCAGTCCGCTCTTGGTATTGCCATTTATGGGATGTTTCTTGCCATTATTGTTCCCGTTGCCAAGAAGAGTCTTCCTGTCTTTCTGGTAACTGCTGTATCGGTTGTTTTGAGCTGTCTGTTCCGGTTTGTCCCGGGACTGAATCAGGTTTCCGGCGGGTTTGTCATTATCATTTGTTCGGTGGTGGCTGCCGGAATCGGCTCCATCCTTTATCCGAAGAAGGAGGAATTATCATGAACATTTCCACCTCTCAATTGCTGCTTTCCATTGCCGTTATGGCGGTTGTAACTTACCTGACCCGCTCTCTGCCTTTGACCCTGTTTCGCAAGGAAATTAAGAATCCCTACATCCGTGCCTTTTTAGAGTACATCCCCTATGCGGTGCTGGGTGCCATGACTCTGCCGGACATCTTCTTTTCTACCGCCTCGGTTTGGTCAGCCGTTGCCGGACTGGTTGTCGCCGTGATTTTAGCCTATCGGGAAAAAAGTCTTTTGACAGTGGCACTTGCCGCCTGTGCCGTGGTTTTTGTGGCAGAACGAATTATTTAAAAAAATTTTTAAAAAACACTTGCAATTTGAAACAAACCGTGCTATAATACAATGGTTCGTTTCAATATGTGCCGCTAGCTCAGCTGGATAGAGCGTCTGACTACGGATCAGAAGGTCGGGAGTTCGAATCTTCTGCGGCACGCCATACAAGAAACCCCCAAGGCATAAGGCTTTGAGGGTTTTTTCTTTTTTATTGAATTCTTCCTTGTCCCGCTCCATTGCACCATTTATTGCACAAATTACTTTTTATAACGCTTTTCTTTGTGCTGCGGAATCTCCCTGGAACACATCCGCCATCAAATCAATGGCAGCTCTCTTGGTATCTTCTACCACATGGGCGTAGGTATTTAATGTGGTTGAGGTCTGGGCGTGTCCCAGAACCCCGGATACCGTAGTAATGGGAACATTGTTTTTTATCATGAAGGTTGCCGCCGTATGCCGGAGACCATGGAAGGTTACGCCATCGATACCATGAGCCTTTGCAAATCTTCCCCACTGCTGGCTTGGTGTGTCTATATCCATGAGCTGGCCGTCCCATTGAGTAAATACCCAATCTTTTCCACGCCATTTGTTACCGCATTTCCGCCGTTGCTCTTGTTGCTGGTTCATGTGTCGCAAAAGAATTGCATCAAGTCCAGACGGGAAAAATAGCACTCTGGCAGACCGTTCCGTCTTTGGTGCCTTGGTTGTAGTTTTCTGCCCCTTTGGTCTGGTTGCTGCTCTCCGGATTACAAAAGACTTTTCCGCAAAGTTTATATCCGACCATTTCAATCCTACAATTTCCTGCCTTCGCATCCCGCACATGGCGGCAAAGTAAAACATTGCTTGGAACATGAGCGGTTGTTCAGGAAGAGCTTCCATCACAACGGATATGTCATGCTCTGATAACGCTTTCTTTTCCTTTGGCTTATACTTTGGCGTGTCTATCATATCGCAAGGATTGCTTGTCATGTATCCCCATCTAATAGCCTTGTTAAACATTGTCTTGAGCATTTTATAGACGGCGTTCCGGCTCCGTGCCTTTTCCTTTGCCGGGAGAATCGAATAGATATTCTTTCCGGTGGCAGCCAAAAGCTTCAGCTTGCCATACTGCTTCAGTTCCCGCTCCCATAGGTCGGCGTAAAAATCATGGGTTCTTGTTTCCAGATTGATTTTCACATGGTTCTCCATCCACGCCCGGTACAGTTCGTCAAGGGTAGTCGGCGCATACTGTCCCGCCGTTCTCATGGCAAGAAGCTTCTCCCGCTCCTGATAAAATTCAAGCAGCAGTCTTTCCGCCTCTCTATCGCTGGTACATTCTACAACCTTTGACGGTTGAATCCGCTTTCCAAAATCATCAATACCCAGAGAGAGCCGGAGCAGATACTTCCCGCTCTCCAGTTTCCGGATATGACCGATAGACCGCTTTTTGTTTTTCTGCATAAAAATTTCCCCTTTCTGTTTGACAATACACGGGGAATCATGATATACTTGATAAAGCAGTACACAACATTCCCCATTTCCCATTGCTTATGGTTGGTCGAGTGCTTGTATTGTGTCCCGTCCCTCTGTGTGCCAGCACAGGGGGACATTTTTTATTATTCATTTATAGTTACTTTAAAGTGCCTTTAAAGCACACGTTTTATCATGACAAAACCATGACACAAACCGGACACAAAACGACCACAAAAAATAAAGTTTGCATGTGTGTCATTTTTTATTTTCCCATATCGGAGCGGGAACAACTACCCGATTGCCTTTTCGCTTAACTTACCGGAAAGGTTCTCCGTATACTTTTCATTCTCTGTTAAATCGGCTGCGTAATCAAGAAGCTTCTCCTTACCAATAGCGTTCAACTTCCGGTAGTCTAATACAAGAGCTTTTTCGTCATTGGATATGGTTATTGCCTCTGCATCCGGGAGCCGTGCCGGTTCCGTGGCCAAGTTGGGGGCATCTATTCCCATAAGATATGCCGGAGAACATCCCAAGGCTTGAGCCAGCAAAAAAAGATTATTCTGCTTTGCTTCATAGATTCCGTTGACATATTGGCTTATGCTTGCCTTTGTAATGCCCGTTCTCCTTGATAATTCGGTTTGGCTGATTTGCTTTTCCTCCATTATAGCGTTTAATCTCTCTTGAAAGATATTCATTGCTAACCCTCCTATGAATCATATTATATACATTTGTTAAAGAAATTGCAACACAAATTAAAAAAATGTTAAGGAAACTTAAATTTTTCGTTGACAAACAGAAATAAAACTGTTATTATATAATCGTGTTAAGGAACTTTAACAAAAGGAGGTGTAATAGTTATGTTTGATTACTCTTGTTTGAACGGGAAAATAAAAGAGGTTTTCTGCTCTCAAGCTAATTTTGCTCAAGCTCTGGGGATTTCCGCAACATCTTTATCAAAAAAGTTAAATGGTATAACAGATTTTACCCAAAAAGAAATGCGGCAGGCGTGCTCGTTGCTGGGTATTGAAGATGGGGAGGTTTCCAAGTATTTTTTTACCGAAGCGGTTAAGGAAGCTTAACAAGCATCCTCTCCATTGCTGATTTAATCTCTGGGTAATAAAGAACCTACCCAAAAGCAGTATTGAGCAATGAGGGGCAAAAATCAAAGCGAGAGGAACAACACAGAGGGAAAGGAGAGGTAACCATGGCAAGAGAAAAGCCGTTGACAGACGAACAGATGGAACAAGAGATTGCCCGGCTGGAAAAATCGTCCTATGTGCAGTTGGCAGAACAAGAGCAGCGAATCATACGCCGACGGAAGCAACGCCTATACAATCTTCGGTGGCTTGAAAAGAGAGGACGGAAGCTTGCAGGCGAGGGCGTAACAATGGAATCATTAAAAGAGCATCTGGCAATGCTTGATGATTCGTATTTTGAAAATGAGAAAGGGGACACAGTATGAACAGATTAACCAGAACCGAGGCGGCAGAGTATTTGATGTGCAGCTCTTCCAAGCTCTACCGGATGGAGCAAGCCAATCTTCTTGATGGCACTTACTATGACATAGGCTCCGGCAGAGGAAGAAAACGCCTCTATATCAAGTCCAAGCTGGATGAGTGGATGCTTGCCGGGGGAGAACCGGCGGCAATCGAAAAGAAAATGGTTCAAATGGGGAGTGTATCTATATGAGCGTGAAAACTATCAAGGTTTTAGCAAGGTCAAACGGCGTTCAGCATATCCCATAAGCTTTGACCCATCTGGAGCGGGAACCTTGTCAAGCTATGAATGGCTGGAGGGATTCCGTGTGGAGTTCAAGCAAAGGTTGCAACAATTAAGAGAGAAAAAGGGAATCAGCCGAATTGTAGCAAGTGAACTGTGTGGACTTGCCCCGGACAGTATTCGAAAGTATGAACGGGGAGAGAGTGAACCGACGCTCTCATCACTACTTGCTATAGCGGATTTCTTTGCGGTATCGGTGGATTTTCTAACTGGAAAGGATGATAACAATGAGTGTGAAAAATAATAAGGTTTTAATAAGGTCAAGCGGGCAAAAAGAATCCCGAGGTTTTCCCGAGGTAAACGGGATAAAAACCCTCAAGGTTTCCTCAAGGTCAATCATGGAGAAGCTTGTCAAATGTTCTTTGGGAGTAACCGGAGCGGGAGCATTGTTCCTGATGTCCAATATGGATTTGGGGACGGTGGGGAGCTGGGCAAGATTTGTTCTTGCTGGGATTGCCTGTTATTGGTTGGTTCTGATAGCCTACATCAAGTGGATGGAGCGGGACACTCTCCGCCGTAATAAAAGACAACTGCATAGGCTTGAAGAGAAGATTCTGGATAGCGAGAACCGGAGCTTCTTCCTCCGGGAAACTTTGGCAGCGTAATCCGGAGGTATGAAAAACAATGAAGCACATGAAAAGAAAAGAAATTGAGATGATGGATAAATTTCTTAAACAACAAGGTTTCCGGCTCTTGCGTTTTACACCGGACTTTCTGTTGTCGGATGAGGTTCAAAAAGAGGTATGCGGGATGGAAGATTCAGCGTTAAAAGAGTTTTTGCAGAACCCTCAAAAGCCCATCTGTATTATTCCGGATGATAAGGTTATCTTTGTGGACGCACGATTAAGTAAGAGAAAGAAAATACATTTCCTTTTTCGAGCTATGCAAAAGCTGGAATTGAAAACAATCTAGGAAAGGAGTTAAAACCATGCCGTATTATAATGTTTGTCCTTATTGCGGTGCGAACCTTGACCCTGGAGAGAAATGCGATTGTCAGGAAAAAGAAAAAACCCCTGATACGCCGGAAGCATATCAAGGGAAAGTCACGAGGACTTATCAAGCAATTACAGTATACCACAAAGCCGAAGGGACTGTCAAGCATGATTCTACATAACCAAGGATGCAGAATGACAAAGGGCGGCGTTTTATCGCACGCCCTTTTTGTTATCAGCAAAAGGGGGCACATACTATGAAAAGCATTGAAGAGGTTCTGGGCAAGGTCGAGGTTGTCCGCCATGACTACGACACCATCTGGGAGGCAAAATGCCCCTTGCATGAGGACGAGCAGGGGGAATTGGTTATTGCACAGGACCAGAACAACGGCAATATCCTTGTCCAGTGCCGGGGAGGATGTTCTGAAGAAAAGCTGAATCGTTACTTTGGTCTGGATGAGCCGGACTGGAGCGATACTACGATATGGCAGTTTGACCCTTTAATGAGAAATTTCCAATCCCTCTCTGCCTTCGAAGAGGAAGAAACCGCATGGCTATTTGAAGGGTGGGTTCCTGAAGGACAGATAACTCTCATGGCTGCCGATGGGGGCGTTGGTAAAACAACCCTATGGGTCAATCTGGTGGCGGCAGTCAGTGCGGGAAAGCCGGGTATATTAGATGGCTATGGGGTTATCAGAGAACCCGGAAAGGCATTGATACTTACTACCGAGGATAGTATCCGGCGAAAGCTCCGGAAGAAGCTCCGGATTGCCGGTGCGGATATGGACAATGTGTTTGCCCCGGACTTTGCCAAGGACAAGAACGGTTCCTTGATGGCTGCTCTGAACTTTGGCAGCGGAACACTGAATGAGATTATCCGCCGGATAAAGCCTACCCTTTGTGTATTTGACCCGGTGCAAGGCTTCATCCCTCCGGAGGTTAATATGGGGAGCCGGAACGCCATGCGCCAATGTATGGCGCCGTTGATAAGTCTGGGAGAGGAAACCGGGACAACCTTTTTGGTAGTCTGCCACTCTAACAAACGGAAGGGAGCTTATGGCCGGGACAGAATCGCAGACAGTGCCGACCTATGGGATATTTCCCGTTCTGTTCTTATGCTTGGCTATACAGAGGATGATGGGGTTCGCTATCTCTCCAATGAGAAGAACAACTATGCGCTGCATCAGGATACCGTGCTATTCTCCATCAACCAAAATGGACTGGTAGAAAAGCAAGGGACAACCTCAAAGACGGACAGGGATTTCATGCTCGAGGCGGCGAACCGGAAGGAAACAACCAAGGAAGCTCCCAAGAGGGACGATTGCAAGCAGTTTATCCTTGATACTCTGGACGAACACAACGGCAGCATCCCTGTTAAGGAGCTAGAAGAAAAGGCAAGGGCATTTGATTACGGCATCAAAACCTTGCGGACTGCCAAAGAGGAGCTGAAAGCCTCCGGGCAGATTGATATAGTCCAAAAGGGGAGCGGGAGGAATGGTAGCAAGTCATGGCATGTGGTATATGTAGAAACCTTTGTCGATGTAACCGGAGAAGAACCCCTGCCATGGGAACAGATGGACATGGCGGAAACGGAAGCCTCTGCTAACAGGGGTAAAACAGGAATATAACAGGGCGGAATACATAAAAGCATCATCTAAATTATCCTGAAGGGGAGCGGGACAAGTCTATGACGAAAAAATGATGTTAATTTTCTTTTATATGGGTGGTTTTATCACTTGCCGGAGAAAAACCCTCTCCGTCAGACATCTCACAGAGGGTCAAATGAAAAGTTTTATTAGTAAATTCAATAGGTTTATCATTTGCCCCTGAGGGTCAAGTGAAAACTTTAGAGGGTCAAATGAAAAAGATTTTTGTTTTCATTTGTCCCTGGGGGTCAAGTGATATACCCCGCATGGTTGACAGGAAAATTTTCACTTGTCCCTCTCTTTGCATCTGTCATAGAGAGGGGACAAGAGAAAAGCTTCGGTTTTGAGGTTAAGAATTTCATATCAGCGGGGCAGATGTTGAAACATTTTAACATTTAGAAAGCTTCAGCCTTGTTTATCTGCTCCCGGATACAGAGTCTACACCCGGAGTTTGTGAAACTTTGTTGCGAAAAAAGAAAGGAGATATTACATAGATGAACATAGCACGAAAGAAAGCGATTGAGTTTATCAGAAAGTATAGATTAAGCAAGAAGATGTTGAACCGGGACACCATGAGAGATATATTCAAACGACAAGGATTTCTTCTCCTTTGGTTTATCAAGGGCAGTCGGTCTTCTGATGAGGTGGAGAGCTTTCTGGAGAGCCTGAACCTTGCTGAAGCAATCCATAGTGGAAATTGCAAGGAAGGATATACTTGCATACGGGGCAGTGATAGGGTTGTTCTTGTTAATTCCCGATTAAGTGAAGACAACATCCTCCATGTTCTCCTCCATGAGCAAGGGCATATCTCTTTTAATCATTTAGCATATCGGGCGTGTGATGGTGTTCAATGCGAAAGAGAAGCCAACTTCTTTGCCTTTTATGTCATGCACTATCTGGAGCTGAAGAACATCTTCAGGAAGGTTGCCCTGGTCGGCGGGGTTCTGCTGCTTATGCTTTACCTTGTGTTAATCTTGCTATTATGAAATACTCCCAGCGTGGTTTTATTGAGCCATTTATTGCACAATGTCTGTGCAATAGAATTACATGGCAGAAATACTCAATTTTGAAAAGCTACGGTTTTATGCGGGTCAAAACCGCTCTGGACTAATGAAGAAATAGAAAATATATGTCTACGGATCAGAAGGTCGGGAGTTCGAATCTTCTGCGGCACGCCAAGAAAAAAGACATCCGCTGGATGTCTTTTTTCAGTTGTATTTGTTCCTTTTCATGGCACGCAGTGTCAATCCTTTTTCTGTTAAAATAAAAGAAACATCAGAAAAGGAGAAATGAAAAATGGCAAGTGAAAATCAAAACAAAAAGTATGACGGACAAAATCGATGTAGGAGATGCGACCGACCGCTAAAAGACCCAAACGCCAATTACGGATGGTGGTGTGCAAAACTTGTAGGGTTAGATTTTTTTGTCGAAGAAGACCGAAATCTTGACGATGACAATTTAAATATGTATAATAAGAATGTTGATGTAGCTTATTTGTCTAGTCGTTCAGCACAGTCAGCGGATAAAAGGCGGTATGGCGAAAATTCGAAAGTATTTATCGCCTTGGATAATTTGAAACAGGCATACAGGGAATTTCCGGAATACAAAGAAGCAATAGATATTGTGGATAATGAAATCAGGTGGATAGGCAATGAGTGGGGAAGTGCAAATATCGATAAAAGAGTAATATATTTCTATAACACACTCGATAAGGCAAATAGCGTATTGCCGAAAGACTATAAAATAACTGCACCGCGCTCAACGGTCGAGCAGGTTTTGGCTGTTGCCTACCCAAAGGAAGCTGCTTATTTTGAGAAGGGAAGGCACAAAGCAGATGCCCTTACCCTTGAAATTTATAATCAAAAGGGGGATGGCACCGATATTGCCAATGCCTTTAAACATATCTATTGGAGTGCTTATGCTGCAAGCAAAATGGACGAAAATTATGCAAGGCTTTTTACCCATGCACACGAATTTGGTTGGTGGAATGAGAACTTGAATGATCCCGAGGCAATGAAAATGGATTTGCATAACAATCAATTGGGAAGAACACACCAACGCGTGATTTAGAAGAAGCGGTTTTGCGTAGTATTTTAGAAGGAAAAGCTGCCGTTTTGATAGACGGAAAAAGTATGTTATACAAACCTTAATGGGAGTGACTTTTCACAATGAAGAAGAAAGTATTAAATGTCCTATTGAATGTTTTCTTGTATTCAGTGTTTGTGTTGCTTTGGGGTGCAATATTATTTGTGCTAATCCTTATGACCACATTTGATACATTCCTCGATCGTTTTGATGACGGAATTTTATTAAAAGTATTTGCAATAACTTCTGCGCTTGGAATCATCATAACAATACTATTTCGAAGAAAAATGAAATATAAATGGATGTTGCCGTTATGCCTAATCCTGTCAACCATCATAACGACGATGGTAAATTATGGGTTTCTGTATGCCGCCTCTGATTATATGTCTGTTTATACCAGGGAAAAATGGGATAACTATACACTCCTGAGACATTGCATGCTTGATAGCCTAAAGGAACAATATAACTTTGTCGGTATGACAGAACAGGAATTAACCGAAATTTTAGGAGAACCTACTCGTATTGTAGAATATACTGGGCACACAAAATATAAGGGTTACATAGCTTATCAATATATGATAGGCGATGATCGTATTGATGGCTATACCTATGACTTTATTTTTGATAATGGTGTTGTTATTGATACCTCAGTTTCGCAAACATAAATCGTTATTACAGAAAAAGCACTTGCAGTTGCAAGTGCTTTTTGTTTTATTCTTCCTCAAACATATTCTTCTTCCGCTCCATCATTTCGTCAATCCTTGCAATATAGTCCTGAGGCTCCTTCACATTGAAGATTCGTTCAATCTTATTCTTGACAGGGTCTACCGTCTTGGTAACCCCGCCGCAACCCACCGACAAAATGGTCTGGAGTTCTTCCATGATATAGATATTATACAGATTCTCGGTGCCGGGTTTGCAATATCCCACATTCTCCAGATTCCCCAGCTGGTTCTTCTGGCGGTACATATAATAGGGATGTTTCCCCAGCTCTTTCATGTACCGATAGGCAAAATCCACCATAGCTTCCACCTGTGCCCCATCGGTCAAGGCATACTCTCCCAGATACTCGTGGAGTCTGGAGGACCGCTTAATACTCATGGTATGTACCGTGGTATTTTCGGGAGAGAGCTTTTCCACCTCTTCCATGGTATATTGGAACATCTCAAAGGTTTCGCCGGGAAGTCCTGCAATCACATCCATATTGATACAATCAAATCCGCAATCCCGGGCAAGTGCCATAGCGTGACGAATATCGTCAGGCGTGTGTGCTCTGCCAATGATATGCAGCGTTTCCGGATTCATGGTTTGGGGGTTGATGCTGATGCGGTCTACCCCATGGCGTTTCAGGGTTTTTAATTTTTCTGCCGTTACGGTATCCGGGCGTCCCGCCTCCACCGTAAATTCCTTACAGGAGGACAAATCAAAGCTTTCCTCGATTTGGGATAACAGCTCATGAAGCTGGTCTGCCGACAGGGTTGTAGGGGTCCCGCCGCCAATATACACTGTTTCCAGATTTTTTCCGTTTTCGGCGCTTAACCTACCCGAAAAGGAAATCTCCCGTTTCAGGCATTCTAGGTATTCAGGAATCAGCTTTGCCGCCTGTCTGGTGCCGCAGGTTACAAAGGAGCAGTACAAACATCGGGTGGGGCAAAAGGGAATCCCCACATACAAGCTAATACCACCCTTATCCATGGCATCCTCCACCGGCATTTCTGCTTTGGCAGTTTCCAGCGCCAGTGCAGCTTTTGCCTCTGTGGTGCCACAGTCCTTCACAAAATAGTTTATGACATCCTGATCGGGTTTCCCCTCCCGCAAAAGTTTGGTGGCAAGCTTTGCCGGACGAATTCCTGTCAGGATTCCCCACGGGGTGTTTGTTGTTTCACTCATCCAAGGTACGGGTTGCCCCTACGCTCCTCTCCAATGGTGGTAGACGGGCCATGCCCCGGATAGACTATCGTTTCATCCGGCAGGGGCATAAGTTTTTCCTGAATCGACGCAATCTCCTGATGGTAGTCGCCAGTGGGATGGTCGGCACGGCCAATACTCCGCTGAAACAGGGTGTCTCCCGAAATCAGAATTCCGCCGCCATACAGGCAGATACAATCCGAGGTATGCCCCGGGGTATGGAGAACTCTAAACTCCTGACCACCCAGGGTCAGGACGTCCCCCTCCTTTAAGAGTTTATCTGGTTTTACCGGTGTCCAGTCGATCCCTACATAATGGCAAAGATTATGGATACCATCCTGCAAAAAGGCAACGCCGTTTTCGTGAACCGAGAGGGTTGCTCCCGTCTTTTCTTTCAGTTCCCCAAGGGCAAGGATATGGTCATAATGCCCGTGGGTCAGCACAATATTGGTAAGGGTATATCCCTTTTCCTCCAAAAAGCCAAGGATGGCATCTGCCTGGTCAGGAGCATCAATCACTGCCGCCTGTTTGGTGGTATTCTCTGCTAAAATATAACAATTGGTACCAAGATAGCCAAGGGATAGCTTATGAAATTCCATAACAATCATCCTTTCTTAACTACGGCGACGTACCACCGAGAGTACACTATCCACCTGCTTGAGCTTTTTGGTGGTCTGCTCCAACTGGGCAGTATCGGAAATTTCCAGAGTCAGCTCAATCATCGCAAGCTGGTTCTTTCCGGTTCTGGCGTTGACATTTGCAAGTTTGGTTTTCATCTCCGAAATGGTTCCCAGCAAATCCAGAAGCAGGTCAGGCCGGTCACTTGCCGTTACCGTCAGCATGGTCTGGAAGGTATGGTCGGTATCTCCCGCCCATCTTACTGGGATAAACCGGTTCATCTCTCCGGCGTTCTGCTGGGCATGGAGAATATTGATACAATCGGCACGGTGGATGGCAACCCCTCTGCCCCGGGTTACATAACCCACAATCTTGTCCCCGGGTACCGGGTTACAACAATGGGAGAACCGGGTCAGGCAGTTCTGGATGCCCTCCACAATCACGCCGCTATCGTTGGGTTTGTCGGTGGTTTTAACCACCATGGGGAGAATTTCCTCCACCGGCAGCATTTCCTCGTCCACCATCCGCTTTTTGCACTCGGTCTGGAACCTTGTTACAAAGCGATTGGCGGCAGAGCTGCCATAGCCGATGGCGGCATACAAATCCTCTAAATTGTTAAAGCCGTATTTCCGGAGCAGGCCCTCCACAAAGTGCTTATCCTCCAGAAAACTATTGGGAATCCCCTGTTGTTTCAGGGTCTTTTCCATGGTTTCCTGACCCTTTTGGAGGTTCTCCTCACGATTGACCTTTTTGAACCACTGGTTAATCTTATTCCGTGCCTGAGAGGTCTTGCAAATCTTCAACCAATCAAGGTTGGGGCCTTTACTTCCGCCAGCGGTAATAACATCCACAATGTCCCCGTTTTTCAAGGCGTGGTCCAAGGTTACAATTTTTCCATTGACTCTGGCACCGGTCATCCGGTTGCCCACTGCACTATGGATGGCATAGGCAAAGTCAATGGGAGTCGCTCCCACCGGAAGACTAATCACATCCCCTTTGGGGGTAAAGACAAAGACCTCGTCACTGAACATATCAATCTTTAAGGTCTGCATGAAGTCTTCCGCATTGGTCATATCCTTCTGAATTTCCAATAGCTGCTTAATCCACTCAAGCTTACTGTCCATATCACTGACACCGCTCTTGCCCTCTTTGTACTTCCAATGGGCAGCAATGCCGTTTTCCGCAGTATGATGCATCTCCTTGGTTCGAATCTGAATCTCAAAGGGTGTGCCATTAGGACCAATCAAAGTAGAATGCAAGGACTGGTACATATTGGGTTTGGGCATGGCAATGTAGTCCTTAACCCGTCCGGGCATGGGCTTATAAAGTTCGTGAACCATACCCAGCACCGAATAGCAGTCCGCAATGGTATTGACAATCACACGGACGGCAAAAAGGTCGTAAAGCTCGTCAATGCCTTTATTCTGAATAAACATTTTCCGGTAGATGCTGTAAAAATGCTTGGCTCTGCCCTCAAGCTGTGCCTCGATGCCCAAGCTCTCCAATCGTTTCTGCAAAGCCTCCATAATATCGGCAATGTAGAGCTCCCGCTCCTCCCTTTTTTGGGAGATTTTATCCACGATTTCGTAGTAGGCAATGGGGTCAATATACCGCAGTGCCAAATCCTCCAGCTCCCATTTGATTTTGGACATACCAAGACGATGGGCAAGAGGCGCATAGACCTCCAGGGTTTCTCTGGCAATTTCTCTCTGCTTCTCCTCCGGTTGATATTTTAAGGTTCGCATATTATGGAGCCGGTCGGCAAGCTTAATCACAATAACACGGACATCCTTTGCCATGGCAAAGAACATCTTTCTAAGATTCTCAATCTGTTGTTCCTCCTTGGAAGTATAGGGGATTTTATCAAGCTTGGTTACCCCGTCCACTAGCAAGGTTACAGTTTCGCCGAATTCCCGGGTTACATCCTCATAGGTGGTTTCCGTATCCTCCACCACATCATGAAGAAGTGCTGCACAGATGGATTGAGTATCCAAACCCAAATCCGCCAAGCTATATGCAACCTGTGCCGGATGGGTAAAGTACGGCTCGCCGGATTTCCGTTTCTGTCCGGCATGCTTCTCTTCCGCAAAGCGATACGCCTTCTCCACCAGACTCAAATCGTCCAGCTTGTGGTAGTCCCGAATCCGCTCCAATAATTGTTCCAAGTTAATCATTGCCATACCAATCCCCCTTTCTATAGCCAGAAAACGCTGGGCTGTTCTGCAGCACCAGCGTTTTTCTCTTCAAAAAGCAACAAAGGTTCTAGTTCTCTGCTTCGGCATCCTCGCCGGCTTTTTTGATATCCTTTAAAATGAGCTGCACATTCTGAAATCCCTTATAATCGTTGATGTCCAAGGAGAACGCAACATCAATAAAGTCGCCCTCCTGCAAATACTGATAATACTCTCCCATGCCAAATCCCACGGAATCCAGATACTTGCCGTCTTTTAACAGGGTCATCCGAAGATGCTTCCCCTCGCTCATGACGCTGATTTTATGTATCTTGATATTCCGTACCGCAAAGAGCGGCGTGGGATTATCCACACCAAAGGGCTGCAACCGATTGATATCGTTTACGGTATCCAAGGTAATGTAAGGAACCTTAATGGCGGCATCCAGCAAAATGGTTGGCGTCCGCATGGTTTCGCTGAACTGGTCCTTGGAGCAGCTGTTAATCTTCTTCCGGAACTCCTCGATATTCTCCGCCTTAATGGTAAGTCCTGCCGCCAGCTCATGACCGCCGAACTTCTCCAGCAAATCGGAGCTGCTCTCCAAAGCGCCAAAGAGGTTAAACCCATTGACACTTCGTCCCGAGCCCTTTGCCTCGTCGCCGTCAATGGCAAAGAGAATGGAGGGCTTATAGAACTTCTCGGTAATCTTGGAGGATACGATTCCCACAATGCCATGGTGCCAGTTTTCATGAGGAATCACAATAACGTTATCCTCTTTTACCTCAGGATGATTCTCCAGATACTCCATCGCTTCCCGGAACATCTTCTGTTCGGTCTGCTGCCGGAGGGTATTTTCTTCGCAGAGGGACTCTGCCAATTCCTTGGCACGGTCGGCATCATCGGTCAGGAACAATTCCACACTGCGGGATGCACAACCCAGTCTGCCGCTGGCGTTAATCCGGGGTGCAATGGTATAGCCGATGGTAGAGGTGGTAATTGCCTTGCCATTGGTGGAAACATCAATCAATGCCTTAAGTCCCACATTCTTGGTGGCACGGAACCGCTTTAATCCCTCGGTTACAATCACACGGTTTTCGTCAACCAACGGGGAAATATCTGCCACGGTGCCCAAGCACATCAGGTCGGAATACTTTTCCATCAATTCCGGCAAAGACTCCTTATCATCCAATGCCTGAATCAGCTTAAAGACAACCCCTACGCCTGCCAGACTCTTGAAAGGATAGGGGCAATCCTTCCGCTTGGGGTCCACCGCCGCATACACCGACGGAATCTGTTCTTTGCATTCATGATGGTCGGTAACAATCACATCAAGACCGATTTCCTTGGCATACTCGCTCTCTTCTACAGCAGTAATACCGGTGTCTACGGTAATGATAAGAGAGGTGCCCCCCTCCCGGATTTTATCCAACGCATCACGGTTAATTCCGTAACCCTCCTGCATCCGGTCGGGAACATAATAGTCAACCTCAATTCCCATCTCCTTAAGATGCTTATACAAAATAGCAATGGAGGTAATCCCATCTACATCATAGTCGCCATAAATGGTAATCTTCTCTTTTTTCTCTTGTGCCTGACGGATTCTAAATGCCGCCTTTTCCATATCCTTCATCAAATAGGGGTCATGGAGAACATCCAGCTTTTTGGACAGAAATCTGTCGATGGCTTCATCCTCCTGAATCCCACGATTGTATAAAATGATGGCTGTTAACGGCGAAATATGAAATTGCTTGGAAATATCCACAACACGCTTTTTGTCAAAATCTCGTAACAGCCACTTTTTCTTTAACATAATGAAATCTCCCTGATTCTTGAATTTTGCAGAGGAACTGCTTTGCACACATATAGAAGTATTCTATCACGATTGCGGGCAAAATACAACACCTTTTTCGCTCAAATCGTCAAAAAACTTACCAAAAATTCGTGGAAAGTTTCTCCGACTTTACCAAACACATCCTATCCATCGTAGCGGATATGCTTCTGCATCCGCAAATCCTGACCAATGAACGGAATAATTTCAAAACTCCCCCAAATCCGGGAAGTAAACCGCTTGCTATAAATCTTCTCCATTGCTTCGGAGTTTAGATTGGTAGAAAGCACGGTACTCTTCCCTTGCAGCAATCTGGTATTGATTAAATCAAAGGCAGCAGCTGCCGTATACGAAGTCACAAACTCGGTGCCAAGGTCATCAATAATCAAAAGCTCGGTATCAGAAAGCTGCCTGACCATATAAGCAGCCTGTTCTTCCTCCTGGGGAAGAAGCCGGTCAAACTTCAATTTCTCCAATAGTTCAAAAAGCCGGAACGCTGTCTGGTAATACACCGACTTGCCCCGCTCTAATGCATGATTGGCAATGCAACTGGAAAGATAGGTCTTGCCGGTTCCTGCGTTTCCCATCAGCAAAAGATTGGCATGGGTCGTATCAAAGGTTTCGGCAAACCGCAAACCCTTTTCATAGGCCGTTTTCATTACCGCCAGCGGATCCCGTCCGCCCTCCTTTGGCTGTCTGGCAAACAAGCTGTAGTCTACCCGGTCAAAGGTCTGCTCCTTCATGTACTCGGTCAGGTTAGAGGTGTTACCCATGTATTGGGCGACCAACGTTTTTAGACAGCTGCACCGAAACCCGTTCTCCAAAAAGCCGGTATCCCGGCAAATGGGGCAGCTTATGATTTCGTCCAAATAGTCCGCAGGCTTTCCCAATTGAATCAGCAATTCTTCCCGTTGCTTTTGTAGGCTTTTTATGGTTTCCTTAATCCTCTCGTACTCCTTGCCTCCGGAAAGAATGCACCGTGCTAATGCAGCGCCCCCCTGACGCATGGCTGTCTCGATTCGGGAAAATTCCTGGGGGAATGCGGCACGGACTTCCGCCGTCCGCTTTCTCTGCTCTGCCTGATTTTCCTCCCGCCGCTGTGCCAGCGCCCGGTTTGCCATAGTATATGCAGATTCCATTATTTGGTCACCTCGTTTCCATTCCGTCGTCCAACATCAAATCCAAAAGCTGTTCCTCCAGCTTTTGATAATCCACCGAATTGGTATCATCATAGTTATTAAAGCCGCTCCGCTTGGGGACGGTTCCTGACTTCTTCTCCTGTCCGGTGCGGTATGCCGCCTCGCTCTCTAACACCTGTTTCTCGGAGGTTATCCCCTCCGCCACCCAGCTTTGAAGAATTTTGTTCATGTAACTCCAGCTGAGCTTTCCGGTACGGGCTACCGTCCGGTCATAGGCAACCGGCACCAAATCCAGGGAAAGCCCCGGGGTTTCTGCCCATAGCTTGATATATTTCTTTTCGGTAGCAGTCAAAGCACGGTCAAAAATCCCCAACATCCCGCAGATTTTCCGCTCCGTACTGTCCCGCTCCTCCAATTCCATAACATATGCCTCGGCTGCCTCAAAGGTGTCAATCCCTCTCTCCGCCCAGTCCATTGCCACGGTTTCTAAATACCGCCGTCCGGTTTTGCCCCTCTTGGCACCATAGGAAAGCAACATGGTTATTACCTCTACCGGAAGTCCCAGCCAATCCACAAAGGAATAGAGCATCTCCATATCCGATTGGGTCAGAACTTTTTGAAGCACCGTTTCCGCCTGATAGAACAATCCCGATACCGCCTTGTTCTTGGCTGCAACTGCATCAATTTCTGCCATGGTATAGGAGGGTCTGGTCTGTCGGCGAAGTGTCGGCGACTCCTGCTTTACCGCCTTTTTGGGGGTTGCCTTTTCTTCCTCCTTGGGGAGGCAGTATCCCTTTTTGGTTCGCACCAGCTCGCCACGGCTAACCCAAAAATCCAGCACAAAGACGGCATGCTCCGGACTGATGTCCAATTCCCTGGCAATCTGCTCTACAGGCGGGAAACTACCATCCTTCTCGTTTCGATAACTCACATACAAATATACCTGAATGTACTCCGGATTGGAGAACCTTATATACTTCTCCGCAAACTCATAAGATACCAAGAATCCGTCCAAGACCGACACCTCCTTTTTGCTGTCATCTTTCCCTTTTATTTCCCGACACAAAACCGGGAAAATACCTGATCTACAATCTCTTCCTGTACCGTCTGCCCGGTAACCTCTCCCAACGCCGAGAGGACATCCTCCAAATCCACAAAGAGCAAATCGTAGGGCATTTCCGCCTCATTGCCGGACTCCGCCCGAAGAAGAGCGTCCATCGCCTTTTGCAAAGCGTCCCTTTGCCGAACATTACTCAAATACACCTGACCCGGCTGCATCTTTTGTTCCAAGAAAAGCTTGGAAATCGCTTTTTCCAGTTCAGCAATCCCCTCCGCCTCGCCGGACTTAGGTAATGCGGTTTCCAGCACCAAATCCGCCGGAATATTCAGCTTTTCCGCAAGCTTTTCGGGAGTTATTCGCTGTCCGCAATCAGTCTTATTCAAAAGCACCAGCTTTGCACCATCCGGTAGCTCCTTCGCAATCGTTTCGTCCTCTTCGGAAAGCTCCCGGCTGCTATCAACCACAAACAAACATAAATCTGCCGTTTCCATCTTCTCTCTGGCACGGTCGATGCCGATTTTCTCCACCGCATCATCGCTCTGCCGCAACCCCGCAGTATCCAAAAGCCGCAGTGCGATTCCGCCCAGATTGACAGTTTCTTCAATCACATCCCGAGTGGTACCGGGGATGTCGGTTACAATGGCTTTTTCGCAACGGGCAAGGGCGTTGAGGAGAGAGGACTTTCCTACATTCGGTCTGCCCACAATCACGGTTTGAATTCCCTCCCGGAGCATCCGCCCGGTTTCAAAGGTATCCAAAAGCTCCAGAATCCCCCGCTTCAATTCAGCCAGATTGTCTGCCGTTTCCTGCCGCTCCGGTGCCTCCACCTCTTCCGGATAGTCCGCCGCCGCAGAAATATGTGCCGTCAGTGCCATAACCTGTTCCCGCAGAGCATCAATCTTAACTTTTAAGCCGCCCTGCAAAGACCGTGCTGCATTTTCCAAACCCAACTCCGAGCGGGCATCAATCACATCCATCACTGCCTCTGCCTCGTCAAGTCCGGTCTTTCCGTTCAAAAAGGCACGGCGGGTAAATTCTCCGCCCTCCGCCAGTCTTGCTCCGGCAAGTAACAGTTCTTTTAAAATCCGATCCGCAACCAGAAAACCACCGTGACAATGAATCTCCACTACGTCTTCGCCTGTATAGGACCGAGGGGAACGCATCACAACTGCCAAAACCTGGTCCAAACAGTTTTGGGGGGCATCCGCCCGATGCGCACGGCAAAGATATAACTTATGGCTCTCCCACCGGGAAAGCTCCTCTCGGGCAGATATAACCCGCCCGGCAATGGTTTCGGCTTGGATGCCGCTAATCCTTAAAATGGCAATGCCACCCGAACCAATGGGGGTGGCGATTGCAGCAATGGTGTCATGTAGTTTCATAAAACTTCTCCATGATAGAAAACCAATGTGGTTTTTTAGTTCTTGTTAATATTCTCTACCAAATCCCGAATAATGGCAGATAGTTCGGTATCTCCGCTTAAATTCTCCCGGATTTTCTTGACCGCCGTCATGACGGTGGTATGGTCACGGTTGAACTCCTCCCCGATTTTGGGATAGGATTCATCCAGCACCTCCCGGGCTATGTACATGGCAATATGCCGGGGATAGGCAATATCATTAGACCGCCGTTTGGTAACCAGCGTTCCTCCCGGAAGACGGAAATATTTCTCCACCTCATCAATGATGACCTTGGTGGTAATATCCCGCTTGGGCAGAGTGGACAATATCTCCTTGAGTGCCTTTTGTGCCAGCTCCATGGAAATGGTATTGGTTCTCTCAATCCCGGCATAGGCAAGAATCCGTTTCACGGCACCCTCTAAATCCCGGACATTGGATTTGATGTTGTTTGCCACATATTCTACAATTTCTTCGTCAAAGGTAAAATATTCTTCCTCAATCTTGGCACGAAGAATCGCCAGCCGGGTTTCGTAATCCGGCGGTTGAACATCCGCCAAAAGACCCATTTGGAAACGGCTTTTCAAACGGTCTGCCAGATGGGGCGTTTCCGAGGGAAGCCGGTCAGAAGTCAGAACAATCTGCTTGCCTGCCTCATAGAGTGCATTGAATGTATGGAAAAATTCCTCCTGTGCCAGCTCTTTGGTGGCAAGGAACTGAACATCATCCATCAAAAGCAAGTCCACCGAGCGATACTTGTTTCGAAAATGCTCATTGGTTTTTTCCCGGATAGCGGTTACCAGCTCGTAGGTAAACTTCTCCGAAGTAGTGTAAAGCACCTTTTTTTCGGGATAATTTTTCAAAAAATAGTTGCCGATTGCCTGTAAAAGATGGGTTTTCCCAAGTCCGCTCCCTCCGTAAAGAAAGAGAGGATTATACTTTTGAGAAGGCGATTCTGCCACCGCCAGAGATGCCGCATGGGCAAGGTTATTGTTGTTACCCACCACGAAGCTCTCAAAGGAATATTTGGGATTCAAGGAATTCTGAGTCCCCACAGAAGCATTGCTTTGCTGGACATTCTTTCTGGGAGCGTCGCAAACAACCTCCAGTTCATAAGCTTGTCCTGCCGCCATGGCAATACAGCTTTCCAGCATCGACCGGAACTTGGTCAGAATCATATTCATATTGATTTCGTCGGGGACAGAAAGCCGGATGGCAGTTTCGGTCATGCCAAGAGGACGAATGGGTTTAATCCAGGTATCAAAAGAAACAGCGGAAACTTCCGGCTCGATTTCTTCCAAGACACGGTTCCATAAATTCATGAGTCGATCCACGGTCGAATGCCTCCTTTTCTACAATAATGTATTACATACTGTCCTACCGGAATTTTTTACTTCCGTTTTGAGGGCAGCACAAACTATTATAACAAAAAACAAAAAAAATGCAACACCAAAAATCCCAAAAAATTGAGGGAAAATTTTCTTTTTTTCACAAAACACCAAATATAGAACTTCATTGCGGTTTCCAACTACAAGATATGGCATTTTCCTCCAAAAAAAATTTAAAAAAATTTTTTCTCCGAAAATCCCCTTGACTTTTTAAGGATTCCATGGTAAAATACTACAGGTTTTCTTTATTATGTAGAAATCCGGTTTGCCCTCGGGCAAGCCGCTACTTAAATACCATTTTGTTAAGGAGGGATTGCAATGCTGAGAACATTCCAGCCCAAAAAGAGACATCGCGCAAAAGAGCACGGCTTTAGAAAGAGAATGAGCTCCAAGAACGGCCGTAAGGTTTTGGCGAGAAGAAGACTGAAGGGCAGAAAGAAGCTGTCTGCGTAAGCTGCATAATCTTCGCGTTCCGGCGGTCATGCCGCCGGACGCTGTCGTAGTGCAGTTTATCAAGTTCGGGGAACAAAATAACGAGTTTTTCGACAGTCTGGAAGGCGCCATCGGCGTCTTTTTGTCTATTTATGTATAGTAGGATTAGGAAACCAAAATGAAGATAACAAGTTTGGATCAGAACAGCCAGTTTCGTCGGCTTTACCGCAAAGGAAAGTCGGTGGTTACGCCTACCATGGTGGTCTATGCCATCCCCAACCGGCAGAATATTTGCCGGCTTGGCATTACCGCCGGGAAAAAGGTGGGTGGTGCTGTAGAGCGAAACCGTGCAAAGCGTCGGATTCGGGAATTGTTCCGTCTGGAACAGCCTTATCTCAAGGCATACGATTTCTGTATTGTTGCCCGCACATTTACGGTTGAGGCACCCCATGCCAAGCTGGTGCGGGATTTTCATCGTGCCATGGATACATTGGAGGCAAAAATTGATGAAGCAGCTCTTAATTAGCTTGATCCACGGATACCAGCGTTATGTTTCGCCCCTCAAGAAGCCTTGCTGCCGGTTTTATCCTTCCTGCTCCCAGTACGCCATTTTGGCAATTCAAAAATACGGTGTTTTTCGGGGCGTCCTGAAAGCAATTTTTCGGATTCTTCGCTGCAACCCGTGGAATCCGGGTGGCATTGATTATCCGTAATACCCATATCACACAAGAGGAGGGACAGGTGTGTCCTATATTATGATTGCCCTTGGTTGGGTTTTAAAAATGTGCAACCTATTGGTAGGAAACTACGGGGTTGCCATCATTCTGTTTACGATTTTAATTAAGCTGGTCCTGCTTCCTTTGATGGTAAAGCAGCAGCGTTCTATGATGTTGACCCAGAAACTGCAGCCTTTGCTCAATGAGCTGCAACAAAAATACGCAAACGATAAGGAAAAGCTGAATGCCGAAACCATGAAGCTTTACCAAAAATATAAAGTCAATCCCATGAGTGGCTGTCTGCCTATGCTGATTCAGCTTCCCATTTTGATGGCACTTTACTGGGTAGTGAAAAAACCAGTGGTCTATCTGATGGGCTTTGGCGAGGACGAGGTTTGGCGAATCGTCAGTGCGGTTCTTGAGTGGGCAGAAGGGACTCCTAACGGTCTTTCCCAGTTCTTCTCGGCACTTGGCATTGAGAAGATGGAAACCCTGACCGAGAATTCCTACAAGATGTTCGGCATGTACGAAATCCAGATTGCCGAGTTTATCCACTCTCATCCCGAGATTATGAATAGCCACTTCATTACTGAAACCGGGAAAAACTATGACATTATTGATTTTAATTTTATCGGTCTTAACCTTTCTATGACCCCCAACATGGGTGCATTCTTTGGTCTCTTCCTGGGACGGGTAAGCGGTTTGACCTCGGAAACCATGCTTCTTTGGATTATTCCGCTTCTGTCCGGTTTGAGCTCCTGGATTACCTCCAAGCTTACCCAAACAATGCAGCCCCAGCAACCCCAAAAGAACGCAAACGGCGAGGAACAACCCAACCCCATGAAGTCCATGACACTTATGATGCCTTTGATTTCTGCATGGTTTGCCTTTACCTTGCCTGCCGCAGTTGGTCTTTATTGGATTGTGAGCAATGTTCTCCAGCTGGCGCAACAGTTTGTGCTGACCAGGGTCATTCAACTGGATGTTACCGATGAACAAATCGAAGGAGAGATTGTCAATGTTAAGAAAAATCGAAAAAAACGCAAAAAGTAAGGAAGAAGCACTGAAGCTTGCTGCCGAGGAATTCGGCGTGCCGGTAGAGGAGCTCTCTTATCAGGTAGAACGGGAAGTGGGCAAAGGCCTGATGGGTCTGCTCATTGGCAAGGAGGTCATCATCTCTGCCTGGATTACCAAAGAGGCTGAGGAAGAGGAACGGATTCAAAAGCTGGCACAAGAAAGAGCAGCATCCGAAAAGACCGCCGGTGGCGGTTCCAACCCTTATGCCCCCAAGGAGGTTCCCTCTTTTAAAGACCATGTAGGTCCCGAGGGACGGAAAAAGAAGGCATCCATCCCCTTGAAAAAGAATGAAGCCCCTGTGGCAGCATCTGCTTCTGCAGAACCGGAATCTACCCCTAAAAAGACTCACAAACGCTCCGAGGTAACCGAGCAGTCCTTGAAGGACACGGAGTTTTTCCTAAACGAGCTGATTCATAAGATGGGTCTTACCGACGCAGAGATTACCGTAGTACACGGCGGCGACTCGGTGGATGCAACCGTTGCAGGCTCCAAGATGGGTGCTTTGATTGGCAAGCGGGGGGAAACCCTGGATGCGGTGCAGTATTTGACCTCTCTGTATGTGAACAAGGAGAAGCACTCCTACATTAAGGTCAATGTGGATACCGAAGGCTACCGTGCAAAGCGGGAAGAAACCCTGAAGAAGCTGGCAAAGAGTCTGGAATATCGTGTGGTTCGGGAACGGAAAGCCGTTTCGTTAGAACCCATGTCCCCCAACGAACGGCGGATTATTCATGCGGCATTGCAGAATAGCACTCGGGTCAAAACCTACAGTGTGGGCGAGGAACCCCGCCGAAAGGTTACCGTTGCACCCATCGACGAAGCATAGACACCCAAAGCCGCAGTTCTTGGCAGAGTTGCGGCTTTTTGTATTTTAAAAGGAGGTCATCTATGAGCTCCCGTTATTTTCAGAATAAGGATTGCGAATACTACCCCTGCCATGCTATGGAGGAGATGAACTGCCTCTTCTGCTTCTGCCCCCTCTATCCGTATCAGGATTGCGGCGGTGGGTTTACCTTGATTGCCGGCAAGGACGGCACAACGATTAAGGATTGCAGCAGTTGTTGTCTGCCTCATACCGAGGCGGGGTATGACTATATCATCGGTCGTTTGAGCGATGAAGATTCTACACAAAAGGGATGAAACAAATGACATTACAAGAGATTCAAGCACTGGACGAAAAATATTATATGAACACCTTCGGTGCCAGAACTCCCGTCTGCTTCCAGACGGGCGAGGGGATTACCTTAACCGATACCGAGGGGAAAACCTACCGGGACTTTTTTGCCGGCATCGCGGTCAACGCTCTGGGCTATGGCCATCCCCGGCTGGTAAAAGAGCTCCAGGAGCAGGTGGCATGCCTTACCCATACCTCCAGTGTTTATTATGTAGAAAACCAAGCCAAGCTTGCACAGATGCTGGTGGAAAACAGCTGCGGCGACAGAGCTTTCTTTGCCAGCACCGGTGCCGAAGCCAACGAGGGTGCCATCAAGCTTGCAAAAAAATACTTTGTGGAAAAGGGTCAGCCGGAAAAGAGAGAGTTTATTACCTTGAAAAACTCCTTCCATGGCAGAACCCTGGCGACCGTTGCTGCAACCGGACAGGAAAAATACCAAAAACCCTACCTCCCCTTAATGGAGAAGTTTACTCATGTTGAGATAAACGATATTGAGGGACTAACGGCGGCGGTCAACCCCAACACAGCAGCTATTATGATTGAGCTGATTCAAGGGGAGAGCGGCGTGATGCCCCTTGACCAATCTTTTGTGGATGCCATCTGTGCCATCTGTCAGGAAAACGACATTCTCCTGATTGTCGACGAGGTACAGACCGGTATTGGCAGAACCGGAAAGCTCTTTGCTTATGAATGGTACGGCATAGAACCGGACATTGTAACTATGGCAAAAGGCTTAGGCGGCGGCATTCCCATTGGCGCTTTTGTGGCAAAGGAATCGGTTGCCCAGGCATTTCATCCCGGCGACCACGGCACCACCTTTGGAGGAAATCCCCTTTCCACCCGGGCAGGACTGGTGGTTCTGGACGAACTATTAAACAACAGTCTGTTAAGCCATGCCGCCGAGATGGGCGAGTATTTGAAAGCCGCTTTATCCGGCATTGTCAGCGATAAAATTGTTACCGTTCGGGGTAAGGGTTTGATGCTTGGCGTTGTCTTTGCAGAGGACATTGCCAAAGAGGTAGGAACCCGCCTCCGGGAAGCAGGATTTTTAGTGGGCGTGATTGGCGCCAAGGTTCTGCGGATTGTTCCGCCTCTTGTTCTGGAAAAACAGGACATTGACGCTTTGGCAGAAGCCCTGGCATCTATTTTGAACTCTTTATAAACTAGAAAGGACGAATTGTGATGAAGCATTTTATCAGCATTCATGATATTACCGTTGACCAGTTCCACCAGTTATTGGATTTGGGACTCAAGCTCAAAAAGGAACAAAAGGCAGGAATTGCCCATCCCATTTTAAAAGGGAAGACTCTGGGGATGATTTTTACCAAGTCCTCCACCCGGACCCGGATTTCTTTTGAGGTTGGTATGTACCAATTGGGGGGGCATCCTCTCTACTTAAATGCCAATGATATGCAGCTTGGCAGAGGGGAGAGCATCTATGACACAGCGAACGTCATGAGCCGTTTTGTGGACGGTATTATGATTCGCACCTTTGACCATCAGGATGTTCTGGATTTGGCAAAGTATGGCTCCGTCCCCGTCATCAACGCCCTGACCGACCATCTCCATCCCTGTCAGGCAATGGCAGATTTGATGACGGTCTATGAACACAAGGGCAAGCTGGAAGGCTTAAAACTCGCCTACATCGGCGATGGCAACAATGTGGCACACTCCCTCCTCTACGCCTGTGCCAAGGCGGGTATGGATATGTCGGTTGCAACTCCGGTTGGCTATGAGTGCGAGGATATTGTGGTAGAAAATGCCAAGGCGGATGCCAAGGCAACCGGTGCCACCATCCTGACCACCCATGACCCGGTTGAGGCAATTCAAAATGCCGATGTTGTCTGCACCGACACCTGGACCTCCATGGGTCAGGAAGCAGAAAAGGCAGAACGGGTAAAAATCTTTAAGGATTATCAGGTTAACGCCGAGCTCTTTGGAAAGTCCAAGGAGGACAGCGTCTTTATCCACTGTCTGCCGGCATACCGTGGCTACGAGGTTACCGAAGATGTCATTGACGGACCCCGCTCCATCATCTTTGATGAGGCAGAGAACCGGCTCCACGCCCAGAAGGCTATCTTAGCAACCCTGATGGCAGACAAGTAGAAAGGTTGGATATATGATGGAAAACTTATACGCATTTGAAGTCAAGCACGCCACCGAAGAAGATATTCCGGCGATTCACAAGATTACCAAGGATGCTTTCTTAAAGTATTGCGAAAACGCTGGCTTGAGTTACAACATCGAGGCACTCAACGAAACCTATGATGATATCCGGAAGGATATTGAAACCAAAAATGTCTTTGTGGTTCGGATTGATGATGAACCTTTGGGCGCTGTTCGGGTAGAGCTTCTCCCCAACCACGAGGCTTATTTGAGCCGGTTCGCCGTAGCTGACCACCACCGGAACAACGGTATTGGTAAGATTCTGATGAACGTGGTGGACAAGGTCATGAAGCAACATGATGTCAAGGTATTGCGGCTTCACACCGCATCCAAGGTTGCGGCGTTGATTCGGTTCTACTACGGACGTGGTTTCTATATCGCCAATGTAGATAACAGTCGCGGCTATCCCCGTGCCGAGCTGATTAAGGAATATAAATAATTTGAAAGGGATGATTTCCATGAAAATCAAAGCATTATTTTTAGAATCCCCGGCAGACCAGACCCAGGTTTCTGTCAACGGCTGGGTTCGTACCATCCGGATTTCCAAGAACTTTGGGTTTATTGAACTGAACGACGGTTCATACTTCAAGAACCTGCAGATTGTCATTGAAGCTGAAAAACTCTCTAACTTCGCAGAGCTTTCCAAACTGAATGTGGGTGCGGCGTTGTCCGTAACCGGAACATTGGTTCTGACCCCCGATGCCAAGCAGCCCTTCGAGGTTAAGGCAGAGGCGGTTACCATCGAGGGTGCCAGTACCCCGGAATACCCCTTGCAGAAAAAGCGGCACTCCTTTGAGTACCTGCGGACCATTCCCCACCTCCGTCCCAGAACCAACACTTTCTCGGCGGCGTTCCGGATTCGGTCTTTGGTGGCATTTGCCATTCACAAGTTCTTCAATGAGCGTGGCTTTGTCTATGTCCACACTCCCCTGATTACCGGCAGCGATTGCGAGGGTGCCGGCGAGATGTTCCAGGTAACCACCCTGGATTTGGAGAACCTGCCCAAAACCGAGGATGCTAAGGTAGATTACACCCAGGACTTCTTCAATAAGCACACCTCCCTGACTGTCAGCGGTCAGCTGGAAGCCGAGGACTTTGCCATGGCATTTGGGGATGTTTACACCTTTGGTCCCAC
>JAZURN010000030.1:0-30431 GCA_045606185.1 Ructibacterium sp.
TCTTCCTAAGACCGCTTGGCCTCCGACTTGGTTATTTTCCAAAAGGGAAAAATTTTGGGGGTTGTGCCTAAAACTTTTTTATCCGATGAGCGCTCTGATTTGCAAAAGCGTTGGTTCCGTTCCTCGCAAGATACAGAGGCAGAAACGGTACTTTTAGCCGGACAAGAGGTCCCTTTCGGTACGGACTTGTTGTTTGGAGGAAAAGGGGTGCTGTTGGCGGCGGAATTAGGGGCGGATTTGTGCGTGCCCGTTCCCCCCTCCTCCTTGGCGGTTTTGGGCGGAGCCGATATTATTTTAAATCTCTCGGCCCAAGCCGAAACGGTAGGCCAAAGAGCCCATTTAACCTCACTGGTAAAGGCGCAGTCGGCCCGATGCATCTGCGGTTATGTATATGCCGGAGCCGGAGCCGGAGAGTCCTCCACCGATTTGGTTTTTGCCGGAAACGGCTTGATTGTCCAAAACGGCACTTTGTTGGCTCATACACAACCGCTACCGGCCAAAGAGCAACTGATTATTTCCGAGATTGATGTAGAAGAACTGCAGGCCTTGCGCCGTTTAAATACGGCCTTATTAGATGATGTTGCCTACGCAGGAAGAGTGATTGAAATAGAATGGGGCAAAGCCGCTGCATTTTCTTTATCTAGAGAGATTAACCCGTTTCCGTTCCTTCCTGCGGAAGAGAGTAAACAAACCTCTTGCCAAGAGGCTTTAGCCATCCAAGCCCAAGGCTTAATGCAACGGTTGATGCATACCCGATGTCAAAAAGTGGTAATCGGTATCTCGGGCGGGTTGGACAGTACCTGGGTCTTGTGGGTGGCGGTGAAGGCTTTTGATGCGTTGGGATTAAACCGCAAGGGGATTATCGGGGTAACGATGCCTTGTTTCGGTACAACCGATCGTACCTATCAAAATGCTTTAAAATTGATGAAAGCACTGCGTATTACTTCCCAAGAAATTGATATTAAGGCCTCCTGCCTGCAACATTTAAAAGACATTCAGCACCCGCTGTCAGCGCATGATTTGACCTACGAAAATGCCCAAGCGCGTGAGCGTACGCAAGTGCTGATGGATTTGGCCAATCGGCTGGGGGCATTGGTCCTTGGTACGGGAGATTTATCTGAATTGGCTTTAGGTTGGGCCACCTACAACGGCGACCATATGAGTATGTATAGTGTCAATAGCGGTGTGCCGAAAACCTTGATTCGCTTCTTGGTGGAAGCGGCGGCACAAGATTGCCAAGATAAGAAACTTGCTTGCATTTTGCAGGATATTTTGGCTACGCCCGTCAGTCCGGAATTGTTACCGCCCAACGGTCAAAAAATCAGTCAAAAAACGGAAGATTTAGTAGGACCGTATCCGTTGCATGATTTTTACCTTTATTATATGGTCCGTTTTGGTTTTTCACCTAAAAAGATTTATTATTTAGCCGGAAAAGCCTTTGCCAATCAGTATAAAGACGCAGAAATAAAAAAATGGCTAAAGACCTTTATCCGCCGTTTCTTTGCCCAACAATTCAAGCGTTCCTGCCTGCCCGACGGCCCTAAAGCAACCACCGTTTCCCTCTCTCCAAGAGGGGATTGGCGGATGCCCAGCGATGCGATAGGAAATTATAACGACTAAATCTTTTCCGGGTTTCTCTTGACAGAAACCCGGAAAAAGGTTATAATTGAGTTAGTTGAAACTAATTCCAAAAAAATGGAGTGTTATACTATGAAGCAATATCATGTAGAAGGGATGAGTTGTGCGGCATGCAGTGCCCGGGTAGAAGCTGCTGTCAGTAAGTTACCTGAGGTTACCTCCTGTTCTGTCAACCTTTTGACCAAATCAATGATTGTGGAGGGCACTATCAGTGACGACGCCATTCTTTCCGCCGTGGAAAAGGCAGGGTATTCTGCCACTGTTAAGGGCGAAGAGAAAAAAAGTTCTCCCCCTCCAAAGGAAAAGGCAGAAAGCACCCTAAAGCTTCGGCTTACGGTGTCTATTGTACTTACCTTGATTTTGATGTATTTTTCCATGGGACATACCATGTGGGGATTCCCTGTTCCAAGGATTCTGGGAAATCCCGTGGCGTTGGGACTTGTCCAACTGGTTTTTGCCGGAGCAATTATGGTTATTAACCAGAAATTCTTTGTGAGCGGATTTCGGGGGGCAATGAACAAATCTCCCAACATGGATACCCTGGTTGCCATGGGTTCCGGTGTTTCCTTTTTGTATAGTCTGGGTGCTCTCTTTTTGATGATTGACGCCTACACCCAAGGGAATAGCCAGGCTGCCATGGGGTATCTCCATGACCTTTATTTTGAATCCGCAGCCATGATTCTTACCATCATTACCATCGGTAAATTATTGGAAGAACACGCAAAGGGAAAAACTACCAATGCCATTTCTGCTCTCATGGAGCTTGCTCCCAAAACTGCTATTAAGCTGGTGGATGGTGTGGAAACGGAAATCCCTGTTGAGGAACTCCGTCTTGGGGACTTGTTTGTTGTCAAACCCGGTGGCAGTATTCCTGCAGACGGCATTATTCGTCAGGGGGAAAGTGCCATCAACGAATCCGCCCTGACCGGAGAGAGTATTCCGGTGGATAAAAGTTTGGGGGATTCGGTTTCGGCGGCAACCATCAATCTTTCGGGGCACTTGGTTTGTGAAGCCACCGGAGTTGGGGAAAACACTGCCCTTGCCAGAATTATTGAGATGGTTAGCGAGGCGGCATCCACCAAAGCACCCATCGCCAAGGTTGCCAATCAGGTTTCTGCCATTTTTGTCCCTGCCGTTCTGGGTATTGCCTTACTTACCCTTGTCATCTGGCTTCTTGCAGGAGAAAGCTTTGGTTTTGCACTAGCACGAGGCATTTCGGTTCTGGTAGTCAGCTGTCCCTGTGCTCTGGGACTTGCTACTCCCGTTGCCATTATGGTTGGAAACGGTGTGGGTGCCAGAAATAGTATTTTATTCAAAACCGCCGAATCCTTAGAAGAAACCGGCAAGGCAAAGATTGTTGTTCTGGACAAGACCGGAACCATCACAGCAGGAACCCCGGAGGTAACAGATATTTTTGGCGAAAACCAGACAGAGCTTCTGGAAATTGCCTATGCTTTGGAATCCAAGAGCGAGCATCCTTTGGGAAAAGCCATTGTCCGCTACGGTCAGGAACAGAATCTCTCCACAAAGAATGTAGAACAGTTTCGGATTCTCCCTGGAAATGGTTTGGTCGGGGCAATGGATGGTATGACCGTCTTCGGCGGGAACCTTACCTTTGTCAAAACCTTTGGAGAAATATCCACCACTATATTACAAGCGGCTGAATCTTTTTCAGAGCAGGGAAAAACCCCGTTATTCTTTGGCAAGGAAGCAGAAATTCTTGGCATTATTGCCGTTGCTGATACCATCAAAGAAACCAGCCATACCGCTGTTTCAGAATTGAAAGAAATGGGAATTCGGGTTGTCATGCTGACCGGGGACAATCAAAAAACTGCAGCCGCCATTGGCAGCCAGGTTGGAATTGACGAGATTATCTCCGGAGTTCTCCCCGAGGTCAAGCAGTCAGTAGTTGCTGACTTAAAAAAGAACGGCAAGGTCATCATGGTAGGGGACGGTATTAACGATGCACCTGCACTGACCTCGGCAGACATTGGTATTGCCATTGGTGCCGGTACCGACATTGCTATCGACGCTGCAGATGTGGTTTTGATGAGGAACTCTCTCGCTGACGTTCCTGCCGCCATTCGCTTGAGCCGGTCTACTCTCCGGAATATCCGTCAAAATCTCTTCTGGGCGTTCTGCTATAACATCATCGGCATTCCTCTGGCAGCCGGGGCGTTCATTCCCCTATGGGGCATTCGCTTAAACCCCATGTTCGGGGCAATCGCCATGAGTGTTTCGGATTTCCTGGTGGTTACCAACGCTCTTCGGCTGAATCTTTGTAAATTATATCCTCACACAAACAAAAGAAAGGAACTGATAACAATGAAGAAAACATTCAAGGTAGATGGCATGATGTGTCCTCACTGCGAGGCACGGGTAACGGAAAAGCTGATGGAACTGGACGGAGTCTCCAATGTGGTGGCAAGCCATCAGGAAAAGACAGTTGTTGTAACTCTGGAAAAGGATGTTCCTGATTCTGTAATTATTCAAACCATTACCGACCAGGGCTACCAAGTGTTGTAAAAGACTCATTAAGGGCGGACAAAATTGTCCGCCCTTAATTTTTCAAATTATTTGAAATTTCCTATTGACAAACTTTAAATCCCATGGTAAAATATTCAAGGTTAGTGGGGACTAATTTTTTTGCCCCGCCAGTTAGTCAAGTCTAATCAAAGCAGGAGATGTCTATGAATTTACGAGATGCCGTCGAGGGACAGGAATACATCATCAAAGAGATTGCCACCGACGATGAGGAGCTCAATAGCTTTCTCTTCTCCTTGGGTTGCTATAGCGGGGAACCGATTACCGTTATTTCCCACTTAAAGGGCGGTTGCACCGTTTCCATCAAGGATGGTCGCTACAACATTGACACCCAGCTGGCCGAGGCAATCCTGATTTAGTCCGGCAAAAATAATCCTCGGATTATTTTTTTGCCCTGCAAGTTAGCCATTGCTAACTCAAATTATGCTTTTTATTATAATTTACATATTCAAAGGAGGAATTTTCTATGAGAATTGCCTTAACAGGTAATCCCAACAGCGGTAAAACCACCATGTACAACGCCTTGACCGGACGGAACGAGAAGGTCGGCAACTGGGCAGGTGTTACCGTAGAAAAGAAAGAACATCCCATCAAAAAGAGTTTCTATGGCGGAAGCGAAGAACTGGTAGCGGTGGATTTGCCCGGTGCTTATTCCATGTCGCCCTTTACCTCGGAGGAGAGCATTACCAGCTCCTATGTGAAGAATGAGAATCCGGATGTTATCATCAACATTGTGGATGCTACCAATCTAAGTCGTAGCTTGTTCTTTACCACCCAGCTTTTGGAGCTTGGCATTCCCGTTGTGGTTGCCCTGAACAAAACCGACATTAACGACAAAAAGGAAAATAAGATTGATGCTGCTGCACTTTCCCAAAAGCTTGGTTGTCCGGTCATCCATACCGTTTCCACTTCGGCAGAGGGATTGAAGGATGTGATTGACGCCGCTGTTTCGGCAGCTGGCAAGGAGCAGACCGCTCCCTATACCCAGGGCGAGATTGACCTGACCTCCAAAGAAGCGGTAGAAAAGGCGGACAGAGCACGGTTTGATTTTGTGAACAAGATTGTCAAGGCAGTGGAAACCCGTAAGGTTCTGACCAAAGAAAAGAACTTCCAAGATAAGATTGATGCTGTTTTGACCAACAAGTGGGTGGGCATTCCGATTTTTGCAGCGGTAATGTGGTTTGTATTCTGGGTGTCCCAAGCTTGGCTTGGTCCCCTCCTCTCTGATTTGTTGGTTGGCTGGATTGAGGCCTTTGGCGGTGTGGTAGAGGGCTGGATGGAAGGCAGTCAGAACGAGTTCTTGAAATCTCTGGTTTCCAGCGCCATTATTGACGGTGTCGGTGCCGTTGTCAGCTTCCTGCCTCTAGTAATGGTAATGTACTTCATGATTGCCCTCTTGGAAGACTGCGGTTACATGGCACGTGCCACCGTGGTTCTTGACCCCATCTTCAAAAAAGTCGGTCTTTCCGGCAAATCGGTTATTCCCTTTGTCATTGGTACCGGTTGTGCCATCCCCGGCATCATGGCTTGCCGTACCATCCGGAACGAGCGGGAACGCAGAGCAACTGCCATGATTACGCCTTTCATGCCCTGCGGTGCAAAACTCCCTGTTATCTCCCTCTTTGTGGGCGCCTTTCTCCCCGGCTCTGCCTGGGTTGGAACCGCTATGTATTTCGTAGGTATTGTTTTGATTCTCCTCTGTGCACTTTTGGTAAACAAGATTACCGCCTACAAGCACAGAAAATCCTTTTTCATTATTGAGATGCCTGAATACAAGGTTCCCAGCCTTTGGCGTGCAGTAAAATCCATGTGTAGCCGTGGTTGGGCGTACATTGTAAAAGCAGGCACCATCATTCTGGTATGTAACGTTATTGTTACCCTGATGAGCTCCTTTACTCCCACGCTGGGCGTTGCCGCTGAAGACGGCAGCAATTCTATTCTTGCCGCACTCTGCGGACCCATTGACTGGTTGTTAGTTCCGGTTATCGGCATCGCATCCTGGAAGCTGGTCGCTTGTGCTATTACCGGCTTTATCGCAAAGGAGAATGTGGTTGGTACTGTGGCAACTCTGTTTGGCCTTTCTGCCGTCATCAATGGCGACTTGGAACTGGTTGGCGAGGGTGCAGCAGTTGTAGATGCACTCAAATTGGTTCCGGCATCCGCTCTGGCATATATGATGTTTAATCTTTTCACACCTCCCTGCTTTGCGGCAATCGGTGCCATGAACTCGGAAATGAAGAGTGCAAAGTGGCTCTGGAGCGGGATTGCTCTTCAACTGAGCGTTGGTTTTACTGTAGGTTATCTGGTATACCAAATTGGCTCCCTGATTACCACCGGTAATGTAGGCTTTGGATTCTTCCCCGGATTGATTGCTATTATCGTGATAGCTACCATTGTGGCATATCTTTGTGTCAATGCAGATAGCAAACTGAAGAAAGAATATACCTTGAATAACAAAAAAGAGGACGAAAAAGTCCTCTGCGAAACCAAATAACGGGAGTGGATTTTATGACAGATATTATCATTGGCATTGTTCTGGCAGTTATCGTTGGCGGCGCTGTTTTCTACATCTACAAAGCAAAAAAAAGCGGCAAAAAATGCATCGGTTGTCCCGACAGTGGCTCCTGTAAATCCAAGTGCTGTAACTGTCACGAGAAATAATCTTCATACACATTACCCAATACAAAAAGGGAAGAAACGCAAGCGTTTCTGCCCTTTTTGAATGTTAAATTCATTATAGGGACAATTTGCGAATTGCCCGCTGTTGATTTCATGTATCAATCGGGCAGACAGCGTCGTCCGCCCCTACAGCATACTTCTATTTTGTCAAGGTATATACTTTATATTATACTCCCCCCCAAAAGGTCAATAACCATTCTCGCTATCTCAGTAATTAGATTTCTTGGTTTTGTCGTCATGTTATAGTTGCAATTCATGCCATTTTTAGGTGGCATTCAGAAGGTTATACTACCCCTCTTTCTTTTGGGATATTTCCTTTGACCACTCCATTTTGATTCAGAATCTTATCTCAAATGATTCCTACGTGCAAAATCAACTCAAGGAGATTCTCGCGGAATACTCCAAAAAATCATTTGGATACGACATGATGCTCAAGGGGCTTGGTTCTTCTCTTCTTTGCTATTTAATGCGAAAGTACCCCGCAAAACAAGGCAGATTCCATACCCCAGCCACTTCTCAGCTACAAAAAGAGCATCTTCTGTTCGATTACATTGCCAAACACTATCGAGAAAAGCTTACCACCGCAGACCTTGCAGATTTTTGCCATATTAACGAAAGCTATTTTTGCCGGTTTTTTAAAAAGCATTTTGGTAGGACTCCCACAGAATACCTCAATGAATACCGCATTGAAAAAGCAATCGAGCTATTGCGAAACACTTCCAAAAGCATTACCGAAATTGCCATAGAAACAGGATTTGAAGACATTAGTTATTTTTCAAAAATCTTCAAAAAACTGAAAGGGATACCACCGAAAGAATTTCGACAAGGCTATAGGAAGAATGAAGAGTAAAAAAGATTCGCCCTATGGCGAATCTTTTTTAGTCTTAATAAATCTTTACAATGGTGTTGGTTTTTCTGGATTCTTCGGCACAGAAAACCGACTTATGTCCAACAATGGACTGCTCCAGTTCGGTACAAGAAATCGAGGGTTCTCCACCGCGCATATACGCAACAAAATCCTCTACCAGCAGCAAATCGCCGCCGCCGTGACCGCCGTTCATGCCAATCATATCTCCAGTAATATGCAAATTAACCGTTTCATCCACATGACCGCTTTCCGACTCGGGAACCGGCTTGCGGATTTCATAAGTAGAATTGTCAAAGATGCCTCGAATCTCGCCCTTGGTACCAATGATTTGTACCGCTCTCTGGGCACCGGGAGCACCGCCCACCAGATTGAAGGTGGCAGATGCACCGTTTTCAAAGGTAAAGAGAAGACTCTGGTTCTCGATGTTATTACCACGATCACAATCCCAGACACAGGCACCGTAATTGCCCTCTCTCTTTAAGTAATCTTCCCGCTCCTCGTCGGTAAAATCAAGTTTACTCATAGCAAGAGGGTCTTTGTTAATCACGGCTTCTCCCCAAACATTGCCTGCCCAACGCCGTTCGCCGGTTAAGTAGTTTCTGCGAGCAGAATAGATACAATCCGCTTCGATGGGACAATCCACCAGGCATCGGGTTCCGGCATTTTCCGGTTTGTTCCCTTTGTCAAACTTGAAATCGCCGCCGATACTATAAACAGAAGTAGGCTTTACATTACCCATAAACCACATCATCAGGTCGATATCGTGACATGCCTTTGCAAGGAGAATCGGAGAACCACATTTCACGTCAGATGCCCACTTACCTCTAACATAAGCAGAGAGCATATGATGCCAAGCCACATGCTCGGTCATATGAATATTGTAAACATCCCCAATCTCGCCACTTGCAATGATTTCCTTAATTTTTCTATAGAAAGGAGCATACCGAAGAACATGGCAAATCATAACCTTCCGCCCTGTTTCCTTTGCTACCTTTTCCAGTTCATTCATCTCTTCTTCATTGACCGCAAAGGGCTTTTCCAGGAGCATATCATATCCAAGTCGTAACAGCGGTACCGCCGTCTCAATATGCAGTGTATCCATGGTTCCGTTGATGACAGCATCCGCCAGCTTTCCGTGTTTACAAAGCTCCTCGGCACTTTCAAAACACATTTCATCCGGAATGCCGAACTTCTCCTGTGCCTCTTTTCGTCTTACCTCAACCGGCTCTGCGACACCAACGATTTTTAATTCGTCAGGATGGTCCAACGAATATCCCGCATAGGTCATGGAACGATTTCCCGCACCAACAATAATAACTTTCAAAGGTTCTTTCATGATAAACTCTCCTTTTCGATTGACTTTTGCTGATTTTAGTATATAATGAAGTTATCATGGTTTCTATGCTTACATTGATTTACTTTAGCATACGATTGACTTTAGGAGGTGTTTTTTTGCATCATTTATCATCCTACGAACCAATTCCGGATACCCCAAATCAGTTCCCGATTAAGATTCATACTCAGACCGTTTACGGCCCCGGATGGGGCAGAGCACTCTGGCACGAACATATTGAGCTTTTGTTCATTCTCTCGGGCAGCGGGGAGATTCTCTGTAACGAAACCACCTTTTTTGTAGAGGCAGGAGATTTGCTTTTTATCAACTCCACCCAGATTCATGCCAGCCGTGCAGAAGGTTCTCTCCAGTTTCATTGTATTCTTCTCTATCCCGCTTTTTTTGCAGACATCGACTTTGACACAAAAATTTTAATTCAAAACCACATCAAAGGCGACCCTTATATCAAAGAACTGATGACACAAATCTTTGCGGAAAAAGAGCGAAAAACTCTGGGAAGCGATATGATTATCAAAGGGCTTTGCTACTCCTTAATGGGATACCTTGCCCAGAACTTTACCACCCACCGCATGAATGACCAGGATGCTTCCCAACATGTTCTAAAGCTAAAACGGGCACAAATGCTCTTTGATTATATCGCAGAGCATTACAGTGAACCGATTACCTCCGAACAATTGGCAGAGCTTTGCCATGTAAACGAAAGCTATTTTTGTCGTTTCTTTAAGAAAAACTTTGGCAGAACCCCTCTTACCTACCTCAACGAGTATCGAATCGAAAAGGCAGCGAATCTCCTTAAAAAAAGCCAAAAAAGCATTACCGAAATTGCTCTGGAAACGGGATATGAGGACATCAATTATTTTTCCCGCACCTTTAAAAAACTGAAGAATCTCTCCCCCACCGAGTTCCGGCAAAGATACTCCTTACAACAAAAAAACTGAAAAAATGCACTCAATTGAGTGCATTTTTTTACACAATCGTCTTTTGATAAAGCATCAGCAATTCAGCTACCGACAGGAGTAGCCCCAGGGGCACTCCAATCCGGAAAGACCATTTACTGACCTTGTGATGGAAGACCAGCATTCCGCAGGCGGCACCAAAACCGCCACCCAAAAAGCCCGCCGTCAGCAACGCCTTTTCCGGAATCCGCCAAAGATTTTGTTTGGCTTTCCATTTATCCAGTCCGTAAAGGAGGAAAACCAGAAGATTCCAGCCTCCTGCACCAATCAGCAACGGGTTCAGTTCCATTCTTCTTCCCTCCGCTAGAAAATATCCTTTTTATTCCGGATATGCCGACGAATCAGGATTCCCACAGAGAAAACAATACAAACCAGCATAAACACTGGCACCAACCAGGGATTGACCTCATCCTGCTCGGCACTCTTCATTTCAGTCCAAAGAGCCTGCATAATCGCATTGCCTGTGCCGGACAGATTGCCATAGACCTCGGTTTTTTCTGCAAGATAAGTGTCGTCCGGATAGGCGATGGGGTCATTTTGTGTTTCCTCATCCAGCATGGAATACGCTGCCTCATGGGGTGTGGAATAACCGATATAGTCGGCGACTGCATAAGCTACATCCGGCTCACAGAGGAAGTTAATATACATCTCTGCCGCCTCTTTCTGCTTGGCTCCCTTTGGGATACATGCCGCATCAAAAAAGAGGTTTGTTCCGCTTTCGGGAATCACAAAACTCAAATGCTCATACTCGTCCAAAAGGGTCGCCGCATCCCCTGCATAGTAAGGGGCAAGCACCGCCTCGCCGGCACCCATTTTGTCAAAGATTTCATCCATGACATACGCCTGTACCACCGGCTTCTGGGTAACCAGAAGTTTTGCCGCTTCAGAAAGTTCCGACTCGTCTTCGGTATTTAAGGAATACCCCAGCATAATCTCGGCAATGGCAAAGGCGTCTCTGGGGTTGTCGAACATCAAAATCTGGTCTTTGTAGGTTTCATCCCAGAGAATCTCCCAATCAATCTCTGTTTCCTCGGGGTCGATGGCGGTGTTGTCATAGATAATCCCCACTGTTCCCCAGGTATAGGGGATGGAGTATTTATTTCCCGGGTCATACTCAGGGTTTTGAAACTTCTTCATAATATAGTTTCGGTTGGGGATATTCTCCAAATTCAAAGGAAGTAACATATCCTCGGCAATCATCCGGGAAATCATATAATCCGAGGGAATGACTACATCGTAGCTGGCACCACCGCCCTTTAATTTTGCATAAAGTTCCTCATTGGTAGCATAGGTGGTGTAATTCACTTCAATCCCCGTCAGCTCTGTAAAGGCTCCGTTTAAGTCCAGAACTCCCACATCACTGCCGTCGGGGATGTACTCTCCCCAGTTATACACGTTGATGGAGATTTCCTGACCTTGATACCTTGCATAGTAGTCCGGGTCTGCAACGGTTACGGTTGCTTCCTCCACAATTTCCTCCTCTTCCTCTACACTCTGGCAGCCGGAGAGAGGAATTAACCCTAATAAAAGTACCAAAAGGAGATACGTCAAACGCTTCATTTTGCCCCCTCCTTTTTCATGCCCTTCCGCTCTACCAGATTCTTAACCAAAAGAACAATTAGAATCACAACAAAGATAATGGTAGATAACGCATTGATTTCAGGACTAACTCTTCTTCGGGTCATCGCATAAATAGTAACCGGCAAAGTTTGTGCCGTAGCGCCGCTGGTAAAGTAGCTGACTACAAAATCGTCCAAGGAAAAGGTAAACGCCATCAAAAATCCGGAAATCACGCCGGGGAGAATTTCGGGCAGCACCACCTTAAAGAAGGAACGAATGGGACCGCAGCCCAAATCCTGTGCCGCCTCGTAGAGATGGCTATCCATCTGCCGAAGCTTGGGCATGACGTTCATAACCACATAGGGCACATCAAAGGTAATGTGAGCAATAATCAGGGTAGTAAACCCAAACTCCAGATGCATCCTGGCTGCAAAGAAGACAAAGAGCAGCATCAGGGAAACACCGGTTACAATCTCCGGGTTAATCATGGGGATATTGGTAATCTCCATGACAATTGTCTTGGGCACCTTCTTCATCCTTTGAATACCGATTGCTGCTGCCGTGCCCAGCACGGTAGAAACCACAGATGCCACCACCGCTACAATCATGGTGTTCCGCAATGCAGTCATAATCATTTCATTCTGGAAAAGCTTTCGGTACCAATCGAAAGTAAAGCCGGTAAAGACTGCATGGCTTTTGGTAGCATTAAAGGAAAAGAGTATCAGGACTAAAATAGGCAGATAGAGAAATACCAAAATCAGTCCTACATAGAGTTTTGATAATTTTTTCATGCCGTGCCTCCTTTACATCAAGACACGGTCGTCGTCCAAATCAAACTGATTCATCAGGGTCATAATCAACAGAATAATGACCATCAAAACCAGGGACATCGCCGCTCCCAGATTGGGATTATAGGAATTGCCAAGGAACTGCATCTCTATTAGGTCGCCAATCAGCAGGTTACTGCCGCCACCTAACATTCGGGAAATGATAAAGGTACTGATTGCCGGCACAAAGACCATGGTAACCCCCGACATGATGCCGGGCAGGCTTAAAGGCAGAACCACCTTAAAGAGAGTCTTTAAGCTGTTACAGCCCAAATCGTTCGCAGCCTCAATCACACTCTTGTCAATCTTAACCATGACAGAATAGAGAGGCAAAATCATAAAGGGAAGATAGTCATACACCATACCCAAAACCACTGCCCCCCGGGTGTTAAGCATCTTAAAAGGTCCCAGGTTAAAAAATCCAAGCACTGTGTTGATAATTCCCTCGTTGCCAAGCAAAGTCATCCAGGCATAGGTGCGTAGGAGAAAGTTCATCCACATGGGAAGAATCACAATCATCAACATTGTACTCTGCACTCGCAAATCCATCCGTGCCAAAATATAGGCAAGGGGATATGCCAGAATAAGACAAATCATCGTTGCAATGGCAGCAAGCCAGATAGAACGAACAAAAATGTTGGTATACTGTGCCACGTTGGCAACATATTCCAAGGTAAAGTGTCCCTCTCCGTCAGTAAAGGCAAAATACGCTACCATCAAAAGAGGAACAATGACAAAAACCGCCATCCACACAAGGTAGGGTGCGGCAAGAAGCTTTCGTTTCATTTCCACACCTAACCTTTCATTTTATGCATAATATGAATGTCGTCGGGGCCAAAGGTAATCCCAACGGTAGTGCCTTCCTCTGCCGCTTTGGTGGACTGAATCAGCCAACGGAAGTCGTAGGCTTCCACCACCATTTCGTAGTGAACTCCCTTAAAGGTTACCGAATCCACCACGCCGGTAATCTTGGCATCCTCCGGCTTTGTCAGGGTAATATCCTCAGGGCGGATTACCACATCCACCGGGGTATTCTCCCCAAAGCCACCATCTACGCAGACGAACTCCCTGCCACTGATTTCCACCAGCCGGTCTTTAAGCATAATTCCGGGCAGGATGTTACTCTCCCCGATAAAGTCTGCCACAAAGGCATTTTCCGGCTCATTATAAATATCCACCGGAGTACCGATTTGCTGAATATTGCCATGGTTCATGACGACGACAGTGTCACTCATCGTCAGAGCCTCTTCCTGATCGTGGGTTACATAAATGAAGGTAATCTCCAGGCTTTGCTGAATCCGTTTCAGTTCAATCTGCATTTCCTGGCGTAGCTTTAAATCCAGAGCACCCAGAGGCTCATCCAGAAGCAGAACCTTGGGGCGGTTTACCAATGCCCGTGCAATGGCAACACGCTGCTGCTGCCCGCCGGAGAGGCGGCTGACATTTCTCTTTTCAAAGCCGCGCAGGTTCACAAGTTCCAGCATTTCTCCCACCCGTTTCCGGATTTCGGAGTCAGGCAGTTTCTTGACACGCAAACCAAACGCAATGTTCTCGTACACATTCAGGTGCGGAAACAGTGCATATCTCTGGAACACGGTGTTAACATTCCGCTTATAGGGCGGAACATGGTTGATCTTTTTCCCTTCAAACGTAACAGTGCCGCTGTCAGGTTCAAGAAAACCGCCGATAATCCTTAATGTTGTGGTTTTACCACAGCCGGACGGGCCAAGCAGAGTGACAAACTCTTTATCCCTAATATCCAGATTGATGTGATTCAAAATCTGCTCCCCGTCAAAGGCAACAACGATATCCTTAAGGCTGACAATATTCTCCAATACGAATACCCCCTTTTGGTTTTTCCGATTTTGTCATTTTATGTATAAAACGACAGTTTAAACAATACCTTATTTTCCCCCAAATGTCAATAGATATTGCAAAAATAACGGAGGTAGGAAAACAAAAAAGGAAGTGCCAATGCACTTCCCTCTGGTTTTGATTCTTATTCTTCACCGCCACGCATTTTGGCAAGCTCTTTCCGGAAGGTTTCGATATCCTGAAACTTCTTGTATACCGAGGCGAACCGCACATAGGCGACCTCATCCAGTTTCCGCAGCCGTTCCATAACCATCTCTCCGATTTTCTCCGAAGCAACCTCTCTTGCCAAGGAGTTGTGAATCTCTGCCTCAATCTCGTCCAATAGACTGTCAATGGCATGAAGCGGAACCGGACGGCTGGCACAGGAATTCAAAATGCCTCGCTGTAGCTTTTCCCGGTCATAGGTCTGCCGAGAACCATCTCTCTTGATAACAATAATGGGAACACTTTCAATTTTTTCGTAGGTGGTAAACCGTTTCCCACATTGCAGACACTCCCGACGGCGGCGGATGGCAGTACCATCCTCAGCAGAACGGGAATCCACAACCTTACTCTCCAAATGACCGCAGTACAAACAACGCATAGACAGCCTCCTTTATTTGAGGGGTTCACAGAAAAATCAAGATAAAAACTTACCTAAAGTATACCTTAATCGAATTCTTTTTGTCAACTTTTCCCCCGGTTTTGTCATAAAAACTTAACAAACCTCTACCTAACGATTTCTGTAGAAAAGGACAGTGCCGGAAGTCCGGTTTCGTCGGTCAGGTTGGGCATTTCCGGGTAGGCTCCCCAGGCATATCTTGCCGATTGAGGCATCGGCACCTCCGGACTTTCCAAAATAATTTTGTTTCCCTCAATGGTAGCATCTGCAGGAAAATAAACACCATCCTCGCCGGCAATTTCAAACTCCCGGGGAACCGAGGTATCGGTTTTTCCCTCCAATATTTTTTCCCGTCCCTGTTTGTCGGCATACTGTTCCATGGGTAAAACTTTCAAATCTCCGGTGGATATAAAGGTCAGCTCCATCCGATTTCCAACCACCTGCATCCTTTGATAAACCGGTCCGGAAACTGCTATCTCAGCATCTCCATAAACATCCCGCTTGGCATAACGCAAAAACCGTTCCGCCACCTCTTTCTTCTGGTGTGGATGGATGTCCTCCCGACAATTCCCCTGTCCTGCCTCATACTCCCCATATAAATCAATCAACGAGATGATTCCTGCATTCTTTGGATTTCCAATCCGCCCAAGTGCAAGCCGCTGTCCCTCCCGCACTGCACTTTCGTCCTTTTTATAGCGGGTCAGCTGTGCCCAATAGAAGGGCAAATCTTCTCCCCAGATGCTCCGATAACGGTCAACCAATCCCGCCATTGCATCCCGATATTCCGTTGTAGTTAAGCCAGTGCGGTACTGGTCTGCCTCTCCCTGATACATCAAAATTCCCCGAATCTGTAATTTTTGGAATGGTGCCACACGGTTGTGGAACAACCCACCGTCGGTAGAGGTAAAACTTCCGTAGCTTTCCCCACAGGGAATCCAGCGGTTAATCTCGGTGTCCCCCACCGCTACACTCAAAAGGCCAATGGGAATGTGATATTCCCGCTCCAACCCTTGAGAGAAGAAATATCCCACCGCTGAACAATAATTTGCCGTATCCCGATTCATAGGCGTCCATACATCCTCTCCCGATGGAACAGGAAGGTTTTCCACCAAACTGCCGCTACCGCCAATTCCCTTGTTCCAGAGGTTTACCAGACGAATGTTGGGGTTTTCCGCCTCTTTTTGTCCCTGTTCTGAGGCAAGATAGTTCTCGGTATCTTCACCGCCCAACATAAAATAGTCCATATTGGATTGCCCCACACAAAGCCAAACATCCCCAAATGTAATATTCTCGTATATCTTTTTCTTGGTTCCGCATGCTACCGTCATTCGATAACTTCCTCCGGGCGAAAAACTCCCCAGATTCACTTCCCAGGAAAAATCTTTTTTTGCAATAGTCTGTCCAGCTACCCTGTCGCCGGCATCGCTTTCCAATGCAACGGTAACCCTTTCTCCCGCCGGAGCTTTCCCCCAGATTGTCAACGGCTTTTCCGCCTGGAATAGCATATGATCCGAAAACAGATTAGAAAGTGTCAAAGCGGGAGCACAGTTGTTATCCTGATAGCATAGGGGCATCCGGATAACCGGACTGCCGTCCTCCTCCAAGGCAACCACACGATAGCTCTCCTGCTTTCCTAAAACTCCCGGCACGGTAACCCAAACAGAAGTTTCCTTCCCCTCCGGAAAGCTCTGGATTGTTTTGACCAACCGAGTCAGGACTCCGTTCTGATTATACACTCCTGTCAGGATAAGGGCATCGGTGTCTTTTGTAACCTGCTGTGCATAAAGTCCCATGGACAAATCCAGCATTCCCCGTATCCGGCTTCTCTCATAGCTCCATTCGCCGTACTCCAGCCATTGAATCTCTCCAAAATAACCGCCGGCGGGAATCTCGACCCGCAGATACCGATATTCCCCAGCACTGTCAAAGAGAATCTCTTTCCATTCAGCGGTATAGTCCCCACTATCAATGGGTTCTATGGTAGCCACCGGAAGAAAAGTCCGGTTGTCATTGGAAACCAGAAACCGGGTACCAAGACAGCGGTTGGCAAAGGGTTCCCCTTTTGCATCTGGCAAAAACCGAACCCCCGCCAAACGATGCCGGAATCCCAAATCCAAGGTTGCCCAAGCGGCTGTTTCTCCGCCACCGCAGGTTTTGTCATCCCCATCATAGATTGCCCGGAGGTTCTCCCCACTGCATCGTAGGGCTCTCTCGTTGATTTCTCTATTAATTTTCCAAATCGGTGTTTTAAGTTCCATGACAGGCGAAGGGGAAGCCAGATTAGGCTTTGCACCCTCAAACAAATCATTGAAATTCCACGCCAGAACCCCCTGACAGGAACATAACAAAAAAAGAGCCGATATCCATGCCAAAAGCCGTCTTAACCCTCTCTGCTTTTGCATGATACCGCCTCCCGAAATTTCTCTGTTTTTATTTTACCTGATTTTAATTCTTTTGTCAACTGTGCCCAAAGCTGCATGACGGAAAAAATTTCCTCTCCCTTATCCTCTCATTTTTCTCTCCACCCCGCCATTTTCCGTGGAATTTCCCCATAAAACAAGAAAAACTTTTTTTAGTTTTTTTCAAATACCCCTTGATTTTTTGGTTCTTCCATGCTATACTATTTTTGTATCCAAGGTAACACATTGTACTCACATTTTTGTAAGGCATGGTTCGTGGTTTACAAAGGTGTGAGGCATTTTTTTAAATGCCACCTTTCAATGACAGTTTCAAATGGAATACAAATAATTATATTTTGGAGGTACCACAACATGAATCAGGGTACAGTTAAATGGTTTAACCCCGCAAAGGGTTTCGGCTTCATTTCCGACGATAACGGCGGCGACGATGTTTTTGTTCATTTCTCCGCTATCATCGCAGACGGCTTCAAGACTCTGGAAGAGGGTCAGAAGGTAACCTACAGCACCGAGCCGGATCCTAAGGATGCAAGCAAGCTGCGTGCAGTTGACGTTCGTGCTATCTAAGTAACGTCACGGTTCCAAGAATATCATCCCTACGCCATATCAGTTTCAAAGTCTAACAATTGTTGTTTTACCCAGAATATTGTTATTTCGTATGATTGATATATGGACAAAACAAACCCCGACCATCCGGTCGGTGTTTTTGTTTTGTTAGCTCGCACATTTTTTACATGGGGAAAGTCCAGAAATATTTGTCGTTCTATAACTATTTTTTCCACCGCAATTCGGGTCTAAATGATACCTCTTCCCGCTCGGTGTTCTGTAGTAATATCCGTCTGCTCCGGAATCATCGGTATATGAGAAATCATTAGATTTGTTATTAACTGCTTGTGCCTCGTATTCTGTTTCATACCAACCAACATTCTTGTACGCAGAAACCTCTGCTTTAAAAACTTTAGTTGTTCTTCCATCCGGTGCGTACATTATTTGTTGTGTCTCTTCCAACGTCTCATACCAACCCACATTCAAATATGCCGAGACTTCACTTTCCGAAACATCAATTGTTCTTCCGTCTAACGAATATAAAGTTACTCTTTTTTCAATAACACTTTCATCCGGTATCACTACTACAAAAACCATAGCCCCGCTCACATCGTAGCTCACTCCTATTAAGTAGCTCGGTATTTCTTCGCCCGGCTTTGTATAACTTATCATTAACACACCATCTGTATAACCCATAGATTCTTCTATATAATTCCCCAGCACTAATGCAGAGTTATCATACAAATAACTATAATACTCTTCATTAGTCATATCACTATAAACATATGTAAAAAACTTGTTTCCATCCTGACTTTCTTCACTTATCACAGGAATATTATAACACTTTCCTAAATCCGGGATATCCGGATAATCAACATAAGCATATACGTCTTTTGAACAAATTACAACATTCTTATTCTTCTCGCTCCACTGAACATTAGCTTCAAACGCTTCTGCCACATATCTTGCCGGTGCCAGAGTCCGTCCATTGATAACAACCGGAGCAACATCCATCTCTTTTACTTGGTTGTTTATGTACATTTCCTTACTATCAATGGTCATTTTTACAACGGTACTGTCTTTGGTACATATTGCAGAGCTGGTAGCTTCATCCCACTCAACTTTAGCGCCCATAGTTTCAAAAATAGTCCGGATGGGGACCATGGTTCTGCCGTTGATGGTTTGTGCCGGAACGTCAAACTCCAGTTCCTTGCCGTCAAGAATGACCGTAACAATATCATTGTCTGCAAAAGCAACTCCCGACCACATGGTAAATAACAACGCAACCATAACAACCATTGAGAACACTCTTTTTTTCATTTGTTTCTACCTCCAAAGTATAAAATTAAAAAGTGCGCCAACCGGAGTCGACGCACAAAAAACGCAAACCCCAATTGTCGCCAAACAAATTTAAACAGAATGGGATACTATAGTCACCATGTTTAACGGAATTTGCATTTTTATCAAATTCTTAAAACATGGTAACCAAAAGTAAAGTATTTTATCCGCAAAAGACAAAAATACCCCTAATTCCGTTTTTATATTTGTTTGGCTTTTTTTATTTTATCACATCTTTTTCTTTTTATCAATAGTTTTTTCTTTGAACTCAAATTTCCGGAAAAATAGTTGACAAACGGAAGAGTTTTGAGTATAATGACAATAGAAAAGGGCAAGACCTCAAACGGTTATGCCAAGTTTGAACTATAAGATAGCCCTAACTTTGGTCGGTGGGGGCTATCTTACTTTTTTGTAAGTGCTATTAAAAACACAATCATCAAGAATAAAATTCTCACTATGTATTTTCCCATAACAACCACCTCCTTTCCCGGCTCTCCGCGCAGGAATAAGGTGGCATAACCGCCCAGCTTTTACACTGTTTTCCGTCTTACCTTTTTTTCCGGATTTCTCCAGCAGAAACTATTATACACCAAATTGAACCATTTTTCAAGTCTATTTACAAAACAAACCCCGCTGTTTTGGCGGGGTTTTGCTTTTTCTACTTTTGTCTAATACTCAAAATCCGTACCACCACAGGGGTCAGGACAATGGTGGAAATCAATTCAAATAAGAAGTTGATACCAACCAGACCGAAAATCATATACTGCCCTACATTGCCGCCGCCTGCCCATGCCGTTACGGTTTCCATAAAGAATGCCAGACAACCCAGCAAAAAGACGCCGGTGTTCACAAAAGGACAGGTCAGTGCCGAAACCACAATGGCAAGAGTCCTGTTGACCTTAAAAAGTGCCTTATAAACCAGACATGCAACCACACCGCAGGCAACGCCCTTTAAGAGAACCGTAATCACAGTCCCCACCGGATTGACTGCCAGAAACGCTGCCGCATCTCCGGTCAGGAGCACCGAGAGTCCAAAAACCAAGCCCAGCCATGCACTAATCCCAATACCGCAGGTCGCCGCTCCAATAGCAATAGGAACCAACGCAAAGGTAAACCGGAACATTCCGGCTTTTCCTAAAAATGCACTGATGACCTCCAAAAGGATGACCAATGCCGTCAGCATAGCACCCAGGACCATGGTTTTGGTTGACCATTTTTTCCTTGTTTGTTCCATAAAAATTCCTCCTTGCTGTCGTTCACTTATCTGTGATACAACGCATGATTTATCTATCAAAACACCGTAATCCACCATGCCGGAACAGTCCTTTTCTGCCGTGTTTGGGTCAAACAGCACTGTCCCTTTGGCACGGGTTTTCACGATGGTGTTTTATCCCTCGTTCTTGTTCTTCTGATAAAGAATATAAAGTCCCTTTAAGACCAGATTGGCATCTAATGTAATCTTATGCTTGCAATAGGGGACAATGGTTGCAGACAAACCACCCGTTGCCAGAACAGGAAGTTCCTCGCCCAGTTCCTCATAGAACCGATCTATCATTCCATCTAGCATTGCCGCATTGCCAAAAATCACACCGGAACGCATGCAATCAGCGGTGTTCTTTCCCACCACTGATTTGGGTGCCTCCAAGCTGATATGAGGGAGCTGTGCCGTTCCGCCTGACAACGCACGCAGGGAAATGCCCACACCAGGACCAATGGAGGCTCCCACAAAGGCACCGGACTTGTCCACCACCAGCATTTTAGTAGCAGTTCCCATGTCGATAATCAAGGACGGACTGCCATAATGCACATGTGCCGCCACGCAGGCACAAATCAAATCCGCACCCACAGTAGAGGGGTTATCGCAGATAATCTGGATTCCCGTCTTGATACCCGGCGCTACCATGATAGGGTCGATGCCATAGAGCATCTGCATCGCTTTTTGGATTCCACCATTGAGCTGTGGCACCACCGAAGATACTATTACGCCCTGAATCTCGTTTTTCTCCACGCCGTGCAGGGTTAGAATACTCCGGATTTTGGAGGCATACTCATCCTCGGTTTTGCCGGTATCTGTGGCGATTCTGGACACAAAGGTCAGGGTTTCGCCAAGGAAACCGCCAAGAACAATATTGGTATTGCCAATGTCTATTGCAAGAATCATAGTTCTTCCTCCCTTACAAATTTTCAAAGGTTCCGGCAACGCAAAGCTCCTTTTCCTCATTCCGGAGCATAACAAAATAACCATGTTCTGTCTTGGTTACACAGACCTCCAGGGTATCTCCCAGATACGCCGCCTTTTTATACAGAATCTTCATATCGTTAAAGGAAAAGTCAAAGGGGATGGCATCCAGCATCAGTTCTGCCGCCCTCTGGTTGTTCAAATGGGAATTGGTGTCAATCTCCTTATTGGATACCTTAACGGTATGAGCCGTCTCCGCCTCATAAAGTTCCGGCTTTTGGTAAGAGAAAAACTCCTCCGAGAAACCGCCCACCTCGTATGCCGCCAAAATTTCCGGGGAAATCCGGATAACCCGGGTCTTTTCCACATCAATCAAAAACCAATTGGCTACGGTTTTAGCAACCACCTCGCCATCCTGCTCCACAATACAGCATCGCTCCGAGGTCGAACCCCGAAAGGCTTTCACGCCGGTAGACACCGTCAAGGGGAACTTGGTACTGATAGGCTTATGAAACCGAACATTGATGCCCTGCATCAGCCATGCACGGTTGATTTCTTTCAGAGCATGAATGCTATAGCCTACCCGGGTGGAATCCTGAATAGAAACATCCTGAACGATATCCAAAAGGGCACTGGGCTTGATTTCATCAAAGTTCTTATAGTCCCCGTACCGCATTTGGTATGAATAACTGAACATAATCTCCCGCTCCTTTTAAAGCAGTTTTAAATCAGGCTTGCCGATGTAGTTTAGAGCATATCTCTTGACCATTCTCTCGGCAATGGGAATGGATGTACCATCATAGGCATCCATCGCCCTATGGGCATCAAACCCAAAGGTTACCGGCGCACCTTCCTCCCCTGCCACCTTCCAGAATTCCTCTCTGGGGTAGCTCCGTCCATCCCGAATCCCCAAAAGATTCAGCTCCAGAGGGAGGTTCATCGTCCGGGATGCAATACAGATTTTCCGCATCTCCTCCCGGTAGAGCAGATTATCTCCAATAAAATTGTACATATCCGGATGTGCCACATAGGTAAAGACCCCTGTTTCCATTCCGGCAAGAACCGCTTTTACATAGGCTCTAAGATGCTCAAATTCATAATCCTTCTCAATCACATGAACCCCGTCCGGATGCTCCGGCTTTACGTAGTGCTGCCCCAAAAGCAGATATTCCGCCCCGCAATCCTTAACGGTTTTGAGCATATCATCAAAATATTCCGGATAGTATTCCAGTTCAAACCCGATATGCAGTTTAATTTGATTTTTATATTTTTCCCGCAGTGCAGACAATTCCTCAAAATAATTTTTCCCCTGTGCCGTCGGTACCCGCAAGGTAGATTCGAACCCATCCGGATAGCGAAAGGGAGCATGGTCAGAAAACCCCATATAACGAATGCCGCCCTCTATGGCACATTTGATATAGTCCTCCGCAGAATCCGTTGCATGACCGCAATAGACAGTATGGGTATGGTAGTTGTAATCCATTAAATCACTCCCTTATCCCGCAACTTCAGCATCGCCACTCTACAGGCACGCTTGAAGACTTCACAAATGTATTCCTCGTTGGTCATCTTGGTATACCCATCGTTTTCGTGGCGGTTCGGCTTGCTGGTTTTATTCAGCTCAAAAGTCAGTTCGCCGTTGTAGTTATAACGATTCAGCCGATGAACAATCCCCTGCCAATCTGCCGCCCCATCAAAGGGCAATAAATGCAAATCGTCCGTCCAGAAAATCTTACCGTTATAGTCGCTGATGCCAAGATTATCCTCCAAATGGGTGCAGAGAAGTCTGTCCCCATAAAGTGCCATCATATCCTTGCTATGGTTATAGCAGATTTCGTGCCCCGTATCCCAGCAAAAGCCAACGTTTTCGTAGTCCTTGAAGGCATCCATCAATACCGCTAAGTACTCCTCGCCCTCGGTGTTTTCAAAGGCTATCTTGACTCCTAATTCCTTTGCCGCTTCCACCACTCTGCGGTAGTTTTCGATTCCCTTTTGGCTAGGAGAAACATCATCCCTGTCAAAACCGATAAAAGCATGACATACCATAATTGGAATTTCATTTTCGGCACAGTCCTTTGCGCAGGCAATCAAGGTTTCGATTGCCGCCTCCGCTTCTACCCCACCCTGCCATAAAACATCGGCAATTTGACAAAAGGGTGCATGGATGGACTGGAAAATCATCCCGCAGGAATCAGCAACCTCTTTGATTTTCTTCACATTGATTTCCTTTGTCCAGTCGACGAAAAACCCATCAAACCCCATTTCTTTGAACAGAACCACCTGTTCCTCATCGGGTATCCCCAATGCAGCAATTGTTCCCAGACATAATTTTGTCTGTTGCATGATTATCACTCCTAGTCTTTTAATCTATCCCGCAATCGGCAGGCAGCAGCATAGGCTTTTTGCAAAAACTCCTCTTTGTCCATCCTTGCTGCATAATCCTTGGTATAGGAGAGTTCCAGGGTCACATTTCCCTGATAGTTTACCTCTTTCAGTTGCTTACAAATCCGGTCAAAATCCAATTTGCCATCAAAGGGAACCTGATGCAAATCCCCCACCCCGTCGTTATCGTGAAGATGGATACAGAACAATCTATCCCCCAGAACGGGAAGATATTCCACCCCAGGAGTATGACATGCCTCATGACCGCAATCGTAGCAGAATCCAACATGGGAATCCTTGAAATGATTCATAACCTTTCGCAAAAGTTTGGGGTTTTCGATATTCTCAAAGGCAATCTTAACCTGTTTCTCCTTGGCATACGCTACCACGGATTCCAATCGACAAATGCCCAAATCATCTAAATTTTTATTGACCGGATTGGCGTGAATATGTACCACAAGAATCGGAATGGAGAACTTGGCACAGTTATCAATGTTGTTTTTTAATACATTCACATAATCATCCCCGGCAGTCCCCTCCGTCCAAAGGCTGTTGCACCCGGGAATGGTAGAATGAATGGTTTCAATTTCCAGCTTTTCCTGGTTGGCAAGCTGACGCAAATACTCTACTTCCTCTGAAAAGTTTGCCTGCTCCTGTCCCACAAAAAAGCCGTCAAAGCCGGTTTTCTTCGCCATGGGAAGTAATTCTTCGTAAGTGAAGCCGAAAAAAACATCCAAAATCAACTTATGCATAGACTTTTCTCCTTATCGTCTTAATTGAAATAGTATAGCACAGTTTTCCAAAACTTTCAATAGGAAAACCTACATTATTCCTGGTTTTCCATCCATGTATAATAGGTAATCTGACCACCCATCAATGCCATTGCCTGACCGGTGCCGTCATCTGCCATATTTTCTGCAGAATCGAGATTCATAAAACCGGTGTTCTGGTCACTGTTCCGCACTGTCATTTTAAACCCGCCGGAAACAAAGGTCAAGGGGTCGTCAATATGGTTCCGGTACGCCGATACACGATAAGGTTCCACCGAGGTTTCCAGCATCTCATGGAGTGTTGCTCCAAACATGGGGAACTGCTGTATTCCCATATTGAATCCAAAACAGAAACCGAAGTAATCCTCAAACCCAGAAGAAAGTAAAATCGGTTCCTTGCTTCCTTGGAGGTATGTCCTGACACATCCCTCTACAAAATTAAACCGCTCCGACTTCCCGAACAAGGAAACGCTCATGACCATACCACTCTCTTTGGTCGAAAGAAGCGTTACCTCCTCGCCGGTATTCACAGTTTTGATTACCTTATCCGAGTGGAGATATGCCCCATAGGGAATCTTGTAGCCACCATATTCGATACAGATTTTATCGGTATCCCGGACGGTAATCCAACCCATCCGCCAGACACCGGTATCACGCTCATCCTCTACCAGAGTTACCTTAACCCCCTGATAATAGGGAATTTTAAAATTCAGGGTAATCCCACTGAATTTCCCGCCCTTAACAAAGAGGGGGGTATAGAATCCGTGGCGGGGGTATTCCTGGATGGTGGCAATGTCGGTATTCATTCCCAAAAACTCATAGATTCTGCCCCGGAAGTAAACCTTTCCGTCTGTTTCCACCTCAATCACGGTCCGTTCAAAGCCCTGCCACCAGACCGGGTCCCCCGGTGCTGTAGTGTTGACTGCACCGATGAACTGCATGCTCACAATCATCCCGCTGCCCTGACGGCTGTAAATTTCCTGCCGGCTGCAGCCTTTGAACAGATTGGACGCCTTGATAACTCCGGTAAAAATATTCCCTGTTTCCTTCATGATTCTCTCTCCTTTACAGAACTCCAAAAAGCATAAAGCCGATGGTGTTGATTGCAAAATTGGCAAACATATGGACAAACCAGGACGGATAAATCGTTCCTGTTTTCTCGTCCAGATAATTGAAGATTAAGCCGCCCACAAATAATCCTACCAAAACGATGGCAAAGACCCATCCCGAAAACCAACCAATCATCATAGCCACATGATAGACCGAGAAAATCAGGGCACTGAACAGATAGGCAACCCGTCTGCTTGCCACTGTCTTTAAAGTAAGAAAGGAAAAGCCACGGAAGAAAAACTCCTCTAGCATGGAATTGACAAAGGAAATGTATAAAGATACCAAAAGAAAATTCTCCCGATGGACACCAATGTTTTGGGTCAGGGACTTGGTAATATCGGAAAAGTCAAAAACATCCTGCAAAAGCAGATATCCTCCAAGAATAACCGCATAAACAGGGATACAGAGCCAAAGTGCAAGACAAATACTCTTTTTATCAAGGGCAAAGAGGTTCTTGATTTGCAACTCCTTTTGCACTCCGGCATACAAGGCAGGAAACCCCAGAAAGAGAATCAGTTTGATGCCGGACTTAACAAAGTAGTTCGCCTGCCAAACACCGTCGACCACTGCCATAACCAGACAAAACAAAATCACAATGCCCACAATGCCAAATGCGTTCCTCTTATTTTGCATCCCATTCCACCTCGGCTTTCTTACTGGCAATCATACCACATCCGAAAAAAAATGGCAACAAAAGTTTCTGGTTTTTGTATTTTTTGTAAAAATATCTCCTTTTTTCTTGCATTTTGTTCTGCCCTGTCTTACAATGAAAAAAGATTGCCATTAGGAGAGGAGAGTCGGTATGAATCCAGGAATCCCATCGCCACCCACAGGGCGTCGGTATCTTGTTTGGCTTACTGTAGGTTTGATTCTTGGTATTTCCTATGGAGTCTTTCTTCCGGGCATAACAGACAACTTCTCCTTTCTATTTCTGTTTGCCCTCGGCTTTCTCACGGGCACTCTGATTCTCATATTTATCCTGTCTTCTCTGGAAAAACGAGTTCGTTGCCATTTGCCTGATATTCTTCTTTTCTGGTTTGTTATTCTGGCATTCTTCTTGGGGGTCTTCCGTGTTTTTGCATTTTACCAATTCCAATACCAAGCCCTGCGGGACTCTTCCGGACTTACCCATCAATACATTGGCATTCTAACCGACAATCCCACATTAAGCACTTCCGGAAAGACCTACGGGTTCCCTGTCAAACTGCTTTTCCTTGAGCAAAATGGTGTTCGACACACCTGCCACGGAGCCATTCTCCTTTATGCCCCTCCCGAGCTTGCCCAGAGTCTTTCCTCGAATGATATTATCTCCTTTTCTGCCAAACTGGCAGAGCCTGCCGTGGCATCCCATCCCGGTGGTTTCAGCATGCGGGATTATCTCTATCGGCAGAACTATCTTTATCTAGCACAAACCAATGCACTGTTTCGCATCAGCATCCCTTATCAACCCGGGTTGTTAGACCACCTTCATCAATTGGGCGAAACCATCCGAAACAGCATTCTTCTTTCCATTGATCAAAGCTTTGGCGTATCTTCCAAAGAGAGTGCACTTCTAAAAGGAATTCTACTTGGTATCCAAGACGATTTTACACCGGAACAATACACTGCCTTTGCCGATTCCGGGCTCCTTCACATCACGTCGGTGTCGGGAATGCACGTGATGTTTCTTTCCCAATTCGCTCTTTTCATCTTTCGAAAGCTTCGCCTTCCCAGACAGGTGTTTCCCTATTTCATCCTTCCGGTCCTGCTCTTATTCTGCGCTGTAGCCGCCTTTACGCCATCTGTCTGCCGTTCCACCATTATGATGAGTCTTTTCTTTTCAGCACAACTTCTCCAACGGGAGCCGGATGCCCTGACCTCCCTTTCGGTAGCAGCGTTAATTCTGTTGATGATGAACCCATACACACTGACCTCTTATAGCTTTCTTCTTTCTTTTAGCTCCACCTTGGGTATTGTTCTTTTTACAACTCCAATCAAGAATCTTATGGAAAAACCTTTCCTACCCAAAAACAAAGAGAACAAAACTCCACCTACCAAAGCACAAAGGGTTCTGCGCCGGTGTTTGATTGAGCCAGTCCTCACTTCCCTCTCCATGACTGCCGGTTGTCTTCTGGGCATGGGTTACTATGGAATGCGTTTCTTTCGGCGCATTACCTGGGGCAGTTTTTTCGCCAATCTATGTTTGCTTCCCTTGGCATCATCCTGTTTTGTTTTAGGGCTTATGAACTGGCCTCTTTTCGTTTTTTGTCCCTTTCTCTCCAGGCTTCTTGCCCAAGGTCCGCTTCGATTGATGCTCTGGTGCATCAACGAAATTGCCCGCATCTTTTCCCATCCCTTTTTCCAAATTATCACTCCTACACCACCAGCATCTTTCCTGATTCCCTATCTGGTTTTCTGCATCGCCATATACTTTCATCTTAAACCAAAAAAATGAAAATATTACTTGACATTTGGGATAGACTATGATATGATAGCAAAGCGTGTGGTATGGCTTGCCATATTCACAAAACCTATGGCTTAGATTTCGGGGCAAGCGAATCTCCGCCCATTTCCAAGCTGTATGGGGATAACGATAAATGGAGGTGAAACAAATGGATAAGGACATCAAGCAGGAAATCATCCAGAAGTATGCAGTACACGAAGGCGACACCGGTTCTCCTGAGGTTCAAATCGCACTGCTCTCTTACCGGATTGACCACCTGAACGAGCATCTTAAGACACACAAAAAGGACCATCACTCCAGACGGGGTCTTTTAAAGATGGTTGGTGTGCGTCGTAGCTTTTTGAACTATCTGGCAAAGAACGATATCAATCGTTACCGTGCCATTGTTGAGAAGCTTGGCTTAAGACATTAAAAACAATGGGGCAGTCTATGCATACAGGCTGCCCTTTTGTCATTTTTATCAAGTCATTTTATTAACCGGAGTTGCTTGAATTTAGCAGTTAAAAATATATCCTTTCAACCCATTGGGAAGCATATATTTTTAAGTGCTAGGTCGAGCCTCTTCGGAAAAAATTTAGGAGGTTTTATTATGACAAAAATTTATGAAACTGAAGTTGCCGGCAGAAAGCTTTCCTTGGAATTTGGCAAGGTTGCAGAGCTGGCAAACGGAGCGGTTCTGGTTCGCTACGGCGACACCGTTGTTGTAACCGCTGCTACCGCATCGGACAAGCCCAGAGATGGAATTGATTTCTTCCCTCTCTCCATCGACTACGAAGAGAAGATGTACGCTGTCGGTAAGATTCCTGGTGGCTTTACCCGCCGTGAGGGTCGTCCTTCCGAGAACGCAATCCTTACCTCCCGTGTAATCGACCGACCCATGCGTCCCCTCTTCCCTAAGGATTTAAGAAACGATGTTTCTATTGTTTCCACCGTACTTTCTGTAGAGCAGGACAATGCACCGGAATTCTGTGCTATGATTGGTTCTTCTGCTGCAGTTTCTGTATCCGATATTCCCTTTAACGGACCCATCGCAGCAGTTTATGTTGGTCTGGTTGACGGCGAGTTTGTTATCAACCCCACCGAGGCACAGAGAGCTGTCAGCGATATGAATTTGACCGTTGCTGGTAGTGCGAAAAAGGTTGTTATGATTGAAGCAGGTGCCAACGAGGTTCCTGAGGACACCATGTTTGATGCCATCATGTTTGCTCATGAGGAAATCAAGAAGATTTGTGCTTTCATCCAGAAGATTCAGGATGAAATCGGTAAGCCTAAGTTCGAATACGAACACATGGTAGTAGACGAAACCCTTTTCGCTGATATCCGTGGCTTTGCAGAAGGTCTGGTTCAGGAAGCAATGGACACCGACGATAAGACCGTCCGTGATGCACGGCTCTCCGTTGTTTACGAACAGGTTTACACCCACTTTGAAGAAAAGTATCCCAAGGATGAATTCCAGGCACAGATTGACGAGGCACTGTATAAACTACAGAAGACCGTTGTCCGCAACTGGTTGATGTACGACAAGAAGCGTGTAGACGGCCGTCAGATTCTGGAGCTCCGTCCTCTCGCTGCAGAGGTTGGCTTGCTGCCCAGAACCCATGGCAGTGGTCTCTTTAAGCGTGGACAGACTCAGGTTCTGACCGTTGCAACTCTTGGTCCCTTGGGCGAAGCTAAGATCATCGACGGTCTGGATAACGAAGAATACCGCAGATACCTGCACCACTATAACTTCCCCTCCTACAGCGTGGGCGAAACCCGTCCCTCCCGTGGCCCCGGCCGTCGGGAAATCGGTCATGGTGCTCTAGCAGAGCGTGCGTTGGTTCCGGTTCTTCCCTCCGAGGAAGAATTCCCCTATGCTATCCGTCTGGTATCCGAGGTATTAAGTTCCAACGGTTCTACCTCCCAGGGTAGTGTCTGCGGTTCTACACTGGCGCTCATGGATGCCGGTGTTCCCATCAAGGCACCCGTTGCAGGTATCTCCGTTGGCTTGATTACCGACCCCGAGGATGATGACAACTTCCTGACCATGGTAGACATTCAGGGCGTTGAGGACTTCTTTGGCGATATGGACTTTAAGGTTGCAGGTACCAAGAAGGGTATTACCGCAATCCAAATGGACTTGAAGGTTGATGGACTGACTCCCGCAATCATCCGGACCGCTTTGGAGCAGACCAAGAATGCAAGATACTACATCTTGGACGAGGTTATGCTCAAGGCTATCCCCGAATACAGAAAGGAACTCTCCCCCTACGCTCCCAAGATTATTAACATGACCATTCCGGTTGATAAGATTCGTGAGGTTATCGGCAGCGGCGGTAAGGTAATTCAGGGCATCATCGCTGAT